>NZ_JBXSQM010000002.1:0-206320 GCF_057063645.1 Lactobacillus sp. X-49
GAGGAATGGTGCAATAACCTGCCGCGCAAAATCTTAGCCTACCACACTCCCGATGAATTATATGAGAAAAGATTAGATTGCATCTATCAAATCAAGTAGGGTGTTCAACTTAAAATTGCAATTTTCGTTTAAAATATATTTATGATTTATACTATCTAAAAACAATTGTATTTTGTCATAGTTATTGGAATATATGGAACTGAAAATTTAGTATTTATTAGAATGAGTAGTTTACTAAAATAAATTGAAAGGTAGCGAATTTTGTTATGCGTATTTTAGTTATTGGTGGTGCTGGATATATTGGTTCAGTTGCAGTAAAAAAATTAATTAAAAATGGATATGATGTAGTCGTACTTGACACTCTATATTCAAGTGCAATAGATCCTAAGGCAAAGTTTTATCAGGGAGATTTAAAAAACACATTTTTAGTAAGTAAAATTTTGCGTGCAGAAAAAATTGGTGCAGTAATGCATTTTGCAGCGTCATCATTAGTTTCTGAATCTGTAAAAAAACCGTTGAAGTATTATGATAATAATGTAACTGGTATGATTTCCTTGCTTCAGGCAATGGTTGATGCACAAGTTAAATATTTGATTTTTTCTTCTACTGCTGCGGTATATGGTATTCCCAAAGTGGAAAAAATTACTGAAGATACGCCGCTTGAACCTATTAATCCATACGGTGACAGTAAAATGATGATGGAGCGTATTATGTCTTGGGCTGATAAAGCTAATGGCATTAAGTCAATTGCTCTTCGGTACTTTAATGTGGCTGGGGCAGCAGATAATGGTTCTCTCGGAGAAGCGCATGAGCATGAAACACATTTAATCCCAGTACTCTTGAAAAGTGCACTTAAGGATGATGGTAAATTTACAATCTTTGGTGATGATTATAATACAAAAGATGGAACTAATGTTCGCGATTATGTTGAGATTAATGATTTGATTGAAGCCCATATTTTAGCGTTAACTAAATTAGTGAAAACTAACAAGTCTGATGTGTTTAATCTAGGGACATCTCAAGGATACTCGAATCTTGAAATAGTAAAGGCTGCAAGAAAAGTTACTGGCATTGATATTCCATATACTTTTGGTCCAAGACGTGGTGGTGATCCAGATATTTTGGTTGCAGATTCAACTAAAGCGCGCGAAATTTTAGGTTGGAAGCCAAAACATGAGAATATTGAAGATATTATTTCTTCTGCTTGGAAATGGCATAAAAACACAGCTAAAAATTAATTTATTTCCTGTAATGTAGACTAATTGTTAAACTTTAAATCAGAGTTAATTTCTGAATTTATCAAATAAATACTGACGTCAAGAACTAGATATTTACTTGACAAATTGTCTATTTTTTCTTTTACAATTAAAGTTGAGGTCACTAACAGTAGTGGAATCTTTGAATTCATGTGTCAAAAGAGCTCATAAATATTTTTTCTCTTAAGTTAGTTTAGGTCGAGAGTCTCTAAGTTTGAATTGAAAAAATGATAAATCTGGAATATAAGTTTCTAAAAATATGCTTGATTCAGGTTTTGAAAATAATTATTATAAGTATAAAGAAAAGAATTAAGGACACCTGTAAAGCGTCCTTTTTTGTGAAAAATAAATTTTGTAACTGATACCTAGCTTTATTTATCTTTGAACTAATTATTGTATAGATAATATTTTCAGAAAGTACGCTCTTTAGATTAGTTATTGTAACTAGCATGCGATTTTTCACGTGTTTGTATTTGCCTAATAAAAATTTTTGCTTAGTTAATACTTTAAAAATAGTTATTATCCCAAGCCAAAAGATTTTATGGTCATAGAACACAGTTTCTTAGTTGGTGACCATATAATGTAATGTTTATGAATAGGATTATTAAAAATAAAGATAGCCAGTCCCAATACATTTTAGACAACATAATAGGTAGTAACAGATTTAATCACGATTTAAAATTTCAAATGAATTAAAACATCACTTGGCTGTTCAATAAGAATATTTTAACCTTAACTTTGGAACATATGCCAAGAAGAGGATTCTTAATCATAATTTGAATCCCAAACTTGTTAATGTGTATGAAAGATCTGTCATAATAATAAAAATACGCATTCTAAAAAATTAATTATTTGCTAGCGATATATATATAGTATAAAAATATTTAATTTTATCTAAAGTATCTTTTTAGAGTATCAAGCCAAATATCGACATTATTTTTAGCCGTACTAATGCCAGTATTACATAGCATCAAGTAAAAAAAACATCTAATTTCTGTTAAATATTGACATTTAGTTGTCTGAGACAGATTCTTGCCTAAGTAAAATTTTTTAATGTAAAAAGGTAATTTAGATATTTCCTTTTCTGTTAATTTTGCATAATGTGGTTGATCCATAAAATTCCTTCCAACAAACAAATTCTTTATAATATCTATATATACAAGATCAAGAGGAGAGTCACATTTGGCCATATGAAGAAATTAAAAAATTTGCAGCAGTGAAGCGATTAAAATTAAAACAAAAGCCCAAAAAGATATAGAAATGTTGGGCTTCTTATATTCATTAATTTAAAAGAGAGAACATTAAGTTGACGCCTTAAATCCAAGGTGCAAAAACGTCACTATAATTTAGAATACAAACTCGATCCAGACATTATAATAAGCCACTCAGATTAGTTTCTGAGTGGCTTATTTTTGTATAAAGTATTGGGCCCATAAAATTTCCTCTAGAAAGCAAATTTTTTCATAATATCTATTGTACAAGATCAAGAAGAATTTTTTGATTTTACAATTATTCTATTTGCTATTTATTTTAATCATGCTACATATACTGAGAGAACGATTCTAAGGTCCTTTTTACTAACTTGCATTAATTTTTACCCGTATATGTTCTTAGAATTATAATTTGATTATACAAATAAATAACGCTTTCATTAATTTTGGAAATATTACAAAAAATATATAAAAAGGAACTAATTTAAAAATGAAGCAAGAAGTTAAACCTATTAAAGATTCTTGGGTTTTAAAATATGTTCAAAAAGATTTGTTAGATAGAGCAGGAACAGGTAGAAAAGACTATACTATTTTTTAAGTTGGGAAAGCTACTTTACTTAGAGTAAGTGGCGTTCTTAGTTTAAAAAAGAGTGATGTCTTTGATAATCATGGAAGAGTAAGGCGTAAAGCATATACTATTGATAAGAAGACCATGATAAGAAGACCAAGAAATACAATATTTTATATTTAAAATCAGTTCAAGAGGATTTAGAAGAATACTTTGATTGATTTGAAAGCTTTCAGACCAATGCTCGTAAAATTCCTCGTTACCAGCATTCATCATTTAATGGCAATATTGTAGTAGCCCTTGGCTTTTTCCAAGTGTATATCATGCAGAAAAGCACATTGATAGTCGACAATATTGGAAGATTATGAATAGGTTAGGGAAAAATCTTCATATTGATTTTCTTGGAACTCACACTATGCGAAAGACTGGCGCATATCGTGTCTATCAACAAGCAAACTTTCTTGATTAAGTAGATTTTGGCTAAAATTTTTGCTTTAAATATAGAATCGCGATTCTAAGAATAAGTCCGGTAAAATTATTATCAATGTAAGTTAATAAAAAGCTTCTTAGAATCGTCCCCTCAGCATTACATCATCTAATTGAAACTACTAGCAATCGTAATGAAGTAAGTATTGCTTTATTCAGTAGCTATGTTCTTAAGGATAAAACTAGAAACAAAATATATCTATCATTTACAATGTAATTTACTTCTGTTTATGCCAACTGTGAGGCTGCTATAAGAATAGAGCTTAAAGCTAATGAAAGAAGTTATTGAGTTGGCTTGGCAACTGTTGCTTTTTAAATAATCTCAAAAAATAACTTATGCACTAAAAAAGATCAATTCTAACGAAACTTAGAATTGATCTTTTAATTTTAATTTACATCATTTACATTAAAGGTATGTACAGGAGGTACAGCTGGCAGTTTTGCTTTTGGTGGAGTTAGAACTACTAAAAGGTTTCCATATTGTAGTTTATTTACAGTTTGAGGAACTACATAAACACCAATCTTATAGCCTTTAAAATCTGAAAATGTTTTTCCCCTTAGTGCTAACTTATACTTTAATTGCTCTTTTTCAAATTCAACAAGACCATCTGGAGAGCCAGTATATCTTTCATCAGATTCAAAGTAATTATCTTGATTACCTTTACCAACGATATCATCTAATACTATATCTCTATCGTGGTCAGCATCTCCTCCAAATACAAGACTTGCTAAATTAGCACCAAATTGTACTTGACTATCCTTAATTGTATCAGGGAACAAATCTGCTATTTGGTTATTCAAATTATTATCAATTGAATCGGCAGGAACAGCCAAACTCGTATTATTTGGATCATAATAGACATCTCCTAATTTAGGTAAGGTTGCACTTTTTGGAATCAAGAAAATCATAAATTGACCGCAGTTTTTATTATTGCTGGGATAAACATATGAACCAACTTTATAATCCGCAAAATCAGAGATTGTCTTGCCTTGCACAGCTAGTTGCTGGTTTATTTGCTCTTTCACAAATTGAAATAATCCATCAGCTGGACCTTTATATTTGCTAGTACCAGCTATACTAATTATATTAGCAGCATTTTCAGTACCTAAAATATCATTTTGAAGATTTAACAAAGGTTTACCTGTTATTAAATAGTCGTCTCCAGCTAGATCTGCTGCTAATTGTACCTGCTTGTCTGGTTCTGTTCCAGTAAATAAAGCAGAAACTTGATTATTCAAATGACTGTCAATATTTTTCTTTTCTACCCAATTTGGTGGTAACTGCGGATCATAGTACCTCTCAGCTGGATCGGCTAAAACTATCCCTTTATCTGTATCAGCTGGGTCAATATAGGCACCCTTTGTTAAAAAGCCACGCCAAATATAACCACTATGCTTTTTATTACCACTAACAACTTTATAATAGACAGCCTTAGTAGAGCCGTGGCGCATGGTTACTGAAGAAGTCGCATACCAAGTTGTATGTGGAAAATTAACTAAATCATGTAACTTATGTGTGTGATTCCAATTCCAAACGGCTACACTCGCTTGAGGGTCTTTGGCATGATACGGTCTAGCAGAGTATGAATAGTTTCGTACCCAATGATATTTTTTGGCATGAACCTGTGTAGTAGAAACACTAAAACCTAAAGCTAATGATGTGGCCGCTAAAAAGTCCCAATCATTTTTTTGTTTTTCATGATATATACCTCCTAATCATGATTATCTATCAAAAATGTTATACCACAATTTGCGGCAAATTAAGTGTAATAGTTATTAGTCTGAAGAAACATATAACTTGAATAGATTTTTACTGTTTGGCTATGGAGGATGCGCCGATATTTACGGCTAATCACTTTAGTTATTTTTGAACGTAATTATCTATCTTATCCTGCATACTTTAACTCTTAGAAAGGACAGCTTGAGCAGACTATTGCAGTTTTCATTACTTCATCTTTCCTAAGGCGAACATGAGTGAGTAAAGTAGTCTTGCATTTTTAATTTGAACTATATCTGTGAATTCTGAACCATTATTAAACGTGATCGACCTGGATACTTATCAATCGTTTCCGCCGATTACTTTTTTGGCTTGGTATCTGTTAAGCTTTCATAACCATTTATTTGTTTAAAACTACTCATTTTACTTATCTCCTTTATGTTAAAAAAATCTTAATAACCAAATAATTAAATTTGTTAAGCTGTGACTAAGAATAGACATTTTAATATCTTTAGTTACTAAATATATTAGTGAGAACCCCAATCCACTAACGAATAATTGTAATGCTGCCCATGAAATTACTTCCCCATGAGCTAAAGCAAAAATCAGACTAGTTAAAATTACTGCCAGCCAAGGGTTCATTTTTTTGAAAATTCCACCCTGTAATCCACCTTGAAAAAATAATGTTTCTAAAATAGGACCTGATATAACTAGAGTAAAAAATACAATTACCCCTAATCGAGTGTGCAACAATCTGATTAAATCATTGTCTGTGTTACCTATACTACCAATCTTTCCAATTATCAGTTGTATTAAAAATGAAATTGTTGTAATACCTAAAGAACTCAACAAATTTCTAACACGTAGTTTTACTGACAGGATTGGTGTTCCATTAATCTTTTTATAAAAAATATAGACAGCTACAAAACCAACTAGGCAACCAATTATAAGAATAAGCACATGGTGTAAAATATTTACGTTATTTCTTGTTTCATGTTCATTTAATCTTTCTGCAAGTGTTGGCACCTGCATAAGAAGAAAAGTAACTAAAAACCAAAAGAAGTAGGCAGCCGCTTTTAATAAAAATAAAATAATTTGTCCTAGTTGTTTCATAATGCTATAAAATCCTTTCCTATATCTCCAGAAGCTTAGAAATACTTAATATACATAACTCAACAAGATGGTCGAGAAAGATATTTATTGAATTTGGAAATAGCATGCCCCACTCCATAACCAAAATTATAATCTGCTTGAGCTTTCCAAGTATCGTTGCTCTTTCTTTATTAGTTAGAACTTTAAAATTCTTGGGTTTAACTTCCATGATCGATTACGTTTCTTTAAAAATTATTTATATGTTAACATAGTTTTCGAAAGCCAAGTAAATATTTATAGCTATGAAATTACACTAATAAATTTGAAAAGTAGAATCAGACATACGTTAAAAGGACGCATCCCAATTGAATATCGGAATACGACCTTAGCGAATATAAATTAATGTTAACGAACTCTATGAAGTAACTTCAATGTTCTAACTCTTTTTGTTTTTAAAATTTAGTTGCAAAAAAGAACACAAGTACCTTCAGGAACAGATATATTTTTTTGAATAGGGGTTAAGCAACCGCTATGACTGTCTCGAGTATAAAGTGTGGCATTATCAGTATTCTGATTAGCTACAACAACAAATTTTTGTTCATTATCCCAATTAAAGTCCCGCGGAAACTCGCCGAAGGTTGAAACTGTTTGGCGTAGCTCCAAGGTATGATCATTTTTAACTGCAAATACAGTAATTGAATCATGTCCGCGGTTAGATACATAAACAAATTTTCCATCATTGCTTATTCTAATAGCAGCTGCACCATTATGTGCAGTAAAATCTTCTGGAATGGTCGAATAGGTGGCAATATTGGTAAAGGTCCAGTTTTGTTCATTAAAATGTACAACATTGACCTTGCTTGAAAGTTCACCTACAACGTAGAAATAATTTCCGTCTTTATTGAACACGATATGCCGACTACCAAAACCAGCTTCGTTTTGATATTTTGCCAAATGATTTAAATGGTTATGTTCAAAACTATAAAAATCAACGCAATCATTACCTAAATCGCAACTAACTAGGTTGCCTTGCGGTGTTTGGTCAAAGAAATGTGGGTGCGGTCCGTCTGCTTGTTCTGGACAAGGACCGAGAGTATCAGCTGTGTGTTTAATTGAATCAAGCAATTTTATTTGACCATTAGCTTCGTAAGAAAATACTGCCAAAACTGCGGTATGATAGTTTGCTGTATAAAGCAATTTTTGCTTACGATTGATACCAATATAAGCTGGAGAAGAACCAGTTGTTAAGTATGAATCTTGAGCTAAATAATTGTTATTAGATAATTTGAAAGAGCTAATTCCGCCTTGGTTACCCGTGTTATTGATTGAAAAAATCAAATCATTATCTTGGACAAAGTATGTTGGTCCTCCGATTCGAATTATTTCTTGAGCCTCTCCAAGTTGTAAACTATTATCAGATTTAATTAATGGCAATTGATAGATTCCAGTAGCATTTTTTTTAGTATACCCACCAATTAGTAATTTCATTTTACGCCTCCATTTTGCTTTAATGAGAATAAGTTCAATCATCATTATAGCATGACACACAATTGTAAAGATTTATAGTAACCAATTTTCTTAAATAGTGTTAAAGTATGGTGTCAGAACTGCTAACAAAATAAGCAGCAAAATTTTAATAAGGGGTATACGTGAATGGATGAAAATAAAATTCGAGAGCTTTATGCTAAGAATGAAATTTCAGAAGTTTTTACTAATCTTCACTCGTCTACTACGGGGTTAAGCTCGTCAGAGGCAGCTGATAGACTAAAAAAGTTTGGTTCAAACGAGATTAAAAAATCTCAGGAAGAATCTGAATGGAAAACATTCTTTAAAAACTTTGTCAGTATGATGGCAATATTATTATGGATTTCTGGATTAGTAGCCATTTTCAGTGGAACACCGGAGTTAGGTATTGCTATTTGGATGGTCAACATTATTAATGGATTATTTAGTTTCTGGCAAGAACGAGCAGCTAAACGGGCAACAGATGCATTGAATAGTATGCTCCCTACTTATGTTCAAGTTATTCGTGATGATAAAAAGATGCAAATTGATTCTAAGGAATTGGTTCCTGGAGATGTTTTTGTTTTGCAAGCAGGTAATGCTATACCAGCAGATGCTCGGTTAATTACGGCTAATTCTATGCAGGTCGATCAAAGTGCATTAAATGGTGAATCTGTTCCTGAATCTAAGACAATTGATTATGCACCCGGTGAAGGTAGCTATGCCGAAACTAATTTAGTATATTCAGGAACAACGGTTGGGTCAGGTACTGCTCGTGCGATTGCATTTGCCACTGGGATGAATACTGAATTTGGTAAAATTGCACAGTTGACCCAAAAACAAACAAAGGTTGATAGCCCATTAACGAGAGAATTAAATCGGTTGACAAAACAATTATCAATAATTGCTGTATCAATTGGAATGATTTTCTTAATTGCAGCAATTTTCTTTGTGAAGTATCCTTTTGCGAAAGCTTTTATTTTTGCTTTGGGGATGATTGTGGCATTTATTCCTGAAGGCTTATTACCAACAGTCACATTAAGCCTTGCTCAAGGTGTTAAGCGGATGGCAAAAAAACATGCTTTAGTTAAAGAACTTAATTCAGTTGAAACTCTGGGAGAGACAACAGTTATTTGCTCTGATAAAACGGGAACATTGACTCAAAACCAAATGACGATTCATTATATCTGGACGCCGCAAAATGAATTTCAGGTTACAGGGAATGGTTATGAGAATAACGGTCAAATTGAACTTAATAAAAAGCAATTATGGTATGAAGAAAATCCCGATTTGCATAAGTTGATACAGATTGCAGCGCTCGATAATGATACTTCTATTCAGCCAAGCAATGTTAAAGGGGAAAAACCCAAAATTTTAGGAACACCAACCGAAGCTTCATTAATTATAATGGCACAAAAAGCTGGCTTTGATCGTCAAAAAGTGTTGGTCAAATATCCCCGTTTACGAGAACTACCGTTTGATTCAGATCGTAAACGGATGTCGACGATTCATCGCTGGAATGATCATCAGTATATTATTTTTACGAAAGGATCTTTTAGCGATGTTATCAAGCAGTGCGATCAAGTTCAAGTTAATGGACAAGTTCGATCAATGACTGCCGATGATAAAAAAAGAGCCGAAAAATATAATGCTGAATACGCCGCTAAAGGTTTACGTAGTATGGCGATGGCTTATCGGATTGTTGATAAAGATAATACAGATGTTACTAAGTTAACAATTGAAACTGCAGAAAATCATTTGGTGTTTGTTGGTCTGACGACTATGAGCGATCCACCTCGTCCAGAAATTTATAATGCCGTCAAACGTTGTCATGAAGCAAAAATTAAGATCATTATGGTTACCGGTGATTCAAAATTGACAGCAAAATCTGTCGCAGTGCAAATTGGATTAACCTCTGAGCATGCTCGTGTGATCTCTGGCGATGAATTACAAAAAATGAATGACAGTGAGTTACGTGAAGCATTAAGGGGCGAGGTGATTTTTGCTAGAGTTGCGCCTGAACAAAAATATAAAGTTGTTAAAACATTACAAGAGAATGGCGAAATCGTTGCTTCAACTGGCGATGGTGTCAATGATGCTCCGGCTTTGAAGCAGGCTGACATTGGTATTGCTATGGGGATGACAGGAACTGATGTTGCAAAGGATGCGGCTAATATTATTTTAACTGATGATAATTTTGCCTCAATTGTTGCTGCAATCGAAGAAGGACGAGCTGTATATAGTAATATTCGTAAATTTTTAACTTATATACTAACATCTAATGTTCCTGAAGCTTTTCCATCAATATTGTTTCTATTTTCGGGTGGTTTGATTCCACTACCAATGACAGTAATGCAAATTTTAACCGTTGATCTAGGAACGGACATGTTACCAGCATTGGGATTAGGGAGTGAAGCTGTCGATCCGGATGTAATGAAACAAGCACCGCGAAGTCGAGGTGAACACTTACTCAATAAACGGGTTATTGAAAAAGCATTCTTGTGGTATGGACTAATTTCAAGTGTAATTTCAATTGCAGCTTATTTCTTTGTTAACTATCAAAATGGATGGCCTCATATTCCACTGGCTTCAAGTGGTCAAGTTTATTTACGAGCCACAACAATGGTGTTAGGAGCAATTATTTTCACTCAAATTGCTAATGTTTTAAACTGCAGGACTAATAAGATTTCAATCTTTAAGAAAGGGGTATTTAGTAATCCAAGTATTTGGTTTGGTATAGGATTTGAAATTTTCTTATTCTTTATTTTAACTATGACCCCAGTATTACAGCAATTGTTTAATACTACTAGCCTTATGCCAATAGACTGGATTTTCCTATTCTGTCTTCCAATTCCGTTAGTTCTGCTAGATGAACTAAAGAAATTGCTTTTGTATCATCATAAGTAAAGAACTGTTAATAAAACCGCTTATTATTTAGTTAAGCGGTTTTTGTTATGTTAAAATTAAATGTTAAGGAGTATATAAGACAATGAAATGGATTGCAACAATTAATAAAATAGGTAGACAAGCAATTGAGCCGGAAAATGAAATGGTTCTTTTGTTTGGTGATAATGTATCGCCTGATTTAGTTGAAGTATCAGTAATTCAGAAGTTTGATCAACAAATTCCACTTGACAATTTTGTTTTTAACACTGGTGATACAATCACGATTGGTGGTAAAACTTATGTGGCCAATTATGTCGGAGCAATGGTTGAAAATAACATTAAGACATTGGGACATGTTACGTTTTTTTTCACTGCTTTAAATTCCAAGAAACCATTGGCAAACGCAATTTATTTAACTTCAGGTGCGTCTCAGAGACTACCGGTTTTTAAAGTTGATGATCATATTGTTTATGAACATATTTGATTAGGATGGGGTTAATGGACAATTTAAGAAAACATAAAAAAGAATCTGTTTTTCAAAAATGGTTTTTGAATAACCGATTTAGTATAGCACTGTTAAATATTTTATTATTCTTTTTGGTAATTTGGTTGTTTAACAAGGTGTCTTTCGTATTGAATCCGGCAAGATTGTTTGTAAGTGCGATATTACCTCCGCTACTTCTTGCACTTATTCAATTTTATATTATGAATCCGTTAGTGGATTTACTTGAACGTAAATTTAAGATCCCTCGAGTTGTCACTATTATTGGCTTGTTTATGTTAGTTGCATTATTATTGGTCTGGACAGTTAACACCTTATTGCCAATTGTTCAAGGACAGATTAACTCCTTAATCAAGCACTGGCCGTATATTTGGAATGATGCGACTAATGCAATACAGAACACTTTAAATGCACCACAGCTTCATAGTGTTAGAAATAATATTAATGATGCTATTACTAGAGCACAGAATACAATTTTTAAATCAGGACAAACTACGATAAATACTACATTAAACAATATTTCTTCTGCAATTAGTATTGTGACGATTATTTTTATGACAGTCTTAACCGCGCCGTTTATTTTGTTTTTTATGCTTAAAGATGCACATAACTTGCGGCCATATCTGACACAATTTGCTCCCAGTCGTTGGCAAAAAGGTTTTGGTCAATTGTTATATGAAATTAACACTGCTTTGGCAGCATATATTCGAGGCCAGATTACCGTTGCTTTTTGGGTTGGAATCATGTTTGGTATTGGTTATAGTATAGTTGGGTTACAATACGGAATTGCACTTGCAGTTTTGAGTGCAGTTTTGAATTTGATTCCATATTTTGGTACCTTCATAGCTTTTATTCCGGCAATTGCAATAGCGATTATGATGTCGGTGCCGATGGTAATTAAAGTTTTGATTGTATTTATCATCGAGCAGACTATCGAATCTCGAATAATTAGCCCACTTGTTATGGGGAACAAAATGGAGATGCATCCCGTAACAACGATTCTGCTTTTAATCGGTTCAAGTTCAGTTTGGGGGCTATGGGGAGTAGTTTTTGGGATTCCGATCTATGCTGTTTTAAAAATTATTACATTGCGGGTATATAACTATTATCGGAAAGTTTCTCAAGTTTTTCGTGAAGATGAAGATAGTTCGCTAGTGACAAAAGATTCTAAGAAAATAAAAAAGTAGTGGAATGTATAGGTATAATCGTTATTATGACTTTTTAAATTGAGGAGATAAAAGATTGACAAATCACGTTGTTTTATTTGAGCCACTAATGCCAGCTAATACTGGTAATATTGCCCGAACTTGTGCTGGATCTAACACAGTGCTTGATCTGATTGAACCACTTGGCTTTCAGATTGATAATAAGAAAATGAAACGGGCTGGATTAGATTATTGGGATAAAGTAGAAGTTCATTTACATGACGATTTGGCAGCTTTCCTTAGTACTTTAGGTTCGCAAGATGAAATGTATTTGATTTCTAAATTTTCGTCAAAAAATTATGCGGAAGTTTCCTATACTAATCCCAATAAAAACTATTATTTTATTTTTGGCAAAGAAACAACTGGCTTACCGGAAACGTTTATGCGAAAATATTATGATCGCAATTTGCGGATCCCAATGTCTGATAATATTCGCTGTTATAATTTAGCTAATTCAGTAGCAATTGTTTTGCTTGAGGCATTGCGCCAACAAGGGTTTCCACTAATGGAAAAAAAGCATCATTATGAAAATGACAAATTAAAAGATAATTATAATCGACCGCAGCGTTATCAGAGAAATTTAGGAGGAGAATAAAATGGATTTTAAAAAAGAGACACCAATTTTAGTTAAGAATTTTCATTATGACATTAATGAAGAACCAAAAACTAAGGACAAGGTAAACTTTGGTTTGAAAAAAGTTGAAAAGCAGAATGAAGATGGAACTACTGATAAGGGTGAGGACGGCAACTACTTTGAGATAACTGTGGTTTTTGATGTTGCCCCCGCACCTGGACAATTTTCTGTCAGTGGAATGATTAGTCAAATTGTTCAGATTAAGGATTATTTTGGTGACGGTAATGACTTGGATAATACTGACTATAAGTTACTTAGCCGGCCACTAGTTGAATATATTGAAACTTTAACTTATGAAGTTACGCAAATTACACTGGAAAAACCGGTTAATTTGAACTTCGAAGCTAACTTTTAATTTTTGATTAGGTGGAAGGTATGCCTAAGAAAAAAAACAAAACGCCTAGAAAAAGTAAGAAGGTGCAAAATACAGGAATCACTTGGGCAATTATCGGTCTTATACAACTTGCTATTGTCTTTTTGGCTTTTGCTAAATTTGGTATATTAGGTAAACAAGTCGCAAATGTTTTTCGGCTGTTTTTTGGTGATTCATATTTATTAGCAGCTGGATTATGTGCAATTTTTGGCTTAGTGATGTTGATCTATAATAAACCGATGCACTTTAACTTTAAAAGAAGTATTGGTTTAATGATTGCGATTTTGGGCTTTCTTTTGATTCAAAGTAGCTTATATTTTGAGCGTGAATTGGTTAATAATGCCTTTATGAATGCTTTTTGGTATGAGATGAGTGCTGAATTTAGTCGAGCAGCGATTACAAAGCCGATTGGTGGAGGAGTGATTGGTGCTCTGTGTTACCAGATGTTTTATCCATTACTTGGACATACTGGTTTACGAGTAATTGCGATCTTGTTTATTCCGACTGGTATTTTAATGTTCTTTGACGTTAAATTTGCCGATGTGATTCAAAAGTTTCAGTTGTTTTGTCAACTTTTTATTACAAAGAATCATGAGGCTGGTACTAAGCTCAAAAAAAAGTATGGCATTATGCGAGAAAAACAATCACAAAAAAAAGAACGACAGCAAGCGCGTGATTTGTCTGATCCGTTAGATTCAGAATCATCGCTTTTTCCTAATGTTGATGATTTTAAGGTTGAAAATAAAGCAAACCATTCCCAAGAGAAAAAGAACGATTCATCAGAATCGCTTCAGGAAAATTCCAGTTCCATTGAGTCTACTTCAGAGCAAGAACCACAGATTCAATTTTCTGACCAAAATCAAGATGAGTCAATCAAAAATGAGCAACTAGAAAATGAAGAATTACCTAAATCACATTCGTTTGCTGAAGAAGACAAAAAAATACGTCAGGAACTTGAGAATGTAGATCATGATGAACTTAAACAGAACAAAGCGACTAACACGCAATATAAAAAACCACCGTTAAGCTTGCTTGATGCTGTTAAAAGTGCCGATCAAAGTACAGATAAAAATTTGATCATTAAAAATACGCAGACTTTGCAGGCAACATTTAAAAGTTTTGGTGTAAATGTGATTATTAAAAAAGCTATCTTAGGGCCAACGATTACTCGGTATGAAGTTCAACCAGCAGTTGGTGTTAAGGTAAGCCGAATAGTTAACTTAGCTGATGATTTAGCTCTTGCCCTTGCTGCTAAAGATATTAGAATTGAAGCACCAATACCTGGTAAACCTTTTATTGGTATTGAAGTGCCTAATCGTACGACTTCAGTCGTGGCCTTTAAAGATGTGATGCAAAATCAGGATTCAAAGGCTCATAACGATCCAATGGAAGTTCCCCTTGGAAAGGACGTTAGTGGAAAAACAATTTCAGCTAATTTGGCTAAAATGCCTCATTTGTTAATTGCAGGTTCAACAGGTTCAGGCAAATCAGTTGCAATTAATACAATTTTGACTAGTATTTTAATGAAGGCAAATCCCGATCAGGTTAAGTTGATTTTGATTGATCCTAAAATGGTGGAATTATCTGTTTACAATGGTGTGCCCCACTTATTAATTCCGGTTGTAACAGATTCAAAGTTGGCTGCTAACGCATTAAGCAAGGCAGTGAAAGAAATGGAACGAAGATATAAACTGTTTGCTGCAAGTGGGGCACGGAACATGACTGAATTTAATGAAAAGGTACGGATCAACAATCAGGATAAAACTAAGCCAGTAATGCGTGTTTTACCGTATATTTTGGTTGTTGTTGATGAATTAAGTGATTTGATGATGGTCGGTGGCCATGATGTCGAAGGTGCGATCGTTCGATTAGGGCAGATGGCTCGTGCTGCTGGAATACACATGATTTTAGCAACACAACGCCCTAGCGTTGACGTTATCACGGGATTAATTAAAGCTAATGTGCCTTCAAGAATTTCATTTGCGGTTTCTAGTGGTGTCGATTCAAGGACTATTTTGGATCAAACAGGTGCTGAAAAATTACTTGGACGTGGTGATTTGTTATATATGCCGGTCGGGGCTTCTAAACCAGAAAGAATCCAAGGTGCATATGTTTCTTCCCATGAAGTTGAGAAAGTTATTTCATGGGTAAAAGAACAACAAAAACCAGACTATGATGAAGGGATGATTCCGCAAAAAAATGATGAGTCAGCAAATTCTACTGATGACGAACCAGAAGATGAATTTTATAATCAAGCCGTTGATCTAGTTAGAAGACAACAAAGTGCAAGTGTGTCCATGTTACAGAGACGCTTTCGAATTGGCTACAATCGAGCAGCACGAATAGTCGATGAAATGGAAAATAGGGGAGTTATTGGACCATCAGAAGGTTCAAAGCCGCGTCAAGTTTTATTACCGCCAAAAAAGGATGAGACAAATAACTAATTTTTAAGAAAGTTTATCATGTCGAAATTTAGCACAATTTCATTTGGAAATAATGTTAGAATTAGTTAAATGTGGGCTTAGATGAAATGGTAGTAATGTTTAAGTGATTACTATATAAGTTATATTTACATTTATGGTTCATAAATAATAAAAAGGAATGTTGTAATTGCAACGAGCAATTGTATTTGGAGCTACTGGTGGGATTGGTCAGGCAATTTGTGTCGAGTTGGCACAGGCTGGTTGGTCTCTTTATATTCATTGCAATCAAAATTGGCGAATAGCCTGTGAAATAAGTCAACGTTTAAGTCATAAATATCCGCGACAAGATTTTATTCCAGTTAAGCTTGACTTTTCAGTTGAAAATAGTGACTTAACAGCATTTGTCAATACTTTATTACCAGTTAATGCAGCTGTTTTTGGGCAAGGGATTACAGATTATAACTTTGTCAGTAGTCAAGATTTGAACATAATTGATAGGATCATGCATATTAATTTAACCACTCCAATTAAGCTAACGGGGTTGCTTGAACCACTACTAATTAAAAATGATTTTAGTCGAATAGTTTATTTGGGTTCGGTTTATGGTGGTGATGGCAGTGCAATGGAAGCCGTATACAGTGCCTCTAAGTCTGGAATTTCACGTTTTGCGCAAAGTTACGCACGTGAAGTTGCTTCAGCAAATTTGACTGTAAATGTGCTTGCTCCGGGTGCTGTTGATACTAGTATGAACGCAATGCTTGCTCCTGAAGCTTTGGAAGAAGTAAAAGGAGAAATACCTGTGGGACGAATAGCTGAGGGCGGAGATATCTCCTTTTGGGTTAAAAATTTACTGGATGTTCGTTCAAGCTATTTAACTGGTCAAACAATATATGTTAGTGGTGGATGGCTCATATAATGGTAAAAATAATTAGTAGTATATGTTATACTCAAGATATAAGTTAAAAGAAGTTAAAGAGGTAACTATGGCAGATATCGGAGACAAATTACGTAGTGCCAGAGAGGCGAAAAAACTTTCAATTGAAGATATTGAAAAAGCAACTAAAATTCAAAGTAGATATCTGACAGCAATTGAGCAAAATGATTTTGAAAAACTTCCTGGCGACTTTTATGTGCGGGCTTTCATCAGACAATATGCTCAAGTTGTTGGATTGGATGGTAAGAAGCTTCTTGGTGAGTATCATCAAGAAGTTCCTAAAGCTGAACCAGATGAATACGTTGAAGACTCTATTGATAATAAGAGTGAAGAAGTTCAAAAAACGACTAACAGCAAGAAAAAAATATGGCAAACATACTTGCCACGAATTATTGTTGGTTTAGGAGTTATTGCAATTGTATTGATATGCTACGTGGTTTATGCACATTTTTCATCAGCAGGTAATCAAAATAACGATGCTACAAGTGATGTGTCGGTTTCTACAGGTACTAATAAACGCGCTAAACCCAAAAGGGTTATCCAAAATCCGGTAAAAATTAAGGAGCTTGCTGTTAACCAATACCAAGTTACCGGTTTGAAAAATAGACGTAATTTAGTAGTTAGAGCTGGTGATCAGGCTACAACGGTCACTATTATGATGAATGGTATTAATCAGAGTAGCCAAACTCTAGTAGCTGGTCAAAAACATACGTTGCGGATTCCGGAGACTGTAAAAACTTTATCTGTATCGTTTAGCAATGCTCAAGGAACTTCGGTCTCTATTGGAGGGAAAAGGGTACCATATGAGGCTCAGAGTACAACACAAACTCTGACTTTCTATATTGGTAAGAGAAATAGCCTACAATCGAATCAATCCAGAGAAACAAATACTAATCAAAACAATAATACTGCAAATAGTAATTCCAATTCGATGCATACTGGCAATCAGCAGTCTCACTCTGAGCAGCAATCCAATGCTGCTAATAGTAATGAAACTACTAATAGTCAGCAAAACAATCAAACAAATCAGCAAAGCAATCATAATAACCAAACAAATCATACTGAAAACAATGGCCAAAATGGTGGCTCTAACAATGATGGTAATCAATAATTATCATCCAGGAGGAAAAGTTAAGAATGAATTTACCAAACAAATTAACGGTTTTTAGAATTTTATTAATTCCAGTCTTTATGTTAATCGTCATTTTTGGAGGAGACGCTAGCATTAAAGTTGCCGGAACAACGGTTTACTGGAGATTAGTAATTGCAGCTATCATTTTTGCTGTTGCTTCTGCAACTGATTGGTTTGATGGTCATATTGCAAGATCACGTAACTTGGTTACAAATTTTGGTAAATTTGCTGATCCATTAGCTGATAAAATGTTGACGATGACAGCATTCATTATGTTGGTTTCATTGAAATTAGCTCCAGCATGGATTGTTGCAATTATTGTTTGTCGTGAATTAGCAGTTACGGGGCTACGCTTGATTCTTGCTCAGAATAAAGGTCAAGTAATGGCGGCCGAGATGCCGGGTAAAATTAAAACTACTTGTCAAATGTTGGCAATTATTTTTCTCCTGATTGGCGATTTTTATCGTATTGGGACAATTTTATTGTATCTGGCCTTAATTTTTACTATTTATTCCGGATGGGATTATTTCCACAATTCATGGAGTGTATTTGAAGGTTCAATGTAGTAGTAGCATTTTAAAATACTATAATAATTAAATATAGAATAAAAAAGCGTTGAATATTTTCAACGCTTTTTAACTTTTAAGAATGAAAACATAAAATACTTTAAATTAACAGCATGTAATTCTTTAAAAATTCTCAACTACTGTGTAATAATAGTAAATTTTTGATTAAGTTTTGTTATATTGTTACGATTGAATTATAGGTTTATGAAAAGGGGGATTTTTATGGTCAAGCAATTACCACTGGTTGAGTTTAAAAATGTAACCAAGTTTTACCCTAAAAGTAAAACAGCAGCGGTCGAAGATATTAATTTTAATATAAAAAAAGGTGAATTTTGTTGTATAATCGGCACTTCAGGCTCGGGTAAAACTACCTTGATGAGAATGATTAATCGGATGACTAATATTACTAAAGGTGAGGTTTTGGTCAATGGCAAAAATGTTAAAGCTTTTAATCCGGTTGAATTGCGGCGGCATATTGGATATGTAATTCAAAATAATGGCTTGCTGCCTCATATGACAATTCGTGAAAATTTAATTTTAGTTCCAAAACTATTGAAATGGCCTAAAGAAAAATTGCTAAGCAAGGCAAAAGAATTAATTAAAATGGCGGAGTTGCCAGATAGCTATTTAGATCGTTATCCGACTGAATTGTCTGGTGGTCAACAGCAGAGAGTTGGTGTCATGCGTGCCTTAGCTGCGAATCAAAATCTGATCTTAATGGATGAACCTTTTGGAGCACTTGATCCGATTACACGAGAAAGTTTGCAAAAATTGGTTCAAAACTTACAAAAAAGTTTAGGAAAAACAGTTGTCTTTGTTACTCATGATATGGATGAAGCATTAAAACTTGCAACTAAGATTGTGGTTTTGCATAATGGAAAAGTTGTTCAAATTGGATCTCCTGATGATATTTTACACAATCCAGTTGATTCATATGTTGAAGCGTTAATTGGTAAAGAACGTCTTGCAGATGCAAAATATGAAACAGTCAAAGTTAAGAATGTTATGTTAACGAATCCCGCTAAAATTAATTTGGGTGCTTCCTTAAACGAAGCTCTTATTATGATGAAAAAGAAACATGTTGATACCTTACTTGTGGTTGATAATTATGATCATTTTAAAGGCTATGTTTCTATTGAAATTCTTCAACGTAATTATCCACAGGTTAATAGTGTAAGCGATATTTTACAAAAACAAGTTTATACTGTAGGACCAGAAGAATATTTACGCGATAATTTCAACCGAATATTGAGCCGAAAGGAGCAATATATTCCTGTAATTGATGCAAATAAAAAATTAGTTGGAATTGTTACTAGATCCAGTTTGGTAAATGTCGTTTATGCTAAAATTTGGGGCAGTACAACCTTAGATAGTTCTGATTCAGTAAAAGAGGCGAATTAAAATGACTTCTTTTTTTGCACAACATGGTTCGGAATTAATTGTTAAAACTTGGCAGCAAATTTATATTTCCGCTAGTGCTTTGATATTAGGAATTATTGTTGCAGTACCGCTTAGTGTAGTTTTATTAAAATTTCCACGTACCGCTAAAGTAGTTATTTCGATTGCAAGTGTTTTGCAGACAATTCCAGCTTTGGCACTTCTCGCAATGATGATTCCCTTTTTAGGAGTTGGACCTATACCTGCAATTGTTGCATTATTTTTGTATAGTTTGATGCCAATTTTGCGCAATACTTATGTTGGGTTAACCGGTGTAAATCAAAATACGATTGATTCTGCACGCGGACTGGGTATGACTAGAATTCAAATTATTACCCAAGTTGATATTCCATTAGCAATGCCAGTTATCATGGCTGGTATTAGATTATCTGCTATATATGTAATCGCTTGGGCAACTTTAGCATCATATATTGGTGCTGGGGGCTTAGGAGACTTTATTTTTAATGGTCTAAGTTTATTTCAGCCAAATTTAATTCTTGGCGGAACTATACCTGTAATTATTTTGGCTTTGTTAACTGATTATTTGATTGGCAAGCTTGAACAATTACTTACCCCTAAAGGTATATAGGTGAGAATTATGGAAAAATTTTTAAAGAGATCAATTCTTACAACTATTATTCTTGTAATAATGACTATTACAAGTGGTTGTAGTTTTCCAGGGTTAGCTGACTCGATGGGGAGTACTAATGTTATTCGTATAACTGCGTTAACAACAACAGAATCACAAGTGATGGCTAATATTATTGCAGAATTAATTGAACATGAAACGTCTTATAAAACTACGATTGTTAACAATCTTGGTTCAGCGCCAATGCAGCATCAGGCGTTATACCGGCATGATGCTGATATACAAGCAGTTGCTTATGATGGTGGTGAATTAACTGCTAACTTACTTTTGCCAGCTATTAAGGATTCGAAAAAGGCAAATGATACTGTTCGTCGAGAGGTAAAAAGAAGATGGGATCAAACCTATTTACATACCTATGGCTTTTCAAATAATTACGCCTTTATGGTCGATGGTAAAACTCAAAGAAAGTATAATTTACATCGAATTTCGGATTTAAAAAGGGTGCAAAGCCAACTTTCTTTTGGTGTTTCATCTGAATGGGTTAATGCACCGGGGGTTGGCTATCCTTCGTTTCAAACAGCATATGGTATTACTTTTAGCAAGATGCGGCCAATGAACGCAGGGCTTGTTTATTCTTCTCTAAAAAGTGGCAAGATGAATGTTATTTTGGGTTACTCGACTGATGGTCGAATTGATAGTTATAAACTTCACTTGCTTAAAGATGATAAGCATTTCTTCCCACCATATAATTGCGGTATGTTAATTAATAATTATTTATTGCGCGAACACCCCGAACTTAAGCCAATTCTGGAGCGTTTAGTGGGGCAGATAAGTGTTCATGATATGCGTAAAATGAATTTTCAGGTCGATGATGAATTATTAGAACCTGCAACAGTAGCACATGAATTTTTAGTTAAGCACAACTATTTTAGGGGGCAAGAGTGATGGCAAAGTTATCTTTATGGCAGCAATTTATCTATTATTATCAACATAATGGTGTATATGTACTGCAACAATTCAACCGAACTTTTTTGATATCAATTTACGGGGTTTTACTTGCTGCAATTATTGGAATTCCTATTGGTATTATTATTTCTCGATATTATTATCTGGGGAATTTTGTACTAGAAATTGCTAATTTTATTCAAACGATTCCTTCACTTGCAATGCTTTCAATTTTAATGATTGGGATGGGTTTGGGAGTGATGACTGTCATTTGCGCAACGACTGTTTATTCTTTGCTACCAATTATTAAAAACACCTACACGGGCATAAAAAATGTCGATAAAAATGTTATTGATTCTGCTCAAGGTATGGGAATGACTAAATTTCAGTTGCTTTATATGGTACGATTACCTTTATCATTATCTGTAATTATTGCTGGATTAAAGAATGCATTGGTAATTGCGATTGGGATAACATCTATTGGTTCGTTTGTTGGTGCTGGAGGATTAGGTGATATTATTATTCGCGGCACTAACGCAACGAATGGTAGTGCAATTATTTTGGCTGGTGCAGTGCCAACAGCTTTGATGGCAATTTTTTCAGATATTATTTTAAATTTTTTACAAAAATGGTTACAACCTAAAGGATTACAAAAATAATTTTTGAAGAATTTTAGCTATTTAAGCGTATTTAATAATGTAAGTAAATAAACAAAAACATTTGTTCGCTATTTCTTGCAAATAACCATTGATTCAAAGTATAATTAATAAAAATAAATTTGGTCAGTTTAATAAGAGGAGGAAAAGTCTTGCCAAAAGATGAAAAAAAAGCTGCATTAGAAACTGCACTAAAGAAAATCGAAAAAAACTTTGGTAAAGGTGCCGTAATGCGAATGGGCGATAAAGCAGATACAAAGATTTCGACTATTCCATCTGGTTCGCTTGCACTTGATGCTGCACTAGGAGTCGGTGGCTATCCACGTGGTAGAATTGTAGAAGTTTATGGACCAGAATCTTCAGGGAAAACGACTGTTGCTTTGCATGCAGTGGCTGAGGTACAAAAACGTGGTGGTACAGCTGCATATATTGATGCTGAAAATGCAATGGATCCAGCTTATGCAGAAGCCTTAGGAGTTGATGTTGACTCATTAATTTTGTCTCAACCTAATACGGGTGAAGAAGGACTGCAAATTGCAGATACTCTGATTAGTAGTGGAGCGATTGATATTTTGATTGTTGACTCCGTTGCAGCTTTAGTTCCTCAAGCTGAAATTGATGGTGAAATGGGTGACAGTCATGTTGGATTGCAAGCCAGGTTAATGAGTCAAGCATTACGTAAACTTTCTGGTAACATTAATAAGACCAAAACCATTGCAATATTTATTAACCAGATTCGTGAAAAAGTTGGGATTATGTTTGGTAATCCGGAAACAACTCCTGGTGGTAGGGCTCTCAAATTTTATGCAACTATTCGTTTAGAAATTAGAAGGGCAGAAAAAATAAAGCAGACAGGTGGCGAGATTACTGGTAATCGGGTTAAGATTAAGGTAGTCAAAAATAAAGTTGCTCCACCGTTTAAGGTTGCCGAAGTGGATATGATGTATGGTAAAGGTATTTCTCAAAGTGGTGAATTACTTGATATGGCGGCTGAACATGACATAATTGCTAAAGCAGGTTCTTGGTACTCATATAAGGATGAGCGAATTGGTCAAGGACGTGAAAATGCCAAGAAATATTTAGAAGAGCATCAAGATATTTACGACGAAGTCCAACAGCAGGTGCGCCACGCCTATGGTATTGATGAAGATTCAATATCGGAAAGAGAAGATCCTGAGAGAGTGAAAAAGGTAAAGGAACTGAAGAATGTAGAAAAGGAGGCTTCTGAAGGAAAGGAAGCTGATGGCAAAAGTAGTTAAAATTGAAGAAATTAACCTTGATCTATAAATTCTGATCAAGGTTTTTTTCTAGTTGATTGACATAGGTCACGAGGTTATTTATTATTATCATTGTGTGAATAATCTAAAAAGTAAAAAAGGCGATAGTGATCATGACAAATAATAATTTGATTCCCGTCGCGATTGCTATTATTTCAGTTTTAATTGGCATTGGCATTGGTTATGCAATTAGAAAAAGCATTTGGGAAATGAATACGAAAAATGCTCAAAATGATGCTGACCATATTTTAGCGCAAGCCAATGCTCAAGTTGTTGCTGCAAAAGCTGAGGCCGATGCACAAAAACAAGCAGCAGAAGCTTTTAAGCAAAGTGCTCAAAATACTAAGAAAGAGAAAATTCTTGAAGCTCAAGAAAAAATTCAAGATTACCGGCAAAAGGTTGAGGATGAATTAAATATCAAGCGTGACGCCAATGCGCGTGAAAGTAATCGCTTAAAACAGCGAGAAGATACACTTGATCATAAAAATTCTTTATTAGCTGAAAAGGAAATTGAATTTAACAAAAAAGAAAGTCAACTAGGGAAGCAACAGGATGAATTAAAGCAAAAAATTCAGACTGCAAATGAATTAGTTGATCAAAGTCAACAAAAACTTTATGAAGTTGCTCATTTAGATAAGGAGCAAGCTAAAAAATTAGTTCTAAGTAAATTATCTGATGATCTAGTTAAAGAACGAGCAGAAATGATAAGAAATAGTAATGAAGAAGTTCAAGCTAAGGCTGATCATTATGCACGTAAGGTAATTATTGATGCTATTCAAAGTAGTTCTGCAGATACAGTTGCCGAAACGACGGTATCAGTAGTTGATTTACCAAATGAGGAAATGAAAGGAAGAATTATTGGACGTGAAGGTCGCAATATTCGGTCTTTTGAAGCACTCACGGGAATTGATCTAATAATTGATGATACTCCTAAAGTGGTTACTTTAAGTGGCTTTGATGCTATTAGACGTGAAATTGCTAAACGAGCAATGGAGCGATTGGTAAAAGATGGACGAATTCACCCAGCTAGAATTGAAGAAATAGTTGATAGGGCTCGTAAAGAAGTAAACGACGATATTTATGAGGCAGGTGAAAGTGCGTTAATGGAATTAGGTATTCACCGGATGAATCCTGAACTAGTTAAGATACTTGGTCGCCTAAAATATCGCACATCTTATGGGCAGAATGTTTTAGGACATTCAATTGAAGTTGCTAAATTGGCTGGGACAATGGCAGCTGAGCTTGGTTTAAATGAAAAATTAGCGGTTCGCGCGGGATTATTACACGATATAGGAAAAGCAATCGATCATGATATTGAAGGTTCACATGTTGAAATTGGTGTGGAATTGACAAGAAAATACCATGAATCAGATATAGTAGTTAATGCAATTGCAGCTCATCATGGGGATGTTCCAAAGTTATCATTTATTGCTGAACTAGTTGTTGCAGCAGATACACTTTCTTCGGCACGTCCAGGTGCTAGAAGTGAAAGTTTGGAAAACTATATTCGGCGGTTAACCGAATTAGAGCAAATTGCCAAAAAGTATGATGGTGTTAAACAGGCTTATGCCATTCAGGCTGGACGTGAAGTTCGAGTGATGGTTGAACCAGAAAAAATTTCAGATGATCGGATTACTGTTTTGGCACACGATATCCAGAAACAAGTTGAGAAACAGCTTGATTACCCGGGTAATATTAAAATAACAGTTATTCGTGAAAAACGAGTTGTTGCAGTTGCTAGATAAAGCAGAAGGTTGAATTTCAATTCAACCTTTTTTGCTTTAACTAAACTACAATTTGTGCATTTTTAGTCAAGCCTGTATAATTAAAGCAACTTATTATGAAAGTAGTCGACTATGTTTAAAATTATTGTTGAATTGTTCTTTTTAGTAATTATTCAAGCAGCAATTACGCCATTTATTAGGCGGTTAGCCTTTGTCTTAGGAGCTGTTGATATTCCAAATGCCAGACGAGTTAATAAAAAACCAATGCCAACATTAGGGGGCTTAGGTATATTTGTTACCTATAATATTGGTACATTCGTTCTTCTCCGAGAACAATTCCCAACACATGAAGCTTTTAGTGTGTTATTAGCTTCTAGTGTCATTGTTTTGACAGGAATTATAGATGATATTTTAGAACTTAAGCCGCGACAAAAAATGTTTGGCATTTTAATTGGAGCCTTAATTATTTATTTTTTGGCAGGTATTAAAATGAATGTTCTTAATTTGCCATTTTTGAATAAGCAAATCAATTTAGGCTGGTGGAGTTTACCTATTACCATTTTTTGGATCTTGGCTTTGACTAATGCTGTTGATTTAATTGATGGACTTGATGGTTTAGCTGACGGGGTTTCATTGATTTCTCTAATAACGATGGGTATCGTTGGATATTTCTTTTTACATACCGATCAACTTTATATTCCAATTTCATGCTTTATGTTAGCAGCTTGTTTATTAGGATTTTTACCATATAATTTTCATCCTGCAAAAATGTTTCTTGGTGATACAGGTGCATTATATATCGGTTTTATGATTGCGGTTTTCTCACTGAAAGGCTTAAAAAATGTTACTTTTATTTCTCTTTTAGTGCCTGTAACCATACTAGGTGTTCCAATTACGGATACTATTTACGCTATGATAAGACGAAAACTTAATCATCAACCAGTTTCACAAGCAGATAAGCATCATCTTCATCATCAATTAATGAAAATGGGGTTAACACACCGTCAAACTGTTCTTGCAATTTATTCTCTTTCGCTAATCTTTTCATTCATTTCGTTATTATTTTTACTGTCACCAATTTGGGGTATGTGGCTTTTAATTGCAGGATTGGTAGTTGCCTTAGAAATCTTTGTCGAATCAATTGGGCTTTTAGGTGAAAAGTATAAGCCGCTATTATCACTGATTCAAAAAGTAATTAATTCACGTAGTAAGAAAGATCCAACCGTTGAAGTTTGGCATTTAGGTCAAGAAAAACCAGAACAATTAAAAAACAAACATAATCAACATTAAAAAGAATGTTTTCTTGTAATATGAGTCCCGGAAAGCAGACAATTTCCGGGACTTATTTTTATATCAAATTATTAATAAAGAAAAATTTGGATTTATTAAAGAACTTTAAAACAGCATGACATACCACTAATTCAATGGATAGCTACTTGAGAGAGAATTTATTTTGATTGTAAAGTCAGATATGTTTTACGGTCAGATTGCTAGCTATTATAATTTAAAAAAATTAAAGTAAGCAGTTGTTTGAGTATATTAATTATTGCATCAATGACCGAATCAAGTGTAAATTAAGATACTTGACGCCAATTAAATATTGGAACCAAGCCTTAAACAATTAATTATAAACCTAATAGTAACTTTTAAGATCATTCCCCCTGTCAAAGGGTCCTTTTTGGTTAAGATAAACTTTTTTAACGTTTGTTGGTAGTATTGACAGGTATTTCAATATACCGTGTTTTTCCTTTAATAAACTGAACTTGTCCAGCTAATTGATCTGTTAAATTTGTAAGCAGTTCAGCTTGCTCTTTTTCAGAAACAAAAATATGCAAGCACACATCGACGCCATAATCAATTTTAGCAATTGAAATTTTCTTTTTAGATAGATAGTTGTTTATCTTATCAAAATAGGTATAGGCAATGTTAAAACTAATTTCCTGTTGTTGAATACATTCAACTATTCCAATTTTTTCTGCGGCTTGGGTAACGCTATTTGAATAAGCACGAATTAGGCCACCAGCTCCTAGTTTTATACCGCCAAAGTAACGAGTAACAACAACTATAACATTTTGTAACTTCAATAATTGCAAAGCGTTTAATTCTGGTACTCCTGCAGTCCCAGCTGGTTCACCATTATCGCTGGCTTTTACATGATTATCGACTATATAAGCATAAGTATTGTGTGTAGCATCGCGATATTTTTTAGAAATGGTTGAAATGGCTTTTTCAGCTTCATCAATAGTAGATACACGTACAAATGAAGTAATAAAACGACTCTTTTTAATTATTATTTCATGACTAGCGTTTTCTTTAATTGTTAAAAAGTTTTCCTTTTTCATCAAAAAATTTTCCCTCCTTTTAGCGTATTTAATATATGGAGGATGAAAGATGGAGAAGCTCGCATATCTTGCTGGTCGTCAATGGATCAGTCAACAAAAAAATTTTAGCATAACTAAGGGGTTAACAACAATCAAAGCAATTTCGAATCAGCGTTGCAATCGATGTGGGACAACTGTGAAGGAGCGATTGCCTAATGGTAAGACATATTGCCGTGCCTGCATTGGTTTAGGACGCGTTACTGAGGACGACTTTCTTGTGCGTGACGAAAGTGAAGTTTTTTTTCAAAAGAAAAAAGATATTTTAAAGTGGCGAGGACAGTTAACTCCGGCTCAGAAGCAAGTGTCAATAAAGTTAGTAGAAAATTTTAAAAAAAGGCGAGCAACTTTAGTTCATGCAGTTACTGGTGCAGGAAAAACCGAAATGTTATTTGCAGTAATTTCAGAGTGTCTTAGTTTAGGACAACGTTGTTGTATCGCTTCTCCAAGAATTGATGTTATTAATGAACTTTATCCTAGAATTCAAGAAGCATTTCAAGGATTGAAAATTGGAAAGTATCATGGTCGTGAATTCAAAGAACCTGAATTAGAGCAGTTAACTTTATGTACTACGCATCAACTTCTTAAGTTTTACCATGCATTTGATTTGTTAATAATTGATGAAGCAGATTCTTTCCCATATATAGATAATTCTCAGCTTCATTTTGGTGCGAAAAATGCTATTAAAACTAATGGAATTCGTATTTATTTAACTGCGACACCAACACGTGATATTCTTCAAGAAGTTGAGGCTGGTAAAATTAGAGTTCTAAAGTTAAATCGTCGTTTTCATGGGAGCTTGTTGCCGATACCTCGCGAAAAATTATTTTTGCGCCCCTTTTTAAATAAAGGTCATCTGCACCCAAAACTAATAAAAGAAATAATTGGAGTAATAGAATCACAACATCCCTTACTACTATTTGTACCACGAATTGAACAAATTTCGTTGTATTTATCTGCTTTGAAGAAAGTTCCTGAATTACATCAAATTAATATAGAAGGAGTTTATGCTGCAGATAAAAAGCGTTTGAGTAAAGTCCAACAATTTCGTGAGGGTAAAATACAGCTTCTGATCACAACAACAATTTTAGAACGAGGGGTTACTTTTAAACATGTTTGGGTAATTATTGTCCAGGCAGATGACGCAATATTTACGACCTCAAGTTTAGTTCAAATTGCTGGCCGTGTAGGTCGCGCACAAGATGATGTAGGAGGATTAGTTCTTTTTTGTTATCAAAAATATACTCGTAGTATTCAAAGTGCTGTAAAACAAATCAAGGAGCTTAATAAATGAAGTTATGTCTTGTTTGTGGACAACAATTTATGCCACAAATATCATTTTGTCAGATACTTTATTGGAAAAAACAGCCTGAAGAATACCTGTGTAGATATTGCAAAGCAAAATTTACTAAATTAAGTCAACCAAGATGTCAGTTTTGTGATCGCGAATTAGATAAAAATATAATTTGCAATGATTGTCAAAAGTGGCGCCACCTTTATGTCGATAACCTAATACATAATCATGCAGTTTATCAGTATAATCAAGCTGCACATGATTTAATGGTAAATTATAAACGTTGTGGTGATTTTGTTTTGGCAAAAGTATTGCAGCAATTGTGCTATCTTAACTTGAAAAAAATTCATGCAGATTTTTACGTTCCACTTCCGACTTCACCAGAACATTGTGCAAGGCGTCAGTTTGATACAATAACCAGTATTTTTGATGATTTGGTTTTGTTAACTTCTGTGTTAGATAAACATGGTGGACTGAGCGCACAGGGCGAGAAGAATCGTAGTGAAAGATTGAAAACGCCACAAAGTTTTTTTATAAAGAAAGACTTTAAAGTAAATTTAAACAATAAAAAAATATTACTTTTGGATGATATTTATACTACGGGAAGAACGTTGTATCATGCACGTGATGCAATTATCAAAAGGTATCCGTTTGTGCAAATAAGCAGTTTCACAATTTATAGATAGTTTAATCTTGTTCAGCGCTTTCAAGATTTGTTATAATATAATTAAGTAAAGTTGCATTAGCAATTGAAAGGAGAATCTCATATGTTAAAGTATAATATTCGTGGTGAAAATATTGAGGTAACTGATGCTTTGAGAAGTTATGTCGAGAAACGCCTAAAGAAAATGGAGAAATATTTTGATTTGAATCAAGATGTTGTTGCCCACGTTAATCTCAAGGTATATCGTGATCATACGGCTAAAGTTGAAATTACTATCCCATTACCGTACTTAGTATTGAGAGCAGAGGAAACAAGCGATGATATGTATAGAAGCATAGATTTTGTTTCTGAAAAACTGGAACGTCAGATTAGAAAGTACAAGACCAAAATTAATCGAAAGAGTCGGGAAAAGGGAATCAATGATTTCTTAGTTGAAAATTCGGATACAGATACCGGTGACATTGATAATGATGATGGCAGTGGATTCTCTATTGTACGCAATAAACAGATTGGCTTGAAGCCAATGAGTCCTGAAGAAGCAATTTTACAAATGAACATGTTGGAACACGATTTCTTTGTATTCCAAGATGCTGAAACAAATGGAACTAGTATTGTATATCGTAGAAATGATGGTCAATACGGTTTGATTGAAACAAAGTAAAAACAATGTTGTTATAAGCAAGCGGGACCCCACATTTAATGTGAGGTCTTTGTTTTGTTTATTTTTAATTTTGCACTAATCATGTTAAAATTAATATGTGTTTTTATACTTAACTACATATAAGGATCGATTAAATGGTAAACGTTTTAAAGAAACTATACAATAATGATAAAAGAGAACTAAAAAAATTTGAAAAGCTTGCTAATCAAGTTGAAAATTATGCTGATGAATATGACAAACTTTCAGATGAAGAGTTGAAGGCAAAGACACCTGAATTTCGAGCACGACTAGAAAAAGGCGAGGAATTAGACAAAATATTACCAGAAGCTTTTGGAGTTGCTCGTGAAGGTGCCAAAAGAGTTTTGGGCTTGTATCCGTTCCATGTTCAAATACTAGGTGGAATTGCTTTGCATTTTGGTAATATTGCCGAAATGATGACTGGTGAAGGAAAGACTTTAACGGCTACAATGCCCGTTTATTTAAATGCATTGACAGGCAAAGGGGTTCATGTTGTGACGGTCAATGAATATCTTTCAAGTCGTGATGCTGAAGAAATGGGTCAATTATATAAGTGGCTTGGGTTAACTGTTGGTTTAAATTTAAATTCAATGTCACCTGATGAAAAGCGTGAAGCATATGATTGTGATGTTACTTATTCAACTAACGCTGAATTAGGCTTTGATTATTTGCGTGATAACATGGTGGTTTATAAAGAACAAATGGTTCAACGCGAATTAAATTACGCTATTATTGATGAAGTCGATTCAATTTTAATTGATGAAGCGAGAACACCGCTGATTATTTCTGGTGAAGCCGAGCAGGCTAATGGCGACTATATCAGAGCTGATCGTTTTGTTAAATCACTTCATGAAGATACTAGTGGAGATGACGCTGATGATGATGAAGACCACGGCGATTATAAAATTGACTGGCCAACTAAATCGATTGCATTAACTAGAACAGGAATTCAAAAAGCCTGTGATCATTTTGGCTTAAAAAATTTGTATGATGTCGAAAATCAAAAATTGGTTCATCACCTAGATCAAGCACTACGTGCCAATTATATTATGCTTAATGATATTGACTATGTGGTTCAAGATGGTGAAGTTTTAATTGTTGATTCATTCACGGGTCGTGTGATGAGTGGTCGGCGTTATTCCGATGGGTTACATCAAGCAATTGAGGCTAAAGAGGGCGTTAAAATTCAGGAAGAATCCAAGACGCAAGCCACAATTACTTACCAAAATTTCTTTAGAATGTATAAAAAATTATCAGGAATGACAGGTACGGCTAAGACAGAAGAAGAAGAATTTCGTGAAATCTATAATATGCAGGTAATCACAATTCCGACGAACCGTCCTAATATTAGGAAAGATCAATCTGATATTTTATATCCAACCCTAAATTCAAAATTTGAGGCTGTTGTAAATGAAATTAAAGAGCGTCATTCAAAAGGACAGCCTGTGTTGGTCGGAACAGTTGCAGTTGAAAGTTCAGAAAGATTAAGCAAGATGCTTAATCAGGCCGGTATTCCGCACGCAGTATTAAACGCTAAAAATCATGCTAAGGAAGCCCAGATTATTATGAATGCAGGTCAACGTGGTGCGGTTACGATAGCTACCAACATGGCTGGTCGTGGGACTGATATTAAATTGGGACCTGGTGTAAAAGAATTGGGTGGTTTAGCTGTGATTGGGACTGAACGTCATGAATCACGCAGAATTGATAATCAGCTTCGTGGTCGTTCTGGTCGCCAGGGAGATCCTGGTGTAACTAGATTTTATCTTTCACTTGAAGATGATCTGATGAAACGCTTTGGTGGTGACCGAGTTAAAGACTTTTTGGATCGGTTATCGGATAATGACGATGATAAGGTAATTGAAAGTCGTTTAATTACAAGACAAGTCGAGTCAGCTCAAAAACGTGTCGAAGGTAATAACTATGATACGCGTAAACAAACATTGCAATATGATGATGTTATGCGAATTCAAAGAGAAATTATCTATGGTGAACGGATGCAAGTTATTGGAGAAGAAACTTCACTTAAAGATGTTTTAATTCCGATGATTCATCGTACAATTAATAGTCAAGTTGATATGTTTACGCAGGGTGATCGTAGCAAGTGGCGACTTGATTCTTTGAGAGATTTCATTAGTTCAAGTTTGACAAATGATGAAGAAGTTGAAAAACTTGACTTTAAGACAATTACAGTTCCTGAATTAAAGCAGAAACTGTACGAATTTGTTGAAGAAAACTATCAACAGAAAAAACAGATTTTGGCCGATCCATCAGATATGTTAGAATTTGAAAAAGTTGTTATTTTACGGGTAGTAGATGACCGTTGGACTGATCATATTGATGCAATGGATCAATTGCGTCAATCAATTAGTTTACGTGGTTACGGTCAGCTTAATCCACTCGTTGAATACCAAGATTCTGGATACAATATGTTTGAAGAAATGATTTCTAATATTGAGTTTGATGTAACTCGTTTATTTATGAAAGCTGAAATCAGACAAAATCTTAGTCGTTAAAAGTTAAGATTGAAGGGAAAGCAGCTGCTTTCCCTTTTTTTGGAATTTATTAGGAGTAATTGATCATATGGAAATTAATGAAATTCAAAGTGAATTAGATAGTTTAAGAGCCCGCTTAGATCATTTTAGGGGGTCTCTTTGACTTAGATGCAATAGCTGACAGCATTACAATTAATGAACATAAAATGCAGGATGCAGATTTTTGGAATGACCAAGAATGTGCACAAAAATTGATTTCGGCAACAAATTTACTAAAAGAAAAGCGAAATTCTTTTTTAGATTTACAAGAAAATTATCAAAATGCGTCTACGGCCTTGGAATTACTAATTGAAGAACCAGATGCAGATCTTCAACAAGAGGTTGAAAATGATTTAAAGCAGCTTCAAGGTAAATTTCATGAATATGAGATGGATTTGCTTTTATCAGGAAAATATGACAATCACAATGCTTTATTGGAAATTCATCCGGGTGCAGGTGGAACCGAAGCTATGGATTGGGCTCAGATGTTGCTAAGAATGTATCAACGTTATTCTGACCAGCGTAATTTTGGATTTGAAATTAATAATTATGAACCAGGTGAAGAGGCAGGCCTTAAGAGTGCTAGTATTAGAATTACTGGTAAAAATGCTTACGGTTTGCTTAAATCAGAACATGGTGTACATCGCTTAGTTCGAATCTCACCATTTGATTCAGCTAAGCGTCGTCACACTTCGTTTGCCTCAGTCGAAGTTATTCCTGAAATTGATGACAGTATAAAAATTGATATTAATCCTAAAGATTTACGAATTGATGTTTATCGTTCAAGTGGTGCTGGGGGCCAGCATATTAATAAAACTTCTAGTGCTGTGCGAATAACTCATTTGCCAACAGGTTTTGTTACAACGTCACAGGCACAGCGTTCTCAATTGCAAAATCGAAAGACAGCAATGAATGAACTGCGTGCAAAACTTTTTCATTTAGAAGAAGAGAAAAAAAGGCAGCATAAACAAGAATTAAAGGGCGATCAAAAAGAAATCGGTTGGGGTTCACAAATTCGATCATATGTTTTTCATCCTTATAATCTAGTTAAAGATTTGCGGACGGGCTATGAAACTTCCGACATGAGTGGTGTGATGGACGGTAAATTGCAGCCATTTGTTTATGCTTATTTACAATGGATACTTAGTCAGGCTAATCCTGAATAGGAAAAAGGTGAAGAAATGAGTTTTTTGGCAATTATTTGTATCGTACTTTTGGCAGTAATTATACTGGGTTTTACTTTTGCTGCTTTTCATATTATATTTTTACTCTTACCTGCAGTTTTAGTAATTGCAGTAATTATTTGGTTAATTAATCATTTTACCAATCATGATAAAGCTGATGAAACACCTGACGAAAAAGGAACTTGGCAAAATTGGTCCAATAATGAAAACCCCCATCCCAAACGCAAAAAAGTGCGAGATGTAGAAACTAAAGATGTAGATAAGTAAACTAAGAGGCAATTCAAATGGCAAATGCAGTTAAATTAAAAGATTTGATTCAAGATAATAAAATTGTCCATATTGTCCATGGTAAACAATATATTACCGGTAAAGAGATTGCAGTTTCAGATATATATAGGCCAGGATTGGAATTGACTGGATATTTTGATTTTTATCCTAATCAACGTATTCAACTTCTAGGACGAACGGAAATTTCCTATGCAGCTAGGCTTGATCATGAAAGTTTAGTTTGCGTTTTTAAAAAGCTCTGTACACCACAAACTCCATGTTTCTTTGTTTCTCGTTCTTTGCGTGTTCCACAGGAACTGGTTGTCGCAGCCGAGGCAGCAAAAATACCTATCTTATCAGTTTCTGAATCTACAACGTATATCTCTAGTATTTTGACAGAATATTTACGTGAGCGTTTAGCTATTCGTGAGACTATTCATGGTGTCATGGTTGAAGTTAAGGGATTAGGAATTTTGCTAACTGGAGATTCAGGAGTTGGTAAGTCGGAAACGGCACTTGGTTTAATTAGGCGCGGTCACCGGTTAATTGCAGATGATCGGGTAGATGCTTATCAACAGGATACTGAAACTGTGATGGGTGAGCCACCCCAAATTTTGAAACATATTATGGAAATTCGAGGTATCGGAATTATTAATGTAATGGAATTATTCGGCGTAGGAGCAGTTAAAAATCGTGGCCCTATCCAATTAGTGATAAAACTTGTGAATTGGGATAATAATGCTAATTATGATCGACTCGGTTTTGAAGAAAGCAGTCGGGATATTTGCAATGTTGAAGTTCCGCAAATTACAATTCCGGTCAAAGTAGGACGTAATATGGAGGATATTATTGAAGTGGCAGCAATGAACTTTCGGGCAAAAAAGATGGGGTATAATGCAACCAAAACATTTGATGATAATTTAACTGCTTTGATTGCTCAAAATTCTAAAAAGGATAAATAGATGTGGTTAACTATTAGCCCAGTTGCATTTGCGCTAGGTAGTTTAAATGTTAAGTGGTATGGTGTCATTATGGCACTGGCAATTATTATGGCGGTCTCAATGGCAATTGTCGAAGGTCAAAAGCGGCAAATCGCAAGCGATGACTTTATAGATCTGTTGCTATGGGCGGTTCCTTTAGGATATATAGGGGCACGGATTTATTATGTTGTGTTTGAATGGAATTATTATGCTCAGCACCCCGATCAAATTATTGCAATATGGAATGGCGGAATCGCAATTTATGGAGGCCTATTAGCTGGCTTTATAGTGTTGTTTGTGTTTTGTTATAAAAGAATGCTGCCACCATTTTTAATGCTTGATATTATTGCACCAGGAGTAATGGCCGCACAAATATTGGGACGCTGGGGTAACTTTTTTAATCAAGAAGCTCATGGCGGACCGACAACTCTAGAGTTTTTACAGAAGATGCATTTGCCTACATTTGTTATTGCCCAAATGAAAATTAATGGTGTATATTATCAGCCTACATTTTTATATGAATCTGTTTTTAATCTTCTAGGCTTAATTCTGATTTTGCTTTTGCGTCACCGGCAATATTTATTCAAACAAGGCGAAGTCTTCATGCTATACTTAGCTTGGTATTCCGTTGTTCGTTTTTTTGTTGAAGGTTTACGAACAGATAGCTTGTATTTAGCCGGGACAATCCGTGTTTCGCAATTGTTAAGTTTAATTTTATTTATTGTGACTATTGGGTTATTTATATATCGGAGAAAAGTAATCAAACCGAAATGGTATTTAGATGGTAGCGGACTTAAGTATCCGTATACAAGAGCTTGAGATAAGCTATATTAATTTATACAGAAAGTCTGGAGAAAAAGATGGCAAAAATTGCAGTTCTAGGTGCTGGTTCATGGGGAACCGTTTTAGGCTCATTACTTGCAGATAACGGTAACGAAGTTATATTGTATGGAAATAATGTCCAGGTAAACCAAGAAATTAATGATAATCACACCAATGAACATTATATGAAGAATTGGTATGTGAATGAAACTGTACGAGCAACGGATGATTTGGAACTAGCACTGAATGAGGCAGATATTATTCTCTTCGTTTTACCAACTCAAGCAATTCGCGAAGTTGCTAAAAAAGTAAACCAAATTTTAACAGCAAGTAAAAGTAAGCCTTTGTTAGTTACTGCGACTAAAGGAATTGAACCAGGCTCCAAGAAATTGATTTCTGAAATTTTAACTGAAGAAATTTATCCTAATGATACTGATAAAATTGTTGCTATTTCTGGACCAAGTCATGCTGAAAGTGTTGCGCAAAAAGATTTAACTGCAATCACATGTGCCTCAAATAATGCAGATAATGCTCAAAAAGTTCAAGAAATTTTTACTAATGGATATTTAAGATTGTATACAAATACCGATTTAATTGGTGTAGAAGTGGCTGGTGCAGTTAAAAACGTAATTGCAATTGCGGCTGGTATCCTGGTTGGTAAGAATTATGGTGATAATGCTAAAGCGGCGTTAATGACTCGTGGACTTGCTGAAATTACCCGCCTAGGAGTTAATTATTTTGGGGCAAAACCAATGACTTTTAGTGGGTTAGCTGGAATTGGTGATTTAATTGTAACCTGTACTTCAGTTAATTCACGTAATTGGCGTTGTGGTAAGCAAATAGGTGAAGGCAAAAGTCTAGACTATGTACTTAAAAATATGGGACAAGTAGTTGAAGGGGCAACAACTGTTAAAGCTGTTCATGAATTGTGCCAAGAAAAGCAAATAGATATGCCAATTAGTGAAGCAATTTATCGTGTTTTGTACCAAAAGGCTAATGTTGATAATGAAATTACAAAAATGATGGGTAGGATTCCAAAGCCAGAAATTAGACTTTAAAAGATTTATATTGTAAAATTTACTTACTAAAAATAAGAAAGTTGCTGAGGTAAAAATATGACCCAAAAATATGATGTGATCATTATCGGTGCTGGTCCTGGAGGTTTAACGGCGGCTTTATATGCGTCACGTGCAAATCTTTCTGTTTTAATTCTTGATCGTGGACCTTATGGCGGTCAAATGAATAACACAGATGCGATTGATAATTATCCTGGATTTAGTGAAATAAAAGGACCCGAATTGGGCGAAAAAATGTACAATTCGGTAATGAAGTTTGGTGCTAAGTTTGAATATGGAGATGTGCAAACAGTTACTGTTGAAGGAAACACTAAAATAGTAAAAACAGATACTGGCGAGTACAGTGCGTCAGTGTTAATCATTGCGACTGGGGCTGATCATCGCCATTTAGATGTACCGGGTGAAGATGAGTATTCTGGAAAAGGAGTTTCGTATTGTGCTGTTTGTGATGCAGCCTTTTTCAAAGATGAAGACTTAGCCGTAATTGGTGGCGGAGATTCCGCAATTGAAGAGGGGATTTACTTGGCTCAAAATGCTAAGTCAGTAACCGTAGTTCACCGTCGCGATCAATTGCGAGCTCAACCAACATTACAAAAGCGTGCATTTGCGAATGAAAAAATGCATTTTATTTGGGATGCGGAAACAGAGTCAATCGAAGGCGATGGGAACCGAGTAACCGGAATAACTTATAAAGATAAAAAAACCGCTGAATTGAAACATTTATCAGTACATGGTGTATTTATTTATGTTGGTGTTATTCCTCAAACTACAGCTTTTAAAAACTTGGATATTCTTGATCAAAACGGTTGGATTCCTACGGATGAACATATGAAGACCAAGCACGATGGAGTGTTTGCAATTGGTGATGTACGTGCAAAGGATTTGCGTCAAATTGCTAATGCTGTCGGTGATGGAAGTATTGCAGGCCAAGAAGCCTATAATTATTTGCAAGCTTTAAACGACTAATAAAAAATTGCTTGATACTAAGTCTTAAAAGTAATTTACTTTTAAGACTTTTTTTATGCGCAAGCTATCGGGAAGTCTATGTTATTCTTTAATTTGTTTAAGTAAAAAATTTAAATAGTACCATGAATTATTTTTTTTAGTTTAACAATACTTATGAAAAGAAATGCTAGAATAAGACTATAAAAATCAATTTATTATAGAAAAAGAGGATTAATATTACAATGAATGCGGAAGAAACTTTTAACGCATGGAAAACTTCACCTGTTATGCCCGATTATCTGCAAAAGCAATTAATAGAATTAGGCAAGGATTCTAATTGGATTAATGATGCTTTTGGCCAAGATATTAATTTTGGAACGGCTGGAATGCGTGGCTTGCTTGAACCAGGCACAAATCGAATCAACTTGTTCACAATTGGTCGAGTTACTGAAGGCTTAGCTCGATTAATTGCTGAGAAAGGTGAAATAGCCAAAAAACAGGGAGTAGTAATTTCGTTTGATTCACGATATCATTCCCGTGAATTTGCTGAATATGCAGCTCGTGTTTTAGGTGAACATGGGATTCATATTTATTTATTTGATGATTTACGTCCAACACCAGAATTATCATATGCAGTGCGGCATTTACATGCTTTTGCTGGAATCAATATAACTGCTTCTCACAATGCCAAACAATATAATGGATATAAGGTCTACGGCGCTGATGGTGCCCAAATGGGACCCGAAGATGCTAGTCAAGTTTTTCATTATGCACAAAAGGTAGAAAATATTTTTAACGTTAATGCAGCTGATATTAAAAAACTGCGAGCAAAGAATATCCTTGAATTAATTGGAGAGGATTTAGATCAAGCTTATCTTAGAGAACTTAAAAAAATCAATGTTAATACTACATTGATTAAAGAAAATGGTGCTAAATTAACATTAATTTATACACCTCTACATGGAACTGGTAAGATGCTGTATGATCGTGCTTTTCGCCAAAATGGTTTTATGAATGTTATTCCAGTTCCAAGTCAATCAGTAATTGATCCAGAATTTCCGACTACCCAAAAGCCTAATCCCGAATATCGAGATGTATTTGATGAGGGGATTAAGCTGGCTAATAAAAAAAATGCCGATCTAATCATTGCTACTGATCCTGATGCTGATAGGATGGGTGCATGTGTTCGGAAAAAAGACGGGAATTTTCAAGTTTTGACGGGTAATCAAATTGCCACTTTAATGAGTTACTATTTATTAACTAATTTAAAGAATAATGGACAATTGCAAAGCGATTATGAATTAATTACTTCCATTGTTTCTAGCAATATGCCTTTAAAGATTGCGCAAGATTTTGGCATTAAAACAAAATCAGTTCTAACTGGATTTAAGTTTATTGGTGAAGAAATTGATCGAATGAATAAACAACATGACGGACACTTTTTAATGGGCTTTGAAGAAAGTTATGGTTATCTGTTTCAACCGTTTGCTCGTGATAAAGATGCAATGCAGGGAGCGTTAATGTTTGCAGAAGTAGCTACTTATTATGCCTCACGAAAAATGACTGTTCTTGAAGGCCTTGAAGAAATCTGGCAAAAATATGGTACTTCTTATGAAATTACGCGTGCGATTGAAATGCCAGGGATTAGCGGACAAAAATTAATGAATGAGTTAATGGTAAAATTGCGAAAAGAGCAGTTAAATCAAATTAATGGGGTTAAAGTTATTAAAGTGCAGGACTTTTTAATGCAAAAGGAAAGTTCTATTGGTAAGGCGCCAGTAAAAATGGCGGATCTACCCAAATCAAATGTTTTAAAATACTTTCTGGCTGATGAAACTTGGCTTGCCCTTCGTCCTTCGGGTACAGAACCAGTGATTAAAGTCTATGTTGGGGTTAATCAGCCTAATATCAGCTTGGCTCAGAAGGTGGCCGAAAATTATCAAACAGCCTTAGCAGCTTTATTAAAATAAGCAAAAAGCGTGCGAAAATATGTTCGGAAGCGTAAAATAACAAATATAAAGTAAAAGTTGGGCTTATTGTGTCCAACTTTTTTACAAGGAGCCTTTCTATGATTAAACGACAAGAAAAACGTCAATTTGAACTTGTATCGAAGTTTAAGCCGGCTGGTGATCAAGGGCAAGCAATTACTAAACTGACAACTGGTTTTAAAAAGGGATATAAAGAACAGATTCTTGAAGGCGCAACGGGAACAGGGAAAACTTTTACCATGGCGAATATCATTGCGCAATTAAATAAGCCAACATTAGTTATTTCACATAATAAGACTTTAGTTGGGCAACTTTATGGTGAATTTAAGGAATTTTTCCCGCATAATGCAGTTGACTACTTCGTTTCTTATTATGATTATTATCAACCAGAAGCATATGTACCTCAGTCTGATACATACATTGAGAAAGATTCGGCAATTAACGATGAAATCGATCAACTGCGCCATCAAGCCACAAGTGATTTAATGGAACGAAATGATGTCATTGTGGTAGCTTCTGTCTCATGTATCTACGGCTTGGGAGATCCGCATGAATATGCTGCAAGTGTAATTACCGTTCATGAGGGAGATGATTACGGTAGAAATACTTTGTTGCGTGATTTAGTTAATATTCAGTATGACCGTAACGATATTGATTTTCAGCGTGGTCGCTTTCGAGTACGTGGGGATGTTGTTGAAGTTTTCCCTGCTGGCAACTCAAACCATGCATATCGAATTGAATTTTTTGGTGATGAAATTGATCGAATTGTCGAAATTGACTCGTTAACGGGTGAAATTATTGGTGAGCGAAAAAGCATTTCACTGTTTCCTGCTACACATTTTATGACAAATGAAGAGCAGCTAAAACGAGCACTTCAAGCAATTTCACAAGAAATGGACTTACAAGTAAAAGATTTTGAAGGACAAGGAAAACTGCTTGAAGCACAACGAATTAAACAACGTACGACTTATGATATCGAAATGATGGGCGAAGTTGGATATACTAATGGAATTGAAAATTATTCTCGCCATATGGAGGGACGTAAAGAGGGAGAACCTCCGTATACCTTGCTGGACTTTTTTCCAGATGATTTTTTGATTTTAATTGATGAATCTCATGCGACAATGCCTGAAATCAGGGCAATGTATAATGGAGATCGCAATCGAAAGAAGACTTTAATCGACTATGGTTTTCGTTTACCATCTGCTCTTGACAATCGACCATTAAAATTAGCCGAATTTGAAAAACACGTTAATCAAATTCTCTATGTGTCAGCTACTCCCGGCGACTACGAACTTGAACGTACCGATCATAAAGTTGAGCAAATTATACGGCCAACTGGTCTACTAGATCCTAAGATTGAAGTTAAGCCAGTTGAGGGCCAGATCGATGACTTAGTTGCTGAAATAAATAAGCGAATCGAGCATAATGAACGCGTTTTTGTTACAACCTTAACTAAAAAAATGGCAGAAGATTTGACAGATTACTTAAAAGATTTAGGGATTAAAGTTCAGTATTTACACTCTGATGTTAAAACATTGGAAAGAATGCAAATTTTGCGAGATCTGCGCTTAGGCAAGTATGACGTGTTGATTGGAATTAACTTATTACGTGAAGGTATTGATGTACCTGAAGTATCACTAGTTGCTATTCTTGATGCCGATAAAGAAGGCTTTTTGCGAGCTTATCGCCCCTTAGTACAGACCATGGGACGGGCGTCGAGAAATTCTAACGGTGAAGTTATTATGTATGCTGATACGATCACGGATTCTATGCGTCAGGCTATTGAAGCTACTCAAAGAAGGCGGAAACTTCAAATTGAGTTTAATCAAGAGCATCAGATGGTTCCCAAAACAATTGTTAAGCCAATCCGAGAAGTGATTTCAGCAACTAAGCCTACCGAAGAGACAACCAAAAGTGATAGTTTTGCTGATCTGAACTTCAATGAATTGACTACTAAACAAAAGCAGACAATGATTAAGGATCTTCGTAAACAAATGCAAGAAGCGGCTAAGAAACTTGATTTTGAGGGTGCGGCTACTTTACGGGATGCGATTATGGAACTGGAAAGTTCAACTAGAAAACCAATTACAAAAAAGGGAAAAGCAATAAATGGCAAATAATCAAATTGTAATTCGAGGTGCACGTGAGCACAATTTAAAAGATATTAACCTCACAATTCCAAAAGATAAGCTTGTAGTTATTACCGGCTTATCAGGTTCGGGTAAAAGTTCGTTAGCGTTCGATACATTATACGCCGAGGGACGTAGACGTTATGTTCAATCCCTTTCAAGCTATGCGCGCCAGTTTTTGGGACAAATGGATAAGCCTGACATTGATTCAATTGATGGATTAAATCCGGCAATTTCGATTGATCAAAAAACAACTTCGCATAATCCACGATCAACTGTTGGAACAGTGACGGAAATCAATGATTATTTACGTTTATTATGGGCACGTGTGGGTCATCCAGTTTGTCCTAATGACGGTACATTGATTGAACGACAGTCTGTTGAACAAATGGTTGATCGGATATTGACATTGCCGCAAAAAAGTCGTATTCAGCTCTTAGCTCCTGTTATTAGGGCAAAAAGAGGAACCCATAGGGAAGTATTCAAGAGAGTACAGCGTGCAGGATATGTGCGTGTGATTGTTGATGGTGAGATGCATGAAATTGATGAGGAGTTTGACTTAGCCAAGAATGCTCGTCATACAATTGATATTGTGGTGGATCGACTGGTGGTTAAGGACGGAATTCGTTCTCGGCTATTTGATTCTGTTGAAGCAGCGTTACGCCTTTCTGATGGGTATATGAACGTAGATGTTATTGGTGGAGAAACACTTAATTTTTCGGAGTATTACGCATGCCCAATTTGTGGCTTTACAGTAGGAGAAATGGAGCCGCGACTCTTTTCGTTTAATGCACCATTTGGAGCTTGTCCCGAATGTGACGGTTTAGGTGTCAAATTATCAGTAGATAAAGACTTGGTTATTCCTGATCCGGATAAAACACTAGCAGAAGGTGCCATTGCACCGTGGAAAAATTCTAAGTATTACTCACAAATGTTAGAGCAAGCTTGTTCTGCATTAAAAATCCCATTGGATAAACCATATAAAAAGTTAACTAAAAAACAGCAAGAAACAATTCTTCATGGTTCGAAAAGAAAGATCAAGTTTCATGTAACAGGTGATTTTGGTCTTAATGACACAACTGCTGCGTTTGAAGGAGTGATGGAAAACGTTGAACGTCGCTATCGTCACCCAATGTCAAAATTTATGCGTGATGTAATGGCAAAATATATGACAGAATTAACTTGTGCAACGTGTCACGGTAAGCGCCTCAATCAAAAGGCACTAGCAGTTAAAGTCATGGGAAAGGATATTGCGCAAGCGTCAGAATTGGCAATTAACAAGGCACTTGACTTTTTCAATGAAATTAAATTAGATAAGCAAGAGGCAGTTATTGCAAAGCCAATCTTAAAAGAGGTGCGAGATCGGCTAACCTTCTTAAACAGTGTGGGTCTAGACTACTTAACTTTGTCTAGATCGGCAAATACGCTTTCTGGTGGTGAAGCACAAAGAATACGTTTGGCAACACAGATAGGATCTAATTTATCTGGAGTAATGTATGTTCTCGATGAGCCTTCAATCGGTTTGCATCAACGAGATAATGACCGCTTAATCGCTGCGTTAAAACGAATGCGAGATTTGGGTAACTCATTAATCGTAGTTGAGCATGATGAAGAAACTATGCGGCAGGCAGATTATTTAATTGATATGGGACCGGGTGCAGGAAGCTTTGGTGGCGAAGTAATGGCAGCAGGTACACCAGTAGAAGTAGAAAATAATCCTAATTCTCTTACTGGACAGTACTTAACTGGTAAAAAATTTGTTCCCGTGCCATTAAAGCGTCGCCATGGTACAGGTAAAAAGATTACAATTACTGGTGCGCAGGAAAATAATCTCAAGAACTTAAAAGTTGAATTTCCATTGGGCAAATTTGTTGTGGTAACTGGTGTTTCGGGTTCGGGTAAGTCAACATTAGTTAATATGATTTTGAAACGAGCATTAGCGCAAAAATTAAATCGAAATCAAACAAAACCAGGAAAATACCAGAAAATTACAGGCTATCAGAATATTGAAAAAATTATTGATATTGATCAAAGCCCAATAGGACGAACACCTAGAAGCAACCCTGCAACTTATACTAGTGTTTTTGATGATATAAGAACTTTATTTGCACAAACAAATGAGGCTAAACTTCGTGGCTACACAAAAGCAAGGTTTTCGTTTAACGTTAAGGGCGGGCGCTGTGAGGCTTGTCATGGTGATGGAATCATCAAAATTGAGATGAACTTTTTGCCAGATGTTTATGTTCCCTGTGAAGTTTGTCATGGTAATCGATACAATTCGGAAACACTTGAGGTAACCTATCGCAAGAAAAATATTGCACAAGTTCTCGATATGACAATAAGCGATGCGTGCAACTTTTTTAAAAATATTCCTAAAATTGCACGTAAGTTGCAAACAATTGTTGATGTTGGATTGGGTTATGTTAAATTAGGACAATCGGCAACAACATTGTCCGGCGGTGAAGCTCAAAGAATGAAATTGGCAGCTGAATTACAAAAACTTTCTACTGGCAAAAATTTCTATATTTTAGATGAGCCAACAACAGGTCTTCATACGGATGATATCAAACGATTGCTTGATGTTTTACAAAGGCTTGTTGATCAAGGGAATACAGTTTTAATCATTGAACACAATCTTGATGTGATTAAATGCGCTGATTGGCTAATTGATTTAGGACCTGAAGGTGGAGAAGGCGGTGGCCAGGTTGTCGCGACTGGGACACCGGAAAAATTAGCAGGAATAAAGAAAAGCTATACCGGACAATACCTAAAGCCGGTTCTGGAACGTGATACAATGCTAACTAAAAAAGCAAATAAATAGTATTTGTTAGTATTTACTTTAGATAAAGTGTAAAATAGCCGAAAGGAGGTAAGAAGATGGATAATTTTTCTAGTTATAGGGGAAATCGTGGTTTTAATTGGGCAGCTTGTATAGCTGGCATCTTAATGATTGTGGCTGGTGTCTTCTTGATCGCTCATCCTGGAAAGGCTTTACATGCCTTTGTTTTATTATTTGCGATTTTGTCAATTGTGCAAGGACTTGTTTGGTTAGCTGTATATAATCGCTTGCACTATTTTATTTCTTTCAGCTGGTTGGCAATTATTTCCGGAATTTTAGATATCGCAATCGGACTTTTATTCTTGTATTCTTATGATGCAGCGGGGTTAACTATTGCATACTTGTTTGCTTTTTGGTTTTTGTTTGATTCTATTTCTGGCATTATTCTGTCATGGAATATGCGAGCAGCATCTGGATTCTATTTTTGGATTAACTTTATTTTAAATATTTTTGGATTATTAATTGCGATAGGATTGATGTTTAATCCTGCATTATCAGCTCTAACATTAATTTGGTTAGTTTCATTTTGGTTATTTATATTTGGAATTGGCGAAATTATTGCAGCTTTTGCCAATAGATAATAATTAAGTTCGTTAAGAACTTTTTTTTTGCACTAAAAAATTAAGAAACAACTGGTATGATATAATTTGATATAGGAGGCTAGCAAAATGGTTGCAAGTAAAAAACAATTGTTGATTTTAACTGGCATGAGTGGAGCTGGCAAAACCGTTGCGGCACATGCATTAGAAGATATGAATTATTTTGTTGTTGATAATTTACCGCCAACACTATTACCAAGTTTTTGGGAATTAATTGTCGACTCGGATACCTTTACTAAAGTTGCTGTTGTCGTTGATTTACGTATTAAAAATTTTTATAAAGATTTAATTAATGAAGTTAATTCACTTGAAGACAACGGTCAAGCACTGACAACCATTGTGTTTTTGGAAGCATCTAATGATGAATTGGTTGCCCGTTACAAAGAAACAAGACGATTGCCACCTTTAGCGAGAAATGGTCGACTGCTTGATAGTATAATTGAAGAACGACGAATTTTAAGTGAGATAAAGAATCAGGCAAATTATATAATTGATACTAGTGATTTGACTCCTAAAGAGTTAAAACAAAAATTAACTACTAAGTTTGGTGAAAATCAGCAACAGTCATTTTCAATTGAGATAATGTCATTTGGTTTTAAATACAAAATGCCAGTTGATGCCGATATTGTAATGGATGTCCGTTTTTTGCCTAATCCATATTATATTCAAGAGCTTAGACCATTTACCGGACTTGACAAGAGAGTCTTTGATTATGTGATGAATAAATCCGAAACGCAAAACTTTTATCATAAATTTCTGGATTTAATACAGAGCACTTTGCCAGGCTATCTAAAAGAAGGTAAGAGCCGCTTAACAATAGCGATTGGTTGTACTGGCGGTCAGCATCGCAGTGTAGCAATTGCGCAGCAGCTTGCTCATGATTTGGCTAAAAATTACACTGTTGATATTACACATCGTGAAATTAGTCGCTACACTAGAAAAAGGTGAGAAAATGGCGTATGAAGGTTCAAAAATTATACGAGTAACTAAAAGTCGCAGACCTAAAATTGTTGTGATTGGTGGTGGAACAGGGTTACCGGTTGTTTTAAATGCATTAAAAGATCAAGATGCCGAAATTACGGCAATTGTGACCGTCTCAGATGATGGAGGATCATCGGGGTCAATTCGCAATTTTATCAATGTTGTGCCACCTGGCGATATTCGAAATGTTCTTGTGTCTTTGAGTGAACTATCACAGGAAGAAAAAAATATTTTCCAATATCGGTTTGATTCGTCTGATTCTTTCTTCTCCGGTCATGCGATTGGTAATTTAATAATTGCCGCCTTAAATGAAATGTATGGTAATATTTTTGATGCGGTTCAATCATTATCTCGAATGATGCGAGTGGACGGGCACGTTTTTCCAGCTTCTAATGAACCCTTGACGTTAAATGCCGAATTTGTTGATGGTTCAATTCAAGCTGGCGAAAAAGAAATTACTAACATGGATAAGCGGATTAAACGAGTTTGGGTAACGAATTCAAATTCGAAAGAAGAACCAGAAGCAGTTGAGCCTGTTTTAAATTCAATTATGCAAGCTGATGCTGTTGTCTTGGGACCAGGTAGCTTATTTACTTCAATTTTACCTAATTTAATGATTCCTAATTTAGGTCAAGCTGTGCGTCACACAAAGGCCGAGGTTATTTATATTTGCAATATTATGACTCAATTAGGTGAAACGGATCACTTCTCAGATTGTGACCATGTAGCTGTAATTAACAATCATTTAGGGGGGCATTATATTGACACTACTTTAGTTAATGGTGCTGAAATTGATATGTCGAAATTTGATCCCAATGATTATGATGCTTATATTGAACCTGTTAAAAATGATTTTACTGGCTTACGTTTGCAAGGATGTCGGGTAATAACTGATGACTTTATTGATCAGCATAGTGGTTTAGTTTTTCATGATGGTCAAAAAGTAGCTAAGGAAATTATTAATCGAGCGTTTGCGGCAATGTCACGCAGAAAGGAATAGATGATTAATGTCAAGTTATGCAAGCCAAGTAAAAAAAGAATTGACTTCGCTAACAATTCATCCTGAACATGCCAAAGCTGAGTTGGCAGCTTTTTTGCGTATGAATGGTGTTTTGAATTTTCATGATCATCAGTTTAGTCTTGATATAACAACTGAAAATCCAGCGATTGCTAGACAGATTTTTTTGTTAATTAAGACGGCCTATCATGTAGAACCGTTGTTAATTGTATCTCGACGAATGAAACTGAAGAAAAATAATCAATATTTAGTTAGATTACAAAATCATGTTAAGGAAATTTTGACTAATTTAGAAATTTTAACTTCTAATAATGGTTTGATTACGCGAATTCCAAAACGTATTTGTTCTTCGCGAGAAGGGGCAATGTCTTATTTGCGTGGAGCATTTTTGGCTAGTGGCAGCGTCAATAATCCAGAAACGAGTCGCTATCATTTAGAAATTTATTCTGCTTATCAAGATCATAATAATGATTTGTTGGATTTAATGAATCGGTATTTTCAATTAAATGCTAAAACTACTAAGAGACGCCGTGGCTATATTGTGTATTTGAAAGAAGCACAAAAAATCGGTGATTTTCTTCATATTATTGGGGCGTTTAATGCTATGTTGGCATTTGAAGATTTGCGAATTATGCGTGATATGCGTAATTCGGTTAATCGATTGGTTAACTGTGATACTGCCAACTTGAAAAAAACTGCAACAGCTGCGGCTAAACAGGTTGAAGATATAGAATTTTTGGAACGCAAAGTTGGCTTAGAGAATATTCCCGAAAAATTACAGGGAATTGCACGATTAAGGCTTGCCAATCCGGAATTGTCTTTAAAGGAAATAGCTGCGCAAGTTCCAGATGGTCCCATTTCTAAATCTGGTGCCAATCACCGATTTAAAAAGTTACATGAGTTGGCACAAAATTTAGATGAATAAAAATAAAAAGCTAGCAACCTTCGTTTTACAAACGAAGCTGCTAGCTTTTTTACTGTGTTGTAAAAAGTCCCCACACAAATTTGGCATTGTGCTAATAAGTCTTTTATTAGTTAGTGTAACTATTTCTTTTGATTGGCCATGATTTCATCAATTAAGCCATAATCCTTTGCTTCTTCAGCTGTTAAGTAATTGTCACGTTCAGTGTCTTTTTGAATCTTTTCAAGTGGCTGTCCAGTGGTTTCGTGTAAAATCTTATTGATCTTTTCACGACTCTTCAAAATTTCATTGGCAGCAATTTGAATATCAGTTTGCTGACCTTGAGCACCACCTAAAGGTTGATGAATTAGGACAGTAGAATTTGGTAAAGCAAAGCGTTTGCCCTTAGTGCCACTGGTTAAAAGAATTGAGGCCATTGATGCAGCCATTCCAATCGCAATTGTAGAAACATCTGATTTAATAAAGTTCATTGTATCCATGATTGCTAAACCAGAAGTAATGACACCACCAGGAGAATTAATATAAAGGGAGATGTCCTTGGTGTTATCTTGAGCATCAAGAAATAATAATTGCGCAATAATTGAATTAGCCAAGTCATCGTTGATTTCACCGCTGAGCATGATAATTCGATCCTTCAACAAACGTGAGTAAATGTCGTATGAACGTTCACCGCGAGCAGTTTGTTCAATAACTGTAGGTACGAGCATTTTTTAACCTCCTAAATTTAAGTTCAAATTTTTAGCACTCTAAAAAGTACAGTGCTAATTAAATCACTTACATTGATTGCTGTCAATGAAAGTGTATCAAATTTGTATTATATATCGCGACACTATTGTTATATACTTAGAGAATGAATTTAATTTTTGGAGGAAATATTTTGAAGCTTTCTAATAAAATAGCAACATTCTCGATGATGTTACTTGGTAGTTTAGCGTTTACAGCTCATGTATCCGCTAATCCGGTTCTAGCTGATACGACAAATTCACCGCAAGCACCACAGACTAATAGTGCCAATAATTCCACAAAAGAGCCAATGGATGATGATGATGGAACTGTTGATAATGGTAAGAGTAACGATACTAATCCTACTACTATAAAAAAACAAAAGCAGGCTAAGCAAATGGTTACTGGCTATTCAATGATGACCAAGGTGGCTGGTAATAAAAATTATAAAGTTTGGGAGGAAATCTCTGATGGTAAGGTCAGCAAAAAAGTAGCTGACGGAATTAATTTTCGCTATAGTCACATTCAGTCTGACCAATTGATTGAAACGAAAAAAAATCGGTACTGGAGAATCTATGTTAATGGCCGTGAAGTTGGTTATGTTAATGAAAAGTTTTTTGCAAGAAACCAAATTGCCGTGCCTAAGACGGTTAGTTTGGTTAGGAATGAACTTTATAGTTTCTTCCCCAAGGATGCAATTTCGTATGTAACTAATAAATGGGGAACAGTAATTGATAATGATCAGGTTCAAGTATCCCGTGATAGCATCACCTGTTCTAAGCCCAAAACTTATAAAGTTAAGTATACTTACGGTAATACAACTGCTATTGTTAAAGTTACCATTAGAAAAAGTACCACTGAGGGAATTGCCGATCCTAATGAAGTAAATTCGTTCCCTGCTCAAAAAGGAACTAGCGATTATCAGGCTTGGAAGACGCACTACGGTTCTTCTATTAACTACATTAATCCAAATGAATATAGCCCAGAAACCACCCCGCATGAATTTAAGAGTGGTGACTTGACTTTGAGAACGCGGTTTTATCAACCAGTTTTATTAAGCGTTAAAGACCCAACAGATGACAATATTAACCGTGTTGGTCATATACCTGAAGGAGTGACTGTTTCACAAGGCTGGGCATACACTAGTTTATTAAGTCATACCAATTTAACTTCAGGTCACATTGTTGGTTACGATTTAAATAATTTGAAGGATCCATATAACGCACAACACCTGCTGGATATGTCTCAAAAAGACTTTAATAACTATGTAAAACATATCAAGGTTAGTCCATATGTTCCAATTGGTCATGGACAAGCTATGGGCTCAAGTGATAAGTACATTTATGTTTTAAACAATGATAATACTTTACGTGAAAGTACTGACTCAGAAGAATTAATCCAAATTCGTAAAAGTGATTTACAAATTAATAAAATTTGGACTATTAAAACTTGGGTAGGTGATGAAAATACTCCAAGATACTTCCATAATGGGGTAATTGTTTCCGATAATGAAATGTACACGGTTTATCGTGATACCAAAAACAATTGCTATGAGTTTTGGGAACTGACCCGTAAAGGTGACAACTGGTATCCAAAATTAGTTGGTAAAACTGCTGGTAGCTTTGTAAGTAATAATTCTCCTTGCCAAGGCTTAACTTATGATACCAAGAATCAGAACTTCTACTTAGCATTTAATGATTTGATCTTTAAGATTGCGCGTAATGGGGAATTAAAACAAACCTATACCTTTGATACTGGTCGCGAAATTGAAGGAATGTCTGTTAGTGGTGATAAACTTTATGTTAATTTAGCACAAAGAGCAGAACTACTAGTAAGCATGAACATTAATTAAACTAAATATTACTAAGAGCTTAATGCCGATGTCTAATCGGTATTAAGCTTTTTGTTTATGAATAAATTAAATAAATGAAATTTGGTTATCATGAAATTTACCTCTTAGTAAATAATTGAGTAACTTCAATTATTTAATTTTAATTCTGAAAAGAAATTGTGACTAGCTTAAAAAATAAGCGTTAAAAAATTTATAAAAGACAAAATTTATAACAATCATTTATTAATTGTTAAATTATAAAAAGTAGAAAAATCGTTAAATTATTAACATTAACCAAATTTAAATTATCTCAAATCTTATAAAATATAATTCTTAAGATTATCTCTTTAATGTAATATATTGCTTTTTTTTTTTTTTTATTTTACTATATATTGTCTTTAAATACTCAACGAATAGTCATAACATAAAGATAACGCTATATATTGTACTTTTAAAGCTGTGTATTAGCGAATAGTACAAATTGATTTTGATATTACGGTTAAATTCTTATTTGGTGCTAATTAAACGAGATCAAAATTAAAAGGCGTGGGAATGCTGTGTATTCACTGCTACTGGTCATTTGTCTAATAATAACAGTGCTTGAAAAACTAAGGTGGTAAAAGGCAATAGGAGAAATTTTGAGTTTGATGAGACCCATTAGTTAAGATAATAATAATTATTATACAAGCTATTAGTTTTGGGTGATTTAGTTGTAGATTGGTTCGAATTTTAATTGAAAGGTTTGAAAAGATGAGTAAAAGTAATTTCAATAAGAAAATGATTGTTTCAGTCGTTGGAGCAGCATTATTGTCAATTGGTTTTGCTGGAGTAAGCGGCCAAGAAAATGCAATGAACGCAACAACTGTTAGCGCTAAGGCTGCTAAGAGTAAAGCAGTTGGTGTAAATTCTGCCATTTACAAGAAGATTGGTAAAAAGGCGGTTAAGACAAGCGCAATCGTTAGAGCCGGCAGTAGAGTCACTACTTATGGTAAAAAGACCATTAAGGGCATAACTTACTATGAAATTGGCAAAGGTCAATATATTAAGGCAGCTAATGTTGATGGTAAGCTCCGTACATTGGTAAGGAATACCTCACTTTATACTAGAAATGGTAAAGTTATTAAAGGTAGTAGAATGGTAAAGGGCAAGAAGGTTAGAATTTTTGGTAAAGCCATTACCATTCATGGTAAGAAGTTCTACGCTACAAAGCGCGGATATATTCCTACTAAGGCCTTTGTTGTTAAACAGGCTCCAATTAATAATTTTGTGTCAAATACCCCAATAATACCAACAACTCCACCAGTAAGTGGTGGAGCTGAGGCACCAAGTAATTCTACTAATAACACTTCTAATATTATTAATGGTGGTGGCGCAAGCAATGGTGGTAACATTAATCCACCGGCAGATGCTTTAAGGAATCAAAGGGCAGCAGCAGATAATGAAGTTGACTATACTGCTAATAATGCTCTAAATACGCTTGTTAATGTAAAAGAACCAAAAGAAGAAGTATCTAAAGCAGTCGATGCCGTAAATCATGCTTTAAGTGATGGTAAAACAGGGATTAGTAACGCGAAGACAAGCGGTGAAATAAATCAATTTAAAGACCAGGCTATTGCCAAAATAAAGAATATTGTAGATGATTTTACCCGCAAAGCAGCAGTTCAAAAAGTTAAAAATAAAGCTGATGATGCTCTAAATACGCTTGTTATTGCAATAGGAAAAGAAGAAGCAACTAAAGCAGTCGATGATGTAGATAAACTTTTAAGTCATGCTGAGAGAGAGATTAAGAATGCGAAGACAAACGATGAAATAGACAATATTGAAAAAGATGCAGAGACAGCAATCGCTGCAGTAAAGCAAGCAGCAACAAACGCTGACACTGTGATTAATAATGCAGATTTAACTTCTGAAGAAATAGCCCAGATTAAAGATCAGACACTTGAAAAAATAAAGAATATTGTAAATGGTTTTATCTAATATCTGGTAAACAAAAAATTACTGACGCAGAAGAATTAATAAAAGCTAGACAAGGTAGTAGAAATTAATGATTTAGCACAAGGTGATAGTGTAAAAAAGATATTGTTATACAGAGTGGGAACACAATTATATACAAAATTAATTGTGCCAATACTATTAAAAATTTGAATACCATATTATCTGATGGAAAAGTTGAAATTAATGCATACTTACCAAAAGCAACTCAGGTAGCTGTTTTATGTCTAACGTATTTGGTATTTTTAGAAACTAGTTTTCTTTATAAAATTTAGTGAAGTAAAGTATTTGGTTTTATATCAATATAGTTTATGGATGCTAATATAAATTTTAAAACGTCAAGCTTACAAAGCGTGACGTTTTTTATTAGTGTTTTTGGGGTAGTCCAACAATTTTTCACACAATCTGTTTGATTTTTAAATAACATTCGTTAAATAAAAAACTTAAGGCTAATATTGAAAAGGATACTAACGCTGTTGATAATGCGCAAAACTATGCTGATATTATTAAAGCTCAAAATGAAGCTATTACTGTCTGCCAATTTGCGCAAGTTAAAGCAGAGAAAATAATATCAATTATCCATGACATTAATACTAAAATTGCTCGACTAACAAATGCTTCAGGATTTTTGGACGAAGCAAGTCTGCAAATTGCAAGAGCAACAAATATAAAAGAAATTGAGGATAATAATAACAATTACTATCGTAAAATTGGTAATCTTTTGAATAAGATTGATATAGCCTCTCTAAAGAGAGCTGCTAGTCAGATAGTTCAAGAAGCATATAATGATGCTGATATAGACGATTCTAAACTTAATGCGGTCGTTAAAAATATTAATAATGCTCAAACAACCGAAGACATCATTACTATTGTCCAAAATGCACTTCATGTCGTAAACAAGTAACAAAATAATAAACAATAAAAGCAAGCAGACATAAATAAATTTCCTAAGTAAAATTAGGAAATCTATTTATGTTCTTTTTGTGCTTAAAATAATAGTTGAATTAAACTTGCCCTAAAAATAATTCAATCTGGGTTAGAGTTAAATATTTTACCACGTCAGGCAAATTCCATAAATTTCTAAATGACTAGCCGAAGTTATAAAGCCTGTTTGCTTTTCAATTTTTTGGTGCATTTTGTTTTCAATTTTGGCAGAATTAGAGTAGAAGAGGTTAGTAATTTGCTCACATTTAGTACGAATAACGTGAAAGTGTGGTCTTATAAAATAGTCGTAGTGAATCGCTTCGTCACCGTTTTTGATTTCGATCACAATTTTGGCAGTTAACCAGTTTATTTAAAATATTGTAGACTTGTTGCTGGGTGAATAGCGTTACTAGTAGATCTTAACAAGTCAAATGTTGAATTAATTATGATCATTAAATAATTAGAAAATCTTTATTCTCGGCTTAGTTACTTTTAAGTGATGACAATGTAATAAATCAGTTGCCGCTTTTAAAGAATCCACTGTCAGTTTCATCTTCTTATCTTTATTATAAGTTTAGTATTGCAACAAAAAAACCGCCTAATAGGCGGTTTAAAGTTAGATTGACTTAATTATTAGCTTTAGCTTCTTGATAATTCCAAATAGCTGGTAAAATTAAACCAAGTAGGAATAAAACAATTGGGGTAGCAATATTCAAGCCTAAAGTTAGTGGATCAGTTGAGTAAATACCAAGTAAACAACAAATTAGGTTGATGGCAAAAGCCCAACCTCCAGCAACAAAGGCTAACCATTGATGCTTAGTCATTTGATAGTTGCCTGGGGTGTGGAACTTATCAACTTGTTTACGCAAAGCAATATAGGCAACAAAGACCTAAAGATAACGCATTGGCATCACAATTGAATTGAGTTTAATAAGTTGAGCCATAACTGCTTGGGCATTAGGTAATAATGCTTGGAAAACAATTGACCCACCTGACAGGATCACAATTATCCAAATGCCGTTGATACAACCGCTATTGTTAAAGTTACCATTAGAAAAAGTGCTACTGAGTGAATTGCCGATCCTAATGAAGTAAATTCGTTCCCTGCTCAAAAAGGAACTAGCGATTATCAGGCTTGGAAGACGCACTACGGTTCTTCTATTAACTACATTAATCCAAATGAATATAGCCCAGAAACCACCCAATTGAGTAACTTCAATTATTTAATTTTAATTCTGGAAAGAAATTGTGACTAGCTTAAAAAATAGGCGTTAAAAAATTTATAAAAGACAAAATTTATAACAATCATTTATTAATTGTTAAATTATAAAAAGTAGAAAAATCGTCAAACTATTAACATGAACCAAATTTAAATTATCTCAAATCTTATAAAATATAATTCTTAATATTATCTCTTTAATGTAATATATTGCTTTTTTTTTTTTTTTTTTATTTTACTATATATTGTCTTTAAATACTCAACGAATAGTCATAACATAAAGATAACGCTTTACACTGTACTTTTAAGCTTACATATTAGCAATTAGTACAAATTGATTTTGATATTACGGTTAAATTCTTATTTGGTGTTAATTAATCGAGATCAAAATTAAAAGGCGTGGGAATGCTGTGTATTCACTGCTACTGGTCATTTGTCTAATAATAACAGTGCTTGAAAAACTAAGGTGGTAAAAGGCAATAAATAGGAGAAATTTTGAGTTTGATGAGACCCATTAGTTAAGATAATAATAATTATTATACAAGCTATTAGTTTTGGGTGATTTAGTTGTAGATTGGTTCGAATTTTAATTGAAAGGTTTGAAAAGATGAGTAAAAGTAATTTCAATAAGAAAATGATTGTTTCAGTCGCTGGAGCGGCATTATTGTCAATTGGCTTTGCTGGAGTAAGCGGCCAAGAAAATGCAATGAGTGCAACAACTGTTAGCGCTAAGGCAGCTAAGAATAAAGTGGTTGGTGTAAATTCTGCTGTTTACAAGAAAGTTGGCAAGAAAGCTGTTAAGACAAGCGCAATCGTTAGAGCCGGCAGTAGAGTTACTACTTATGGTAAAAAGACCATTAAGGGCGTAACTTACTATGAAATTGGCAAAGGTCAATATATTAAGGCAGCTAACGTTGATGGTAAAGTACGCAAATTAGCTAAGAGTACTTCTCTTTATACCAGAAATGGTAAAGCTATTAAGGGTAGCAAGTTGGCAAAGGGCAAGAAGGTTAGAATTTTTGGTAAAGCCATTACCATTCATGGAAAGAAATTCTATGCCACTAATAGAGGTTATGTTCCTTTAAAGGCACTTGCAGTAAAGCAGACACCAATTGATGATATCACTCCAACTAATCCAGCAACTCCAACAGCCCCAACTGCACCATCAGCTAACACCAGTGCTCAAACACCAAGTAGTACCACAAATATTATTAACGGCGGCGGTACAAGTAATAGCAATGGTAGTAATATTAACCCACCAGTAGATAGAAAAGAATTAGCGGTTAAAGAAATTGACAAAACTGCTAATGATGCATTAAATATACTTGTTAAGTCAAAAGAAGCAAAAGAAGAAGTATTTAAAGCAATCGATGCAGTAAATCATGAAAAAAGTGATGCCGAGAATGCGATTAATAAGGCAGATTTAAGTTCTGAAGAAATAGATCAGATTAAAACTCAAACACTTGCCAAAATAAATGATATTGCGAGTCCCTTTGCAAAGGATGAAGCAGATGAAGATATTGAAAATGCAGTAATGGAAGCACGGAATGGGTTTGCCAATGCCATAGCACCTATAGATGCCGATAAAGCAATCGATGCAGTAGAACAAACTGCAAGTGACTCTAAGACTACGATTAAAAATGCAAAGACAATCTCTAAAATAGTTTCAATCAAAGACAAGGCTCTTGACGAAATAAAGAGTATTGCAAGTAATTTTGCTAAAAAAGATGCAACAGTAGTGGAAATTGACAAAACTGCTAATGATGCACTAAACAAACTTGTTAATGTAAAAGAACCAAACGAAGAAGTATTTAAAGCAATTGATGCAGTAAATCATGAAAAAAGTGATGCCGAGAATGCGATTAATAAGGGAGATTTAAGTTCTGAAGAAATAGATCAGATTAAAACTCAAACACTTGCCAAAATAAATGATATTGTAAAAAAATATTAATCAAGATTTAACGTTATTAGATAGTAGTATTTTGACTATTTCAGGTAGTACAGTACAATAGCTGTTAATAATCCTACTACAATTTTGTCAGCTTTAACTGCTGCTAAAGTTAATCCTGATTCTGTCAAAAAAATTTATATTGATGGTAAGTTATTACTTTCTGGTAAAGCTGATGAACTATTTAGTGGTTTGAATAATTTAACAGAAATTACTAGATTAAACCAAATAGACACTTCTAATATAACCAGCATGCAATTAATGTTTTATGATTGTCATAATTTGGAAAGTTTAGATTTAAGCCAATTTAATGTAAAAGATTTAGAAGACGTAAGTGATGCATTTATGGGGCTTCAGTAACTAAATTGACAGTTTCAAAAAATGCTAAGAAGTTGCTAGAAAATGGCGGATTGGATTATAGTAAGTTAGGTATTGATTTAGAAAATTACAGGTTACAGCGACTACCTATCTATAATCAAATTCTCAAAACAAAAATTAATGATTAAAATTTAAGAGGACATAAGTCAGCTTTTGGTCAAAGCGCCAAGAATATTTGGAGTCTTTTATGCCCTCTTTTTGTATAAGGCTATTGCTTTTTAAAAGGATTTAGAAAATGAACAAAAGTAATTTTAATAAGAAAATGATTATTTCTATTGCCAGTGCGACACTATTGTCAATTGGCTTTGCTGGGGTGAGTAGTCAAGAAAACGCTATGAGCGCAACAACAGTTAGCGCTAAGGCAGCCAAGAGTAAAGTGGTTGGCGTAAATTCTGCCATTTACAAAAAGGCTGGTAAGAAAGTTGTTAAGACTAGCGTAATTGTTAAAGCTGGTAGTAGAATTACTACTTACGGTAAAAAGACCATTAAAGGTGTAATTTACTATGAAATTGGCAGAGGGCAGTACATTAAGGCGGTTAACGTTGATGGTAAAGTACGCAAATTAACTAAGAGTACTTTTCTTTATACCAGAAATGGTAAAGCTATTAATAACAGCAAGTTGGTAAAGGGCAAGAAAGTTAGAACTTTTGGTAAAACCATTACCATTCATGGTAAGAAATTCTATGCCACTAATAGAGGATATGTTCCTTTAAAGGCACTTGCAATAAAGCAGATACCAATTGATAGCACCACTACAACTAACCCGGTAACCCCAACAACCCCACCAGCAAGTAGTAGTGCTAAAGTATCAAGTAACAATTCCACTAATACTATTAACGGTGGCAGTAGTAAGATTAATCCTCCAACAAAAGATAAACAAGCAGTAAAGGCTGAATCATATGAAGATATTGAAAAAGCAGTAATGGAAGCTCGGAATGGGTTTGCCAATGCCAAGGCTGCTATAGATGCAGATAAAGAAATCGATGCAGTACAGCAGGCAGCAAGTGAAGCTGAAAACGAGATTGATAATGCAAAAACAAGCTTGGAAATAATTTCAATCAAAGATAAGGCTCTTGAAAAAATAAAGAATGTTGAAAGTCGTTTTGCCAAAAAAGATACAACAGTAGTGAAAATTGATCAAACTGCTAATGATGCATTAAACCAACTTGTTAAGTCAAAAGAAGCAAAAGAAGAAGTATCTAAAGCAATCGATGCAGTAAATCATGAAAAAAGTGATGCCGAGAATGCGATTAATAAGGGAGATTTAAGTTCTGAAGAAATAGATCAGATTAAAACTCAGACAGTTGACAAAATAAATGGTATTGTAAGTGGCATAGCAGAGAAAACAAAATAAGCTATAACTTCAATCAAATAATTTGATTATTGCTGCAGAATAATATTAATTTAAATTAAACTAAAAGGACATAAGCAAATTTTATCAAGTTTATGTCTTTTTTTGTATCAAGATACCGTTGAATAACTATCATTCAACGGTATCTTGATATATTGACTTTCTGACAAGTGGGACAAATTCCCAAAATTTCTAAATGACTAGCCAAAGGTATAAAGCCGGTTTGCTTTTCGGCTTCTTGGCGCATTTTATTTTCAATTTTTTTCGAATTTGAATAAAAAACATCAGCGATTTTACCACATTTGGTACAAATAATGTGAAAGTGTGGTCTTATAAAATAGTCGTAGTGAATTGCTTCGTCACCGTTCTTGATTTCGATTACAATTCCGGCAGCAACCAGTTTATTTAATGTATTATAGACTGTTGCTCGGTGAGTAGGCTGCCCGTTACTGAGGGCGTCATAAATCATGGCGGCTGTTGGATGATCATGATGGGTCATCAGATAGTGTAAAATCTTTATTCTTGGTTTAGTTGCTTTTAAGTGATGACGATGTAATAAATCAGTTGCCTCTTTCAAAGAACTTTCCACCATTTTCATCTCCTGCCTTTTTAGTATTAGTTTAGCATTAATTGCAAGAAAAAAACCGCCTTTAGGCGGTTTAAATTATTGGTGTTTGATTTAACCATTAGCTTTAGCTTCTTGGTGATTCCGGATAGCCGGTAAAATTAAACCAAGTAGGAATAAAACAATTGGCGTGGCGATATTCAAACCAAGTGTTAAAGGGTCAGTAGAGTAGACACCAAGTAAACAACAAATTAGGTTGATTGCAAAAGCCCAACCTCCAGCTGCAAAGGCTAACCATTGGTGCTTAGTCATTTGATAGTTGCCCGGAGTATGGAACTTATCAACTTGTTTACGCAAAGCAATGTAAGCAACAAATACCCAAAGATAACGCATTGGCATCACGATTGAATTAAGTTTAATTAATTGGGCCATAACTGCTTGAGCATTAGGTAATAGTGCTTGGAAAACAATTAACCCGCCTGACAGGATGACAATCATCCAAATACCGTTGATATAAGCACCATTTTTATTAACTTTAAGTAGTTTCTTCGGGATATAGTCTTTAGCTTCCTTACTCCCTAATAACATTCTTAGTGGTGCATCAATACTAAGAACTAAGGTTGAGAATTGGCCAATCACATTACACCAAGAATAGATGTACATGAACAAGCCACCTACACCGTAGTATTGTCCCAATTTATCAAAAGCCATGTAAGGGCCGTTTGATATGTATTCGTTAAGGTTTTGGTTAACAACTTTTGGATCAAACATCATTGCCATTGCAAGTGTACCTAAAATTGCACATACCATAACCATAACAGCTAAAGCAATCATTGCCTTAGGAAAGTTTCTGGATGGATCTTTTAACTTATTAACATAAGGTGAGATTTTCTCACAACCACCAACAGCAAATACTAAAATAGACAGAGATGTAAAATATTTAACATTAAAGTCTGGAACAAAATTCTTCCAATTCCAGCCAATGCTCATATATCCAGCATGAGGATTAATTGCTGGTGCAGCAAACATCATAATAATAAATAGAATTGACATGATAAACATTGATGATCCGGCGATTGTTGATAAGGTTTTAATTACCGGAACACCGCGACTTGCAACCCAGCAGAAAAATAGAAAAACAACTAAAGTAGCCAGCTGCGTCCAAGCAGTTGGTAAACTATCATACCAATGCGTATTTCCAAAAATCCCCCAGGCCATGGCTCTCAAGCCACCAGTTCCCTTACTTGAAATGTATACAACGTGAACAGCCCAAAAAGTCCAACCAGTGTAATAAGCCCATTTTGGACCCATCGTGGCATTGATCCATGAGGAAACACCACCTTCGGAATCTTTAAAGACAGCTCCTAGTTCTCCAACCATTAATGAATATGGTACGAAGAACATTAGAAAGATAAGAATCCAACTGAAGATTACTTTTGTTCCATCAAAATAAATGAAACCATTAACCACATTACCAAAACCCCACACAGTGGAGAAGGCCATGATAGCAAGAGTAGTCCACATCATCTTTTTAGAATTATTTTCTGATTCAATCATAAACTAATACTCCTAATGAAATTTATAACAACTTTTTATTTTAAACTAAAAGCTGTTAAAAGGCTATCGTTTTATTATGATGCTAATTTTTTTGTAATAGTTTATATTGCTTGTGCTCAGAAATTGTGTAAAATTATATATTGAATTATGAAAGGTAGGAGAATAATGAAAAAAGTTTCTAAAGGGAAAATCTCCATTGCACTTATGACAGTAGCAATGGGCTTATTTGTTAGTGGTAACAATTCGTATATAAATGCTAAGAGTTATCATAAAGCTGTGACTAAAATTCCTGGTACGGGAAATTTTGCTATATATCATCATGCTTTTAAGAGTGGTCCGACCGGTAAATTTACTTCAACCAAATATTTTAAGCTTGCTCAAATTCAATCCAAGCAATCAGTAAATACCAAAAAGGGAACTTTTTGGAAGATTATTGTAGATGGGCGCACTGTCGGTTGGGTTAATCAGAATTTCTTTGCCCGTAATCAGATTTCTGTTGCTCAAAATGTTAGTTTGGTTCAAAACAGTAACTACACTTTTAATACTCGCGATGCCGTCAATTATGTAACTGATCGGACGGGAACCGCCGTTAATCCAGCTAAAATTAATATTTCGCAGCAAACGATTAATTCGGCAACACCAGGAAAAACAACGGTAAATTACAGTTATGGTCAAGCTAAAGCTAGTGTAGATGTTACTGTGCGCTCTGATAAAAATGAAGGAATAGCGCACGCCAATGTAACACCGGTTGCTGGTCCCAAGGAAGTTTCAACTTGGAAGGGTAGTTCAAAGTCCTCTTCGAGAAATTGGAATGCGGCGCATCACTATAGATCGGAAACCAAATCAAACGTTTTTAAAGCGGGGGGATTAACCTTACGAACAAAATTATTTGAACCACGCTTTGTGAGTCTTAATAATAGTGAAACTGGCGATAAAATGGGCGTTGTTGGTGTAATTCCAGAGGGAATTACTGTTCATGGTTCTGATTTCACTACTGCAATTTTTAATTCAAGTAATGATCAATTTGGCCATCTTGTTTCATATGATCTAGGACATATCAATAAATATCAGGCACAGAATTTGCAGAATTTAAGGTGGTCGACCTTTAAGAACTATGCTTCTAAGATTAAGGTTAGTCCTTACATTAAACTCGGTCATGGTCAAGCTATCGGTTCATCAGCTAACTATCTGTATGTTCTTGCTAATGACAATAAGTCTAAGAATTCAAGTGAATCAGAAGAAATTTTGCAAATTCGTAAATCCGATATGAAGATTAACCAAATTTGGAGTTTTAGAATCTGGAGCGGAATGTCACCTCGATATATTCACAATGCAACTTTTGTCGATGACAATACGATGTACTGCTTATTCCATAATGGTGGTAATCATTATTACGAATATTGGAAAGTTACGCGAAACGGTGATACGTGGACTCCAGTTGAAGTTGGTGCTACGAAAGGTAACTTTATTAATAATGGCTCTCCAGTTCAGGGCTTTACTTATGATCAAAGTCATGATCAATTCTACATTGGCTTTAATGATTATATTTTTAAGGTTGCAAGTAATGGCACTTATAAAGAAACACATCATTTGAATGTAGGACGTGAAATAGAAGGTTTGTCGGTTTCGGGCAACAAGCTATATGTCGAGTTTGCTCAACGCGGAGAATTAACCGTAGGTACAACTAAATAAGCTAAAATAATTTGTTTTATACAAAATAAAAAGCTAAGAGGTGCAGATGCACCTCTTAGCTTTTTCTCTATGGGTCCCCTGAGAGTCGAACTCAGATTTTAAGAACCGGAATCTTACGTGCGATCCATTACACTAAGGACCCCAAATGACTTTAACCATTATACCAGAAAAATTATTAAAGATAAATTCTTTTTTGTGGGAAAAGTAATTACCAACAAAATTCTGTTTTACTTGAATTATTTAAATGAGGTTGCTATACTAAAGTTGTCGATTGAGGGATGTAAGATTTAGAACTTATAAATCTATGTTTCTCTTATATTTTTAGACAAAGCGGGACAAATAATGACAAATACAGGGCCATAATTGTCCCAGAGAAGGAGAGGTTAATGAACGCAGAGATTCCTGTGCTTGAGGCCCTCGTTCCTGATATGTTGAAAGTTTTTCGGCAACGATATCTTGTTTTAGAACAGATAGAACTTCATGCACCCATTGGGCGAAGAAGTGTTGCTCAATCTTTAGGACTTTCTGAAAGAAATGTGCGAACAGAAACGGAGTATCTTCGTGATCTTGGTTTAATTGAAATCAAGAGTTTCGGCATGTTTATGACAGAAAAGGGTAAGAAGATGTTGCAAGATGCAGCACCGCTTGTTGATCGGTTGTTCAATGCTCGACAAACTGAAATTGATTTGGCGCGTAAGCTTGGTATTGAAAGAACAATTATTGTTCCCGGTGATAGCGATTTGCAGCAACTTGTTTACGAAAGAATGGGTGAAGAGCTTAGCTCAGCGCTAGACTTGCTTTTACCATTGGGACATTCAATTATTACTGTTCTTGGTGGTGAAGCACTTGCAAAATCAGCGGGCAATTTGTCTAAAAGCTTAGGTAGAAATCGACAATTATTGTTTGTGCCAGGTCGTGGCGCCTTGGGGGAGAATGTTGCTATTCAAAGCAATACTATCGTTCAGTTAATGGCAGCTAAGACAGGTGGTAAATACAAAACATTGTATTTACCAGAACAAGTTTCAAGAGAAGCTTATAAATCGTTAATTAGAGAATCAACATTTGCGGATGTTCTTGAAGATATTTCGAAAACAGATGTTGTGATTCACGGGATTGGTTTAGCTCACGATATGGCACGGCGTAGGGGATACGATTCAATTCGGTTATCTGAACTACGCGAGAAAAAAGTAGTTACCGAATGTTTTGGGTGTTTTTTCGATAACGAAGGAAAGATTGTCGACCGCGTGCAACAGGTTGGCTTGCAGTTTGAGAATCTAAATAAAATACCCCACATATTTGCTTTTGCTTGTGGTAGCCGAAAGGCCAAAGCAATCAAGGCTTATATGCCTAATGCTCCTCATCAAACCTGGTTAATTACTGATGAGGGTGCTTCAAAGAAGATTTTAAAGGAGAAATAATTCTCATTTAAAATAAATGTTGTTTACATTTCTTACATAGTTCTTAAGGAGGACTTTAGAATATGACAGTTAAAATTGGTATTAACGGCTTCGGTCGTATTGGTCGTTTAGCATTCCGTCGGATTATGGACTTGGGCGAAAAGACAAAGGATATTGAAGTTGTTGCAATTAACGACTTAACTACCCCTGCACTTTTAGCACACTTATTAAAATATGACTCAACTCATGGTACTTTTAACCATGAAGTTTCAGCTACTGAAGATTCAATCGTTGTAGATGGTAAGAAGTACCATGTATACGCTGAACCACAAGCTCAAAACATTCCATGGGTTAAAAACGATGGTGTTGACTTTGTTCTTGAATGTACTGGTTTCTACACAAGCAAGGCTAAGTCACAAGCTCACCTTGACGCTGGCGCCAAGAGAGTTTTGATTTCAGCACCTGCTGGTAATGACTTGAAGACTATCGTTTACGCCGTAAACGATGACACTTTAGATGCTAGTGACACAATTGTTTCAGCTGGTTCATGTACCACTAACTCATTGGCACCAATGGTTGATGCTTTGCAAAAAGAATTTGGTATTAAGGTTGCTACGATGACTACTATCCACGCTTACACTTCAACTCAAATGCTTTTGGATGGACCTGTTCGTGGTGGTAACAAGCGTGCTGCCCGTGCTGCTGCTGTTAACATTATTCCTCACTCAACTGGTGCTGCAAAGGCTATTGGTCTTGTTGTTCCAGAATTGAACGGAAAAGTTAACGGTCACGCTCAACGTGTTCCAGTTACTGATGGTTCATTAACTGAATTGGTTTCAATTCTTGACAAGAAAGTAACTGCTGATGAAGTTAACTCAGCAATGAAGAAGTATGAAAGTCCTTCATTTGCTTACAACGATGACGAAGTTGTTTCAAGTGATATTGTTGGTATGACTGCTGGTTCAATCTTTGACCCAACTCAAACTATGGTAACCACTGCTGGTGACAATCAATTAGTTAAGACTGTTGCTTGGTACGACAATGAATACTCATTCACATGCCAAATGGTTCGTACTTTGTTGAAATTTGCTACTCTTTAATCTGTAAATTAATTACTGTTAATTAAGTAGTAAAAGAGAAGGCGGAGGGAAATTCTTCCTTCCGTCTTTTTTCTTAAAATAAAATAATTAAGTTATCGGAGGATATAGATGGCTAAATTAATTGTTTCCGACCTTGATGTAAAAGATAAAAAGGTTTTAGTTCGTGTTGATTTCAATGTACCAATCAAAGATGGCGTGATTGGTGATGACAACAGAATTGTTGCTGCTCTTCCAACTATTAAATACATCATCGAAAATGGTGGTAAGGCTATTTTGCTTAGTCACTTAGGTCGTGTAAAGACTGATGATGATAAAAAAGAACTATCACTTAAGCCAATTGCTGAGCGCTTAAGTGAATTACTCGCAAAGCCTGTAACTTTTGTTTCTGAAAATGAAGGTCAAAAAGTTGAAGATGCAATTAACAACATGCAAGATGGTGATGTTGTTGTTCTTGAAAATACTCGTTTTCAAGATATTGATAACGATTTTGGCAAGCGTGAAAGTAAGAACGATCCAAAACTTGGCGAATACTGGGCATCATTGGGTGACATGTATGTAAACGATGCCTTTGGTACTGCCCACAGAAGTCATGCTTCCAATGTTGGTATTGCTGAAGCCATGAAGAAATCTGGTAAGCCTGCAGCGGCTGGTTACTTGATGGAAAAGGAAATCAAGTTCTTAGGTGATGCTGTTGCTAACCCAGTTCACCCATTTGTTACGATTTTAGGTGGTGCTAAAGTTTCTGACAAGATTGATGTCATTACCAACTTGATTCCAAAGTCAGACCACATTTTAATCGGTGGGGGAATGGCTTACACATTTTTGGCAGCACAAGGTCATGATATTGGTAAGTCATTGTTTGAACCTGACAAGGTTGACTTGGCTAAGCAATTGTTAAAAGATGCAGCTGGTAAAATTGTATTACCAGTTGATAATGTTGCTGCAACTGAGTTTTCAAATGATGCAGCGCGTGAAGTTGTTGGTGATGATATCCCTGACAACATGATGGGACTTGATATTGGTCCTAAGACTGTTGAAAAATTCAAGGAAATCTTGAAAGATGCTAAGACGGTTGTTTGGAATGGACCAATGGGCGCATTTGAAATGTCCAACTTTGCTGAGGGTACTCTTGAAGTTGGTAAGTCATTAGCTGAATTAACAGATGCAACAACTATTATTGGTGGTGGTGATTCAACAGCTGCTGCAAAGCAATTGGGGATCGCTCCTAAGATTACGCATATTTCAACTGGTGGTGGTGCTTCCTTACAATATCTTGAAGGTAAGGAATTACCAGGAATTGCCTGCATTTCAGACAAATAAACTAGAAGAGAGGTTGATATAAATGCGTACACCTATTATTGCTGGTAACTGGAAGTTAAATATGAATCCTAACCAAGCGGTAGAATTTGTTGCTGCAGTTAAGGATAAGTTGCCTCAAACAAGTAAAGTCGAATCTTTAATTTGTGCACCTGCTGTTGATCTTGATGCTTTACAAAAAGCAGCTCAAGGTTCTAACTTACAGGTTGGTGCAGAAAATGCCTACTTCGAAAATGAAGGTGCCTTTACTGGTGAAACATCACCTAAGGTTCTAAAGGAAATGGGCATTAACTACTGCATTATTGGTCACTCAGAGCGTCGTGACTACTTCCACGAAACTGATGAAGACATTAACAAAAAAGCCAAAGCGTTGTTTGCTAACAACATTACGCCAATTCTTTGTTGTGGTGAATCACTTGAAAAACGTGAAGCTAACAAGCAAGAAGAATGGGTTGTTGGTCAAATTAAAGCTGCTTTGAATGGTTTAACTGCAGCTCAAGTTTCAAGCTTAGTTATTGCTTATGAACCAATCTGGGCAATTGGTACAGGTAAGACTGCTACTTCCGAACAAGCTGAAGAAATGTGTAAAACAATTCGCGACACAGTCAAAGATTTATACGATGACGAAACGGCCGAAAACGTTCGCATTCAATACGGTGGTTCAGTTAATCCAGGAAATGTGAAAGAATTAATGGCTAAACCAGATATTGATGGTGGTTTAGTTGGTGGGGCTAGTTTGAAGCCAGACTCATACTTAGACTTAGTTAACTACCAAGACTAAATCAAAAAAACAGCTATTGTGCTAAGCAATAGCTGTTTTTGTTTATCCAAATACATTACAATAATGAAGTAATTAAATGATGAAAAATACTTCTTCTCTATTTCATTTTTTAATTTTTTATAACATTGTTGCTCTTAATATAGAGCTTAAGACTTTATAATGATAAATTATTATTTAATGAAAACGCCATATTGATGATTTACTTGAAGTAAAAACAAGGATTAAATATATGTTACGGAAAATAAAAATTCTCCTATATTCACTAATATCAATTATAGTAATTGTTCTATTTTTTGAATTGATTAGTTCCTCAGATAATAATTCAGTTCCAAACAATAAAACAGTCATTGATGTCTATGGGTCAAAAGTTACTAAAAATTGGGATAAAAAAAATACTATTAAATGGAACAAAAAGTACAATAAAAAGAACTTTTTTAAGACCTTAAAGCATTTTTCTAAAGATAATCATATATCACTGGTTAAATTACGAATCGATAATTTTAATGGGCATCAAACTAAAATTGTTTATGATTTGGGAACAAAGACTAATAATTTTTCTCTTTATCAAAATAAATCCGTTAAAAAACTGACGAATAAGGATTTTGAACTAGAAGAAATATATGGGTTATATTGTACTAATGCTAATCCAAAAGTGTTAAAGCAACTTTTATCACACCTGCATACATTGGGAATGAAAGTGCACATAATTGATAACTCCTTATCAATCAAGTCTTTTCTGCTATCAATTTTAGCTGATCTTTCTACTACCAATTTACTTATTACTGCAAATATCATTGGCATTCTATTTATTGTCATGATACTAGAAAAAGTTTATCGTTTTAAAGCTTATGCAGTTATGAAGATTAATGGTTTAAGTACTAATCAAATCATTATTACGGATTTAAAAGCTGAAGCTGTCAGTCTTGTTTTGGCCGTCGGCTTAATTATTGGTGGAGTACTTATTTGGAGTTCTTGCACTTTAACCCGTAGTAGCTTTAGTTTTTTCTTACCTCGTCTGTTTGGAATTTTAGTGATATTATTTCTTGCCTTTTTTATTTTAAATCTTTTGTCTTATGTGGTTTTGGCCTTAATCAACCCATCTGCAGCAATAAAAGGAGCTGAACATACGCGGCCTTTTTTGTTAATTGGTTATATCTTAAAAGTATTATTTCTAGTCTTAATCATGATTAATACGATTTCGTTATACAACAGCAATAAAACTTACACGAACGATGTTAAAATTATTAAAAAGTGGCGTATGAAAAAGAATACATATTCTCCAATGCTCGTATGGCATATTAATGATCATCAAGAAGATAGAAAAGTTTCTCGGATGGTTCATCAACTTGTCGTACAATCTCCAGGAGTAATTTTGGCACAAAATTCGCAACAATTTCAGCCGAAAGTTCGTTCAACTGAACCTGAAAATGGCAATGTTATTATTGCTAATAATAATTTTATTAAGAATAGTGGATTAAATAAACAACATGTCAAACTTAATACTAAGCAAATTTTATTGTTAGTCCCTCACAATCGATTAAATCAAGTTAACCAAGCAAAAAAGCAGTTAAAAAGCTTTATTAAATTTCAAAATACTTTACCGAATTACTATCGCAAAAACTATTCGCCTGTGATTCAGGTTATCCCAATAGCCAGTAATCAACAAATTTTCAATTACACCATTGGAGAGCAAATTTCTTCATCAATATCAACCAATCCTTTAATTGTTGTTGTTAACGACAAGTTATTATCAGATGATTTTTATTCTGCCTCAGTAAGTCAAGGGACGGTTCAATTTCCTAATCTTAGCCAACTTAAAAGGTTGACTCAACATCTAGGATTAACTCCATATGTTATTGGTTTTAGTAGTAAGCAAGGTCGATTATATGATTATAATCGTAAAGCAAATAATGAATTAATCATGTTAACCATCATGACAGTTTTATCACTGTTCCAACTATCCTTCATTATTTTATTCGTGAGTTCAACTTTCTTGCAAAGTCAACGGCGAAAAATGGCAATTTATCGAGTATTTGGTAAATCGAATACCAAACTTGTTACTTCGTTCCTATTTATCAACTTAGGATGTGATTTGTTAATTGTTATCTGTATTTTGCTAAAATTAAAGTATTTAATTTTGATGCCAATAGCTTTAATGTATCTTTTATTAGAAAGTTTAATTATCTTATTAATGTGGCACTGGGCGGAGAAAAATTTATTAATTACGCTTAATCATGGGAATTAGGAGTTATAAAATGCTTGAAATCAAACACCTTACTAAAAAATTTAAAGAAAAGATCATTTTTGCAGATCTTACTTTCCGTTTAAGAACTGGTAAAAGTTATGCAATTGTTGGTAAAAGTGGTGCCGGTAAAACGACTTTTTTAAATGTTTTAAGCGGATTAGAACCACCGACAGCAGGTACGGTTAGTTTTAATGACATAGTAATCAATTCCAAAAATCGAAGAAAATTATACCGTGAAGATTTTGGATTTATTTTTCAAAACTTTGCCTTAATTGATACGCAAACAGTTAAGAAAAATTTGCTACTTGGTCTGGCAAACCAAAAATTGGCTAAAGCTGAAATAGATATTAAGATGAGACAAGCTTTAGAACAGGTTGGCTTAGACAAGTTGCCACTTAAGCAAAAAGTATACACGTTAAGTGGTGGTGAACAGCAACGCGTAGCATTGGCACGAATCATTTTGAAAGAACCACAGGTGATTTTTGCTGATGAACCGACTGGGTCACTAGATTCAGAAAATAGTCAAATTGTTTTAAATACTTTGTTAACTGGCTTTGATCCCAAAACAACGATTATGATTGCGACACATGACCCACAGGTTTGGCGGCAATGCGATTATGTGATTAAATTAAATAATAAGAAAATTGAAATTGATAAATAAAAGTGAGGATTAAAAATGAAAAAAATAGTTTTTTCAATTATTGCTAGTTTAGTTGTTTTATTTACTTCTCCATTTTTTATTCATAACCAATACACTGACTATCTTAATCCAATGATTAAGATGAGAGTTGATTATGCCAAGGTTCCTAAGAATACGCAAAAATATTACAATGTACAGGCGATTGACAAGTCGGGCAAAAAATTACCTTATAAGATAATTTATGTTGGCGGTTATGATCCAACCATGCAGTACATTGCGATTCACCATAAAGGGCAATATGTCAAAGTAATTGATTATATTGCTAAGAAGAAAATGCCCAAATTAACTGCTGTTAATAAATAAATTAGAACTTAACAAGTTACTGATGTTGCTAAAATCTTACATTTTATTTTGAGGCTTATTAGCTTCTTTTATTTATTACCTATGATATAATCCAATGATAAAAATTTTATTAGGAGACAAAACATGAAAAGTAAAAAGATTTTAACTGTGTTGGCAGCTACCACAATCGGCGTATCGACCGCTTCTAGCTTAATTGCTACAAAAGCACAAACTTTGCAAGCAGCTAAAATAAAACAAGGCAGAAGAAGCAAAGTAAATAAACGTACCAAAGCAGTTAAAGTTGCTTTTGGAAAATCCTATACATTCCCAGACTCATTGCAAGGTAAATGGTATAGTAAAAATTTATTAAGAATGGAACCATTAGATTTTCATCAAACTGGCTTGGGCTTGCCTACTAGCGGAGAATATGTTAATGCAGTTGTCAGTGGTAAATTAAAGGGTACCAAAAAATCTCCTTGGCAAATGTCAATAAAATGGCAGGAAAAGAATAAAGAAAAACTTGCTAAGTTTGTTCGTATTAGTGAAAAGAAGATGAACGGTGATAACTGGATTATTGTTACCCCAGTAAGTAACAAAACAATTGATAATAGCTATGCCTTTACTTTTAAAGTTGAAGAAATTGATGGTAAGAAAGAAACTGTAGTTTTTGAAGGTAATCCACAAGCTGGTACAGTAATCAACCAATACTTTCGAACTAAAGAGCTTTCTGATAAATATGATCAGAAAAAGTTTGATGATATGACTTATAGCAAATGGATATTATTAAGAAGCGATAAGTAAATTTAATAGTTAAAGCCACAGATTGTAAAACAATCTGTGGCTTTATTTTGTAAGTGGAACTAATTGAAATAGCTTTTATTCAAAATCCAAATTTAAATCAACCAATATTTGAAGGTTAATGTTGAAAATAAAGTTTAATATTAGGTTTATTGGGACAGATAGCTGGATGCTTTTGTCATTAAGTAATTGAGCATTAAAATTTACAATTTTAGCTAATTGTCATATACTTATTATAGTTTACAAATGTAAACATAAAACAAAAATTAAGATAAAAAGGAGAAATTATCATGATAAAGATTATCATCTTACTTGCTGGAATAGCTATCATTTCTTTTATTGCATGGTGGTTTTTCGGAAAGCATACAGTGCAAACAAAAATGGCTGAAGTATCTAGGAATAAGCAAAGTGTTGATATTGCTGTCAAGGGCGGTTACTCTCCTGAAAAAGTGATTTTGAAGCGTGGGATTCCTGCAACATTAAACTTTAAGCGACTTGATTCTGCTAGTTGTCTTGATCATGTAATCTTCTCCGATTTGGGAATTAATCAAAAATTGCCTGAAGGAAAAGTTGAATCAGTTAAGATAGATACAACCAAAGCTGGTGAGTACAATTGGCAATGCAGTATGAATATGTTTCATGGCAAAGTTATTGTAAAGTAAATTTGCGGGAGATTTAATATGAAAATTACAACACGATTTTGGACGTCGTTAATCCTATCAATACCAATGTTGTTAGAAATGATCATTCATCCCTTCACGGGTTGGATGCTCCCGGGTGGTAATTGGACAATGTTTGTGCTTACAAGCATTATTATGTTTCTTGCTGCTGGTCAATTTATCACAAGTGCTTGGGCTGCTTTTTTAAAGCATCATGCCAACATGGATACATTGGTTGCGCTTGGGACATTAACGACTTACATTTATAGTGTTTATGCAATGTTGACGAAGCGACCGGTTTTCTTTGAAACGGCCGCTTTTGTTATTACATTCGTTTTACTAGGTCAAGTGTTAGAAGAAAAAATGCGTAGCAATGCTTCTAGTGCTATAAGTAAACTAATTAACTTAAATGCAAAAAATGCTCTTGTTAAACGTGGGCAAGATTTTATCCAAATTCCCGTTAGTCAAGTCGTTAAAAATGATTTAATCCAGGTAAAACCTGGTGAAAAAATTCCGGTTGATGGAAAGATAATTTCAGGTTCATCAAATATTGATGAGTCAATGATAACAGGTGAAAGCATGCCTGTGACAAAGACAGTTGGTGACAAGGTAATCGGAGCAACAATCAACCAAACAGGCTCGTTTGTTTTTACAGCTGAAAAAGTTGGTAATGATACAATGCTTGCTCAAATTATTGCAATTGTCAAAAAGGCACAAAGTAGTCATGCTCCAATACAAAAATTGACAGATAAAGTTGCCAATATTTTTGTACCAACTGTATTAATTATTGCTATTGCTACTTTTGTTGTTTGGAATGTCTTCTTAGGACAAGACATTCCAACTGCACTTAATTATGCCGTTAGTGTAATGGTAATTGCCTGTCCTTGTGCCCTAGGCCTGGCTACGCCAACTGCTTTAATGGTTGGAACTGGCCGGGGAGCCAAGATGGGAATTTTGATCAAAAATGGTGAAATTCTTGAAGCTGCTAATCATATTGGAACAATGGTTTTTGATAAAACTGGCACGTTGACCGAAGGTAAACCTGAAGTAACTGATCTAATTGGTAACAAGCAACAGGTAGTGCCAATTGCTGCTGGATTAGAAAAGTTATCGGAACATCCACTGGCGGCTGCAATTATTACCTATGCCAACAAAGAAAAGATAGTACCTGCAGTTGTTAGTGACTTTCAAGTTCTAGAGGGACGCGGCGTTTGTGGTAAAATTGGGACTGAATCTGTCTACATTGGCAAATTAATATCTGCTGCTAATTTGAAAATTTCTGTAAGTTTGGCCAATGAGGCAGAGAGATTAGAGACAGCAGCTAAAACGGTTGTTGCTGTTTCAGTTCAAAATGAAGTCATTGGCTTAATTGCAATTCAAGATGCGCCAAAAAAGAACGCAAAAGAAGCGATTAGTGAGCTTAAGCAAATGGGTTTGCAAACCGTAATGTTAACTGGTGATAATCAAAAAGTAGCACAGTCAATTGCCGAGCAAGTCGGCATAAATCGGGTAATCGCTGGTGTCTTACCCACCGATAAATCAGATGTTATTAAAAAATTGCAAGAAAAACACTATGTGGCTTTTGTGGGTGATGGAATTAATGATGCGCCCGCATTAACACAAGCAAATGTTGGAATTGCAATGGGGTCCGGTACAGATGTGGCAATAGATGCTGGTGGCATTGTTCTAATGAATAATGATTTACTAGCAGTTGTTCGTGCACTCAAGTTGAGTCGGAAAACTTTTCAACGAATAAAACTCAACTTATTCTGGGCATTTATTTATAATGTTTTAGGCATCCCGATTGCCGCTGGAGTTTTTGCCGGAGTTGGTTTGGTTTTAAGTCCAGAGATTGCGGGTTTGGCAATGGCCTTTAGTTCATTATCAGTTGTTATTAGCTCGGTTTTGTTAGGCAAAAGCAAAATATAAATATTTAAGTGATAATAAAAAGCGAATACTGTTAACAGTATCCGCTTTTTTATTAAGCCATTTTTTAGTTTAAGTTGAAAAAGTAATAATTTGCTTAATTGTATTTATGATGTCTGGTCTTTAAAACATGTTTGATTTGTACGATATAAGTTATAATTCCAATTATTAACCAAATTATCGTAACTAAAATACTACTGCGTAAATCAGCATATTTAAACTTAATTAAATTAATAGGACCATAAAAAGGGAAAAGTAGAGCAATTTTTTCGAGCCATTTGGGATAGGACGAAATAACCACCAAAATTCCGGCTACTAGACTCATCACCGAGCTGATAAGATTTGACAGAAAATATGGGTCATTCATTTCCCAACTAATGGCCCAGGCAGTAAAGCCTAAAATTATGCCAAATAAACATAATAATGGTAAAACCATGATAACGCGGTTAATAATTACAAGTGGTGCACCAAAAATTAGGGCAAGGGCTAAGTTAGATGTTGCTAGAATAAAGCCAACTATCAAAGCCACAAAAACTTTATTTGTCCAGTAACGTAAGCTAAAGGGCCGTTGAGCAATCATTTCATAGTCAATTCCTAAGTTGGCGTCGGTAATTAGTGATTGGGTCATGGTTGTCATTGAAAGATGAGTGGCATCAATGGCAATTGATGCCAAAACGATGGACCAGTCAAAGTGCCCAGTATATTGCGCATTAATTAAAACTAAAAGGATCATGTCAACAAAAGGCGTGATAAAAAAGTAGACTAGGATAGTGCGCCAATTTGCCAAAAATGATAATGATGAAAATTGTGTTTTAAGCATCAGATTAAATTTAATTCTCCCTTCTTACGTGCTAACTGGTTAATTTTTTTAACCATTAAGATTATTAAAAAAAACCAAATTATTAAACTAGAAAAATAAGCCGACCAATTAAGGGTTGAACTAGTACCAGTTAAAGCAGCAATTGGAGTTGTCATGGGAATAAACCACTGGGCAATTTTTATAAGTGGTCGCAAAAAAACAGGATTTCCAAAGAGTCCCGAAAGTAGAACAAGTGGTGTACCAATCAAACTTTCATAAGTAATTGCATTGGGAGTGAGGGTAAAGAAAGAGGCAATAAAAATTCCCATAGTTGCCATGGCTAGCCATAATAAAATAACAGTGAAGCCGAACTTGAAAGTAATTGCGCCAGTTGTAACCCCTAAAAGTTGGGCAAGAAACCAAGCTAGCGGAAAAGCTGCTAAGCCATAGGTTGAAGCTGGCAATAATAAGGCAATTAAAGATAAGCGTTCATCGTAAGCGTTATTAATTAAATAAGGCAAAGTTCCCTTGTATCTTTCAAAGCCGATACTGCCAGCAGCTGTGGTACAAGAAGACCACATGCCAAAGATTGCACTTTGTAACCATATACTAGTGTTGGTTAATTGATGATTGGCATAGGCGAGTGTGTATTGCACCAAAAAGATGGACAGGGTACTCGTCAAAGTCAAAGTGACAAAATATTGATCTGACAGATATTCTTTAAAGTGAAACCAAAACAGGCGGATAAATCTCATATTATTTCCTCCGCAATTCTGGTGCTAAGGCTAAGTATGATTCTTCTAAAGTGGCAGGGCGATCGATATGGGTGACCCGTGATTCTTTAACAATATCAGCAACTGTTCCAGTTGAAAAAATTCGTCCCGCGCCAATTAAGATAATTTGGTCAGCCAAAGCTTCCACTTCAGACATGGTATGGCTGGTTAGTAAAATACTGATTCCAAAATCAGAAAGATTTTTAATTGTATCGCGAATGCTTTTAGCAATTTCGACGTCGAGTCCGCTAGTTGGTTCATCCAGTAAAAGAAGATGTGGGTTACCTAAAAGCGCTCGCGCAATATGCAGACGTTGCGTCATACCTTTAGAAAATTGCCCGACCTTTTTCTTCGCCACGTTGCTTAAATTAACAATTTCTAGTACGCGAGTGATTTCAGCTTTTTGCTGGCGATACGGTATTCGAACCAAATCGGCAAAGAAAGCAAGATTTTGTGCGGCGGTTGCACGATGGTAAAAACCGAGATCACCCCCAAAAGAGACACCTATGTGCGGGTGATGGGGTGTGCCAATAATATTTTGCCCATTAAGCAACACTTGTCCCTCGGTTGGCAATAAATAGCCACCAATAATTGAAACAATCGTTGTTTTACCAGCACCATTAGGACCGAGTAATGAAACAATTTGTCCTTTTTTAATGTTAAAAGATATATCTTCAAGGGCGTGAAATTTTTCATTCTTGCTATGATAAATCTTTTTTATATGTTTTACTTCTAAAATATTTTCCAAAATAAATTCTCCAAAATTAGTGTAAATTTAAGTGTCACTATTAAGGAAGGGTGACATCATGATTTTACAGGTTAATTTTAAGATCTTTTATTGATTTACATTAAAGCTATGTTAAAATTATAACATATAAAAAATTTTTGGTTATTTAAATTAAATATTTTTTATTTTGAGGTTATAAAATGACTTCTCTGAAATATTTACAACAAATAACTGTTGGTCAAGTTGAACAAAATCAGTCGGTTAAGTTGGTTAAATATAACAATAAATGACCCTAATTTTTTCAAATTGAAAGGGAAAAAATTCAACAAGCTTTAGGTTCGACGGCTTTAAAAATTGAGCATATTGGTTCTACTGCCGTTACGGGACTTATGTCTAAGTCCATTATTGATATTTTATTGGTTGTTCCTAATCCTAGTGCTGAAGCAAGTTATGGTTTTCAATTACAACAAGCTGGTTATACTTTACGAATTCGGGAGCCAGAATTTCAAGAGCATCGAATGTTTCTTGGCATTGATCCTGATGTACACCTTCATGTATATGGTCCGGATAGTCAAGAAGCTAAAGACTTAATCCTCTTTCGTGATTAGTTAAGAAAAAATGATACCAATCGGTTAAAATATCAAGAATTAAAACAAAAACTAGCAACACGACGCTGGCCAACAGTTCAAGATTATGCTGATGCAAAGGGACCATTGATATATAAGATTAAGCAACGAGCAATTAATAATTGTATGAAAGATTGAATGATATAAATGATGATTAAAATAAAGAAATATTAAAAGCCAGATCCTAAATTATATTGGATCTGGCTTTTAAAAACAACTTCTTTTCTTTTAAGCTTAATCAACCGATTTTAATGCGTCTAGCATATCAAGATTTTTCAGTTTACTATTCACTATAAAGCCTAGAATAATAGTGATAATACCAATGACACCTAAAGGCCATAAAAAACTTGAAGCAGAAAGTGCCGGATTAAACATGACATTGGCAGGTGGAACAACGTAAAGAATATAACGATAAAGTAAATCGCCAGTTAGATAACCTACTAAAATCCCTATTCCCGTTAGTAAAATTGTTTCTCGATAAATATACATCGTGACTTCTTTATCATAGAAACCTAAAACCTTAATTGTTGATAATTCGCGAATGCGTTCAGCAATATTTATATTGGTTAAATTATACAAAATAACAATTGCCAAAAGTCCTGCTACTACAATTAAGACCAGCATAATCATGTTTAAAGACTGAACGACAACATCTAATTCTTGGCTAATAGCAGTATTTTGAACTACCCCGATAACACCAGTCAAATTCATAAATTTAGCTGCCATTTTCTTAGTATTCTGGCGACTACCGTCATTAAGCTTAACTAGGTGTGCATTTGCTTTGTACCTTGAGCTAAAAATTTTTTCGTACTGTGTTCGATCCATGAAAACAAAATGTCCCATGTACATTTCAGTGATATCTGCAACTTTCATAGTGCGCTGATGGTTATTTTTATCAGTTAAAGTAATGTGATCGCCTTTAGTGACATTTAATAAACTCGCCAAGCGCTCAGAAATAACAACACCATGATTTGTTAGTGAAATTGGACGTTTAGATTGACGATCGTCTAAATGAACATAATTTTTGAGTTGTTTACTTGAATTAGGAGCAATCAAAGTAATATCTTGCGTATCAGCATTTTTTCCCGCTACTTTAGACATGGATTTATAATAAACTGGTATTTCAGATTTAATATTAGAACCATGCAATCTAGAATTGAGATCTTGTTTCTCTTGAAGCGTAAGTGGTGTTTTTTGAGCGACGATCATGTTGTAATGAATTAACCCAGAAAACTGCCGATTATTCATATTACTGATTGAATTTTTGACAGCAAAACCTGCAAAAAGTAAAGTTGCAGATCCGCAGACACCAAAGATAGTCATTAGCATTCGTTTTTTATACCGAAAAATATTTCGTGCGGTCACTTTATGCGTAAAACTTAAATGATTCCAGATAAATGGAAAATGTTCAAGTATAATTTTAGCACCTATTGCTGGTGGTTTAGGTAGCAATAAAGCTGCTGGCTTTTCACGAAATTCATTTTTAGCTGTCAAATATGCCGGTAAAACTGAACTAATCCATGATAAGATTAATGCAACTAAACTAATTTGCCAGTGGAAATGCTCCTCAATTGGAGGGATTGTAATCGATTTATAGTAGGCATGATAAACGATTTGGGGTAATAAAGTATGCCCCAAATACACACCAATAATTGTTCCAATTGTGCCAGAAAGAAAGCCATAACAGATAAACTTATTGATAATGACATAATCGTCATAGCCAAGTGCTTTAAGTGTACCTGAATTAATCCTTTCTTCATCAATAAAACGATTCATAGTGGTGAAAGTGACCAAGGCAGCAACAAAATAAAGAAAAATAGGGAAGACCTTTGCTAAATCTTCAACTACTTGCGCTACAGTGGTATACACAACATTGCCTTCACCGCCTGGAACTTCGCGCCTATTATAAACATTGTAAGATGGCAAATTAAGATTATTTAATTGCCTGTTGGTGTTAGCTAATTTTCTTTTACCAGCTTTAATTCTAGGCTCAACTTCAGCAGCTTTTTGATCAAGAATTTGTTTCTTCTTTTGTAATAGCTTTTCTTTTGCTATTAGCTCTGCTTGCACTTGTTGCATTTCTAATGAGGGGTTTTGTTTTATTTGAGCAGTTAAAGTGGCTTTTTGTTGCTTTAATTGGTTTTGAGCTGCTTCAAGTTCCTGACGCCCTAATTGAAATTTTTGTTGTGTATTATCTAACTGACTTCTTTTTAGTTGAAGTTCTTTTTCAACAGAAGTAATGATTCGACTCTTTCGCTTAGAGGCTTCACTTCTCAGGATACTCTGTAATTCTTTTTTATGACTGCTGACTTTATTAGTATAATCCTTGCCATAAGAGTCCAATCCATTTAAATCTTGATAGGTCAAGTTGGCAATTGTATATACCATATGGTTAAATGCTGTAGGCATAACGACGCCAAAGCCTTTTAATTCTCCCGTACCACTACTACTTTGTCCCAAATTTACATTCGACAAGATTTGACTGGAGCGTACAAAACCAACAATTTTAAAACGTCTGCGTTTTAGTAAAGTAAAGCCAAGAATATTTTTCTTCTCAGAAAAAGAAACTATTTGACCTAATCTAAATTTATTTGAGTAATGATCAGCTAAAGCAATTTCATTTCTGTGTTTTGGTAAGCGTCCCTTAGTTATCTGGTATTTTCCGATTTTACTTGGCTTAGAAAAAATCCTAAAACTATCATCACTATTTTTCAAGACAGTGTCTGTCATATAGCCAAATTCGACATCTTTTAGTCCTTTAACTTGACGAATTTTCTTTGTGTCTCCTTGATCAAGACCATAGTTACTAATAACAGTTAAATCAGGAGTATTTAATTTTTGCGCGTAATGATTTCCAGTAGATCGCATATCTGGACCAGTAACAAATAAGCCAACTAATGCAAAAGCACCAATCATCATAAGACCAACGATTGATAGAAATTGCCCCTTCGTATGAGCAATTGACTGCCAAAAATTTTTCCAAATTATTTTTTTCATAATTGATCATTTCTACCATTTAATATTAGCAATATTTTCTGGATGAGCATTGTGTTCGATTTTAGTAACTTGTCCATCGTGAAAGTGTATTACGCGGTCAGCAATAGGTGCTAATGCACTATTATGTGTAACAATTACAACCGTAGCACCGTTGTTACGACTCATATTAGCAATTATTTGGAGAACACTTTTGCCGGTTTGATAATCAAGTGCACCAGTTGGTTCGTCACAAAGTAGTATCTTGGGATTTTTAGCTACAGCACGAGCAATTGCCACTCGCTGCTGTTCGCCACCCGATAGTCCAGCAGGAAAATTATTGATACGATTTTTAAGACCAACATCGATTAATGTTTGAACTGGGTCTAAGGAATCAGATACAATTTCGGATGCTAGTTCAACATTTTCCTTGGCAGTTAAATTTTGAATTAAATTGTAAAATTGAAATACAAACCCAATATCATTACGACGATATGCTGTTAATTGTCGTTTATTGTAGTTGGCAATATTTTTTCCATCAATTATCACGTCACCTGATGTATTAGTATCCATTCCGCCTAAAATATTCAGCATGGTTGATTTACCAGCTCCCGAAGCGCCTAAAATAATGGCTAATTCACCTTTTTCGATTGAAAAACTAACATTATTATTTGCCAATATTTCTGTCTCACCACTGTGATAGCGCTTGAAATTATGGTGTACTTCAATATAACTCATGAAATTTATCCTTTTTATCTTTATTAATTTATAGTTTAGTGTTTAGTCTGCTTGCTTTAAATAACTTTCTAACACTTGTAAGACACCCATTTCATTATTGCTTGGTGCTTCATATTTAGCAATCTTTTTAAGACGTTCGTCTGCATTCTCCATTGCGTAACTGTAACCAGCAAGTTCAATCATTTCCTGGTCGTTCATTCCGTCACCAAAGGCAATTAGTTCTTCAGGGTTAATAGCAAAGTAACGTAAGAAATATTTAATTCCTTGGCCTTTGTTAACATTGCTTGGCATTACATCGATATTATCAAATCCGCTAGTTGTACAATGAATTCTTTCGGGATTGTTTTGATTAAATTTTCGTTCAAGTTCATTAGCCAATTCTGAGGAGCATTTCAACGTGAGTTTAGTTAGACTATCACTGGTAGGAATATCCCTTAGATCCCCAATATCAATGGCATTGGGATAAAAGAAATGCATTAAATTTTTAAATTGAATTGGAGCTTTTTTGTTAACATATGCTCGTTCTAATCCGCTGGCTGCAATATTAATTTCTGGATAATTTGTCTCAATAAAATTAATCAACTTGATTCCAGTGCGGTAAGTAAAAACATGTCGTGAAATAATTTTATTGTCTTGAGTTAAAATTGAACCATTGTCAGCGACAATATCAATTCGATCTAAAAAATCATAAAAGTCTTGTCGTAAACGAGATAATGGTCTCCCGCTTGAAACAATAAAGTGAACATGATGCCTGCGCAAGTCAGTTAGAATTTTTTCAAATCTTTGATGATCAAATTCTTTTTCATCATTTTCAAAGGTTCCATCCATGTCAACTGCTACTGCTTTAAAAGGAATTTTTGTCATTATATGCTCCTTATTACTTTTAAATATATTATGGTGAATTTTTTGTGTAAATGCAAAAAAACAGAGTCATTATTATGATGAATCTGTTTTTATTTTATATACTTAATTTTTATTCCTTATTGGATTTTTTTTGCCTACTAGCCAGCATATCAGAATAGCAAATACAGTTTCTAAAATAATTAAAATAATATTAATTCCCACTTTGATTTCACCTATATTGATATTAGAAGAACCAAAAAGCTTGCTATTTCCGCCTAAATATAGGTCAAAGACAATAGATCCAATAACTAATACAAAAATTGTTATCCATTGCTTACGATTAAAAGCGATACCGTATTCTTCTTCACGTTGCCTGATGCTTGGTAGTATTACTCCAAGACCAATTAAAACAACTACAGCAATAATATTAATAATCAATTCATACCACCAATAGCCGCTGAACTGCTTTATGTCTTGTGGAGCAATCCCTAAAATTGTGGCAACGGCAGTAACAATAAACAAGAATAGTCCCGCTAAATAGCCGATCTTGTCATTTTTTAAAAAAACATAATCAGACGGGAATTTTTGAGAATTTTTCCTTATTTGCATAAAAGAAAAGAAAATCCAGCAGGTAACACCTGGAGAGATGATCCCATTGAGGTTGAGCAACCAGTTAAAGATATCATTCATATCTGGTAGGAAAATCCCTAAGAGCATTATAAAGGCCGATAATGTCACGGTTAAGATATAGCCATTGATTGGTAAACCATTTTTATCTTTTTTCTGTAGAAAGTGCGGCATATATTTGTCGCCAGTATCTGAGATCAACATTCTGGTCATTGCATCAAGTAAAACGGCAAGTAGCGCGGCGTTGTAAAAAACAGATGTCCAAGCCCAAATGTATAGCAAAGACTTACCCCAACCATATTGTTGACCAACCATGTCAAAAACATAGTAAGCTCCGTTCATTTTTAAGTCGTTGGGAATGTGATAACTATTAAAGTAAATTCCAAGAGCAAATGAACCAAAAACAGTTAAGAAAATTGTCATAAGTGCGAGAGCTACCATTGCCTTAGGAAAATCGTTTTTAGGCTTTTTCATTTGTGTTACATAGGGAGCAACTAATTCACAACCGTTGAGTGCATAAATTAGCATAGCTATTGTGGTCCAATAGTGCATATCAAATTTAGGAATCAAGGTATGCCAGGTGAATGGTTGTGTTGCCATGTGACCACCTGATTTAGCTAATCCTAAAAATGCCAAAAAGACAAACATTAATGTCATGATTAGCATTAATCCACCGCCAATCGTTGATAAAACTTCCATTGACCGTGAAAAATAATGTTCAACAAAAATAAAAATAATAAACATGGCAAAAGTCATTAATGCAAACTTGGTATTAGAAATTTGGTTTTGAAATTTCTCTGATCCAGTTAAAGCCCAACCAAGGTCAACAATAATTTCATTAGCCGAGTCTACTGCATAGGGGATTGAAGCTGCCCAATATGTCCAAGCAGTAAAATAGCCAAGAAATTCTCCGTTTGTTCCGCGAACCCAAGAAGACAAACCACCGCCTTCTTTATTAAAAACAGAACCTAACTGACCAACCATTAATGAGTACGGAATAACATAAAAAATACACATAATAATCCAAGAAGTAACGACTGGCATGCCCTGATTTTGGAAATTATACATGATATCATCAAGACCGATTACCGTACAAAAGGCCATTAAGGTTAAAATTGGCCAAGATATATATTTTTTATTTGAATTTATTTCCTCCACTAGTTTATCTCCTTCTAAAAACCATTATTTTTATTTTACTAATTAATCTTGTTATTGACTAGATAAAATCTGAAATTATTATTAATAGTAGCTCTAATCCGCAATTGTGAAAATAAGCAGAAATGATTGCTACTATTGAATTTTATCAGTGTATGCGTTAAGATTAATTCATTAAATATGATGAAAAAGAGAAAGAAGGATTCTTATGTCAGGACATTCAAAATGGCACAATATTCAAGGCCGCAAGAATGCGCAAGATGCAAAGAGAGGGAAGATTTTCCAAAAGTTATCTCGTGAAATTTATATGGCTGCAAAGAATGGTGGTCCTGACCCTTCCGGAAATCCTAATTTGCGAATGGTAATGGATAAGGCTCACGCAAATAATATGCCTAAATCGAATATTGACCGCGCACTTAAGAAAGCTGAAGGGAATTCGGATGAGCATTATGATGAAATTACCTATGAAGGCTACGCACCAGGAGGTGTAGCTATTTTTGTTGAAGCTTTAACTGATAATAAAAATAGGACTGCCTCGTCTGTTAGAGTTGCATTTACTCGTAATGGTGGTTCATTAGGTGCTACTGGGTCAGTTGCCTATATGTTTAATCGAAAAGGATACATTGTAATTGATCGTTCAACTACTGATGCTGATGAAGAGCAAATGCTGCTTGATGTTATGGATGCTGGTGGTGAAGATCTTCAGACTAGTGATGAAGCTTATGAAATTTATACAGATGCTAAACAGTTTGCTCAAGTTAGAGATGCATTGGAAAAAACGGGTTATAAGTTAGCGGATGCTGAATTAACAATGATCCCAGAAAACACAACTGAGGTTCCTGAAGAGAAAAAGGAGCAATTTAATAACTTGGTTGAAGCATTAGAAGATGATGATGACGTTCAGAATGTTTACACTGCTGCTGACGAAGATTAAACATTAAAATCAAAATTATTTTAACCCACATTTTCGTTAATAATTGATACTGAAAGCCTATGAAATTATTACAATTTCATAGGTTTTTTGTTTGTCTTAAATAATTTGTTGAATGATAACAAAGCTGAATATAAATTTTTTGAGGGAAAAAATTTGTCTTTTTTGCGTATTTAATATTGGCAACAAAAAAGGAGGTTTTTATGCGGATTAAAGAAGTGGTTAATTCTTTAATTGAGTCAGCGATTGATCTACATGCAAGCGATGTTTTTTTCGTAGTGGGTGTCGATGAAATGATTGTAAATTTTCGATTAGTCGATGAACTTAAAAAACAAGCTACTCTTTCAATTAACGAGGGTCGAGAACTTATTAATTTTTTAAAATTTGGTGCTCAAATGGATATTGCTGAACACCGTCGCCCTCAAGTTGGCGCACAGGTTTATGTTTATCACAATCAAAATTACTTTCTCAGATTATCTAGTCTAGGCGATTTTACCAATAATGAATCTCTAGTTATTAGAATCATATATCAAATTGCGGATAGTAATTATTTTTTTGAAGAACAAATTAACCAGTTGCAACAGTTAACCTATCAGCGAGGGCTAATTATTACTAGTGGACCAACAGGATCTGGCAAAACAACAACAATGTATAAATTAGCTAAAACAGTTGGGCATAATCAAATGGTAATGACAATTGAAGATCCTGTCGAGGTACATGAGGCAACATTTTTGCAGACACAAGTGAACTTAGAGGCTGATATCACTTATTTGAGTCTATTAGAAGCAGCATTAAGGCATCGACCTGATATTTTGATTATTGGTGAAATCAGAAATGCTGCAACTGCTCGTTTGGCAGTTGATGCTGCCCTAAGTGGACATTTGGTTTTTGCAACTGTTCATGCTAAAAGCACGCTTCAAACAATTTCACGTCTTGAAAGTTTGCACATAAATTTAAATGAATTAAGTAATTGTTTAACAGCCGTTTGTTATCAACGCTTACTTCCAACAATTAAAGGGCCGTCGTGCTTGATGGACATAGCTAGTGGAGAAATTTTACAATCACAAATTAATCTTAAAAAGCGGAGTAATTTTATTAATTGGTCTAAGCATCTCGCTACATTAAAGGAAAGAGGTGAAATTAGTGCGCAAGTATATCAACAATTTGAAAAAGGATAAGTTAACAGCTCAAGAACGATTAAATTTTCTTGATTATTTGCAGAATAGTTTAAATAATGGTTTTTCTTTGAATAATAGTTTGGAGATAATGCCTGTTTTGTGGCCAAGTCGGCAAAAGTTAATCCAAAAATTAAGTAGTGAAATAAAAGCGGGCGTAAGTTTGAGTAATGAAATGTTACAATTAGGGTTTTCCAAAACTGTTGCTACGCAAGTTGATCTAGCAATGGAGCAGGGAAGTTTAATTGAATGTCTTTCACAATTAGCAATATTAAATCGCTTAAAAATAGAACAAGAAAAAAAACTAAGAACTGAATTATCATATCCAGTTGTGTTAGCTATGATGATGATTGTATTGTTAATTTTTATGCAAACATTTGTATCTAACCAGTTCGCTAATTCTGGAGAACATACAGGAGACTTAATGTTAATGGGGATGCTTCTTTTGGCATTTTTACTACTTTACTATTTAGTTAGAGTATTGACATTACTAAAAAAACAAGATCACCAATCTCTTCTTCGGTTAGCGCATTATCCAATTATCGGTCCGTTAGTTAAGTTATATGTTAAATATATCTTGATTTATGATGTGGGCCTTTTGCTTTCGGGAGGATTTTCATTACAGAAAATGTGTGAATATGCTTCTAAACAAGAAAAAGGTTCATTACAAAGTTATATTGGACATAAAATTGGACAACAACTAGCAGACGGGAAAAATTTAAGCAAAATAATTAAAGCAGAATATTTTTTACCTGATGAATTACTACTACTTCTACAAGCAGGCTTAAAGAAAGAAGATATGGGTAAACGGTGTTTACTGCTAGGGCAAACATTATTTGCGAATTTAACACAAGAAATTGAAAAAGTAATTGTTGATATTCAACCATTCTGTTTTATTTTAATTGGATTATGTATTATCGGGTTGTATTTAAAATTGTTGCTGCCAATGTACGCCATGATGCAAAGTATTTGAGGAGTGTTAAAAATGAAGAATTTTTTTAAGAAATATTTATTAAATCTTATTGCTAAAACAAGAAAGGCTCAAGGATTTACGTTAATCGAAATGGTAGTAGTAGTTGCAATTATTGTTATGCTAATTATAATTATTGCTCCTAATTTAACTAGACAGAAACAAAAGGCAAGTGATCGAACAGAAGATGCTTTTAAAACCACATTACAAACTCAAGTTGAATTATATGAGGATGATAAGGATAGAGATGGAAAGGATGTAAATTTCAATAATATGTTTAATGATGGTTATTTAACTAAAAGGCAGTTAGATAAGTCTAAAAATTATCGGGTAACTAATGGTGTGGTTGAAAAAAATTAACAAAAAATCATCGGGATTCACCTTGGTTGAAACAATGGTGACATTAATAATCGCTATTAGTTTGGTACTATTAGAAACCGTTCAGCTTGCTACATATAATGAAAAATTACTTTTAGACAATACTACTAGGGAGGTTAAAAGCTCTATTGAACAGGCCGCTAGAATTTCAACTATTCGGCATCAACCTGCTGTTATTAGATATTATGCTTCGATTAACAAGCTTACGATTTGGGGAAATGGTTACTCACGAACTTTAAATATTGATAAGCATATAAAGATTTATAATCTTTCCACTATCAATCTTTCGGCCAATGGTTCGATGCCAGCTCACACAGTTAAAATTACCGATCGAAAAAACACTAAAATTATTAAATTACAAATGACCTGGGGGCGCGCAATTGATGGTAATGCGTAGATTAAAAGGCTTTTTATTAGCAGAAAGTATGGTTGCTTTAATCTTAGCAATCATGGGGGTTTCCTCAATGGCATTAATAGTTAGTGATACTAGGGCAACGGAACGAAAGATTGAATTGAAAACAGACCGAATCTATGCTTGGCGTGTACTAAAGAAAAATAATCTTAAAAGTATCATGGTTCATGATCAACTTTATGAGTTGCGGGGTGAAAAAAGTATATATGATATATCCACCAAAGAAACTTATTACATCAAAAAATAAGGGGTTTATGCTAGCAGAAGCAGTTTTTTCGGTCATTGTAACTTTGCTTGTAGTTTTAACTTTACAAGATTTAATCAAAACTGTAACGGTTTCTAATCGAATGTTTCACAAAACTGATGATGTTGTGTTTGCATACGTTCAATTGAATCGGTTTTTGCATGAGGATAAGGTCAAAGCAGCTTATACACTTCCAGAAATATCCAATTCAAGACAAGGGGCATTTGTTAAGGTTGATGAAGACGGTCAAAAAAAGACCTATTTAGTTTCTCAGTATAGAAATATGATTCGTGTAACAACATCTGAAGGTGGGCATATGCCACTTTTATTAAATATCAAACGAGCGAATTTTCATACAAAAGATTGTTTAATGGAAATTCATATCACTGAAAAAGATAATCGTAATTCTGATTTAATTTTTAAATTCGGTGCTCAGCCTAAGAAGAGAGAAAAAAATGAATTTAGCAAAAAGAAAAAAATTAAAATTGAAAGCTAGTGCCTTATTAAGTAGTGTACTAGTATTAAGTACATGTTTAATTTTTTTGCAATTTTATCAAGAAATCTATCGCAATGATATGAAAAACAATTATTTGATAATTGAATATCTGCTTAATGAATGATTTGCTTGCACTAGTTCCCTTTATTCTATTAAAATGATTAGAAGATAAGGGGAATAGTAATGGATAAAATCGAAAAATTATTTAATGAATTTTTGAGTTGTGTAGAATGTTTGCAAAATGCACTAAATGTAACTTTTGGGGAAGCATTGACTGAAACATTTGATAATCTTGAAAATGATCAAATTAAAGTTGAAGTTGGGGCACCAGATCCGGAAACAGTCAAGCTATTAAGTCAAAAATATTCACAACTATATTATAAAAAGCTTACCCAACAAGTAAAGGTACAAATTTATACTTACTTATTGCTTAAAGATGTAGAAGAAGATGGTCTTAATGCTAATCAATTGCCCACACCACTTACAATTTCAACTATAATTGCAATGTTTATGCAAAAGTTACTTCCGAACAAAAGTTTACTTTTGGCTGACCCTGCAATTGGAATGGGCAATCTAATGTTTTCGGTTGTTAATCAGTTAAAGAGTGCAAATCATTCTAAAGTAAACTTCAAATTAATTGGAATAGATAATGATGAAACAATGCTTAACTTTACTGATATTGGCGCACAGTTAAATAAACTTAAAATTGATTTATACTGTCAAGATGCGCTTACACCATGGTTATTTAGTAATCCTGATGTAGTTATCAGTGATTTGCCGATTGGTTATTATCCACTGGATGATAATGCGGTAAACTTTACAACTAAATCTGAAAAAGGACATTCTTTTGCTCATTTGTTATTTATTGAACAAATCATTAAAAATTTACAACCTGGTGGTTATGCTTTCTTGCTAGTACCGCAAGCAATTCTTTCCGGTAAAGGAGGAAGCGACTTCATGCCATGGTTATCAGAAAAAGTTGCCCTTCGAGCGATTGTTGAATTACCAGACAGCATGTTTAAAAATAAGTTAAATCAAAAGGCTGTTTTAGTATTTCAAAATCATGGAAATGATGTCCATACTAGTGAAGTTTTTCTCACAAAGTTGGACACTTTAAAAAAAGAGAACGACCTAATAAAGCTTAATGTTAAACTAAATGAGTGGTATACTAAAAATATTGATTAATTTGTGAAAAAGTCAAAATTGTCTGTATGGAAGGATTAAGTTTATGAAAAAAGTTTTAGCAATTAATTCAGGTAGCTCTTCTTTTAAGTATAAGTTGTTTGCTTTACCTGAAGAAAAAGTCTTGGCAGAAGGAATTGCAGATCGGGTAGGTATTGAAGGTTCATCTTTTGAAATTAAATTGTCTAATGGTGAAAAGCATTCTGAAGAAGTCACTATTCCGGATCAAGAAACTGCAGTTAATTTGTTGCTGAAAGCTTTAAAAGAATACAAAGTGGTTGAAGATTTAAGTGAGATTGTTGGTGTTGGGCATAGAATTGTTGCCGGAGGAGAAGAATTTACTGATTCTGCAATTATTGATGAAGAAAAGTTACAAAAAATTTACGGACTGAAAGAATATGCTCCCCTGCATAATCCTGCTGAGGGTAAAGGGATTGAAGCTTTTATGAAATTATTGCCAGGTGTCCCAGAGATTGGTGTTTTTGATACGTCATTCCACCAAACATTAGATCCAGAGCATTATATATATTCAATTCCTTATAAGTATTATGAAAAATATGGTGTTCGTAAATATGGGGCACATGGTACATCCGTTCGTTATATTGTGGGGCGAGCAGCAGAAATGTTGAGTAAAGAAGCAAAAGATTTGAAATTGATCGTTTGCCACTTAGGCTCAGGTGCTTCAGTTACAGCGGTTAAAAATGGCAAGTCCTATGATACCTCTATGGGCTTTACTCCACTTGCTGGTGTGACAATGGGGACTCGTTCCGGAGATGTTGATCCATCGGTTTTGCAATATATTATGAACAAGGAAAATATTGATATTAATGAGATGATCAAGATATTAAATGATCAATCTGGTTTGCTCGGAATTTCTGAAATCTCTTCAGATATGCGTGACTTAGAAAATAATTCTAGTTCAAGAGCAAGTTTGGCTCGTGATATTTTTGTTAATCGCGTTAGACAATATGTTGGTTCATATATTGTTGAAATGGAAGGCGTTGACGCAATTATCTTTACTGCTGGTGTAGGTGAACATGATGCAGGAGTTAGAGAAAAGATTATGCAATCATTTGAATTTATGGGCTTAGAACCAGATTATGAAGCTAATAAAGCTAATGGTGAGAAGTTCATTTCTAAAGCAAATTCTAAGATCAAAGCAATGATTATTCCGACTGATGAAGAATTAATGATTGAACGTGATGTTGTCCGTTTAGCCCATTTAAATTAATCACAATTTAATATATAATAAAGGTCGTTAACTTTTAACGATCTTTTATTATATAAATATGGAGTTTTTATATGGGCAATTGGCAAAAAGATCGAATTACTGCAGCAATAAATGGGACTAATCCAATGGTTATGGCCGAATTAGAGGGTGGTTATGCTGCTTTCGGTGATACCCAATTTTTACCTGGTTATTGTGTGTTGTTACCAAAAAGGAATGTTGCATCTCTGAATGAATTAAGCATTGTGGAAAGAACAATTTTTTTACGGGATATGAGTATATTGGGAGATGCCATCTTACACGTTTGTCATGCTGATCGAATTAATTATGATATTTTAGGTAATACTGATAAGTTTTTACATGCACATGTTTTTCCAAGATATAAATTTGAAAATCCAGTTAAACGTATTAAACCAGTTTGGCTATATAATACGAAGTATTGGACTGAGAAGAAGTATCAATATAATTCTCAAAAACATGGTGAGTTAAGAGCAGCGATAACCAAATACTTAATAGCAAAAGTAGGGGATAAAACTGATGATAAGACTAGTAGCAATTGATGTTGATGATACACTGTTAAATAGCCATGGTAGATTACTTGAATCCACTAAAAAAGTTGTTAAGCAGGCACTAGATCGAGAAATTAAAGTAGTTCTTTGTTCTGGTAGGCCGTTAGCTGGGGTTCAACACTTTTTAAGTGATCTTAAAATAACTGGAGATGATCAGTATGTGATCACCTTTAATGGTGCAGTGATTGAATCACTTGGTGGGGGTAAGCTTAAGGATGATAGATTATCTCAGACAACTTATAAACAAATAGATCAATATTCCCAAAAGCATAAAGTTGCATACAACATTGTTGATGCCGATAGTCAGATTATTACTAGTAATCATAATGTTAATCGAATTACAGTAATTCAAGCTTGGGAGAATGATGCTGGAATTTTAATTAGAAAACCAGAAGAATTATCAGAAAATCATCATATCATCAAAGCAGTTTTTGCTGATGAAGCAGAAAAGCTGGATCAAATTGAACAAGATGTAGTTGCTAAATTTGGACAAAAAAATTATGTTGTAAGGGCGGCGGCAAATTTTCTTGAAGTAATGCATAAAGATGTTAATAAAGGTGTTGCCCTCGAATTCTTAGCTAGACAACTGAGAATTGATGCGAATGAAATTATGGCAATTGGAGATGAGAGAAATGATATTCCAATGCTTGATTTTGCTGGTATATCTGTTGTAATGGGAAATGGTTCTAATCAGGCAAAAAAGCATGCAGATTATGTTACCTTAACAAATGATGAAAATGGAATTATGAAAGCCTTCAATAAATATGTATTATTGTGATTATACTTTTAAAAAATGCTAAAGAAAAAAACTTAGACATTATTTAGAATATGTTGAACAAAGAAAAAATGATTGATTAGATACAATTCAGATACTTCAGCCAAGTAAAAAGCCCTTAACTATAATAGTTAAGGGCTTTTTAAAATGGAGATGAGGGGCATAATATATATTTATTATTGACGTTATTTACGTCAAAATGCTTATTTTTCAGGGTTTTGCAGATTAGTAAAGTTATCCAATGTTTAAGTTGGATACCTTTTTGGATACCTATATTTCATCAAGGATGCTGACAATTTGCTTGTCTGACTTTTGCTTAAGCTCGTCTAACATGTAGGCATAAGTGTTGGCCGTGATGCTCATATTTGAGTGCCCCAATCGCTTAGAAATAGAGTAGAGGTCAACTCCCTTAAAAAGTAGTAAAGCCACGTGGGTATGCCGCAGACTGTGGAAGTGGAAACTCTTATCTTCAATACCCAGTTTATCTAATTGTTTCCTTAATGTTTTGTTGACCGCATTAGAAGTGGGAATTGTATTAAATTGATCAATGAATAGCCTTTCGTGGTTATTGATTTTAAGCTGACTCAGGATATCAAGTAGCTTTTGATCAACTTTAATTACACGTGTTGATGACTTATTCTTGGTTTCCTTGTTAATTTCATTTGAATCATAGTTGACAACTTTTCGGTTGTCATAGTCCCAGGACTTCGTGATATGTATTTCCTGATGCTTGAAATCAATATCATGCCACGTTAGCACTCTAATTTCTCCAGGGCGCATACCAGTGTAAATAATAGTTAGCAACATATACCGGCTAATGTAAGTTGGTTTAATGTTTTCCAATAGTAACTTTTTTAATTGTTGCACTTGCTTAAAGCTAAGATATTCAATTTTACGTGTTTTGTCATCGTTCCAAGTTAGGTTTATGCGCTCAGTAAAGTTTAGTCTTAACAATCCTTCGCTCATTGCATCTTTGATACAGCTACGAATGCTGCCATTAGTCTTCTGAACAGTATCTTTGGCATGAGTCTTACCATAGATATTTAAAAAGTCCTGATATTTAGCACGAGTCATTTTAGATAATTTTACATTTCCAAAGTTATCTCTGATAATGTCATAAATATGAACATATCTGCGAACTGTACCTTGAGTTTTGCCAGGAACTTTATATCTTTCATACCAATCTTTAAAGTAATCAGCAAAGACAGGGTCTTGGTTTGAGATTAAGTTCTGGTCCTTGGCTACTTCAATTTCATTGGCCCACTTACGAGCCTGCAATTTAGTAGCAAAGCCACTCTTAACTTTAAATTTCCGTTTGCCCAGATTGTCATACCATGATACTTGTGCCCGCCACTTATCTCCGCGTTTTTCTAAATGCGCCATATTTATTTCCCCTTTAAAATTTGCTAAAATAGGGTAGACAAAAAGCTTTGGCTAATTGTCTACATGTGAAGCCTTTAAGAATAGTTTTCCAGACGAGTTCTTAAAGGCTTTTTGATTTTTCATTTAAACCAGTTTGCAGTTTTATGTGGATATACCCAATTAGAATATTTACCGAACAAGGCCCAATAATAGCTTCCTTGTTTATTAGCTAATATTTTTATATTAGTTCCTTTTTTGAGCAATTTCTTCTCAGCAAGATATTGATGGCCAACACCTTCTTTATGCCATCTAATCTTCCTGATTTCAATATTTTTAGTTAAAACAACTTTATGTTCCTTAGAATTATATAAATCCTTTTTGATCCAATAAGAATATGGCTTATAGTTTGCAGCATTAACAGTAGTTGGCTTCGCAAAGACAAACAAATTAATTAATAAAATTAAAACCACAAAACTAATTGATATTTTATGTTTCATTGTAATCACTGCTTTTCTAAAAACTATTTGACCAATTTATACCAACCTGTTGGTGTAGGGCATTGCCAAAAATATTTACCACCATGCTTGAAATATCCATTGGCCCAGCCTTTGTGAGTTACAATCCATTCATAACTTGCACAATCTTCAATATGTACTATTGCGCCTTTTTTTAAAGTTTTAGATCCAACTGAGTGATTGTACATCATGGGATGTTCAATCTTCATTTTGTAAATTTTTATAGGCTTAATTACTTTAACTTTTCTAGGTTGATAGTAATATTCTTTCCAGTATTTTGCTGAAGTATTTTGTTGAGTTAATCCTAGTGAGCAAATTAAGCCTAAGATTGCTAATACACTAATAATTAATGATTTTTTCTTCATTTTATGTCTCCTAAAATTGCCGTAGGTTTAACGTCACTGGCATTGTGGACAAAATTACTCTTTTCTTTATATTTTCAATCAAATATAATAATTATATATATGAAATAATCATTTTATGAAGGAGTATACTATGAAGAAAATTATTACAATTATTTCTGCTGTGATTGCAAGTTTGTCATTAGCGGGATGCTCTAGTTCCTCTACTAACAAGAGTAATAATCAATCTAAAACATCCACAGTTAAACCTAAGCCAAAGTATTATTTTGATGGCAAAAAGGCAAGTATCCGTGATTTAGATATAACTATTACAAAAGTTAAGTTTTTTAAGGGATTAACTCCTAAAAGTAAAAAGCAAATCGTTTTTGAATATATTGTAAAAAATAAGAGTAATAAAAAGATTGATATTACTAATGCATGGTTAGCCGTATTCAATGCGTATCAAGATAATAAAAATACAGATGGCAAACTAGTAGTTGGTTCAACACCTTTGAATTATGCTGGTAAAATCTTGAATAATCAAAATAAGTCCATAAAAAAGGGTGGAAAACTCGAAGGTGCTATTGCATATAACCTTGATAGTAATAAGATTCCCGTTACTTTGAAAGCTACTAAAGGTGTTGATGGACCAAAAATTGGCCAAAAGACATTCAAGCTTGGCAAGTTTACATCTCAAAGTAACAAACTCGGAGTAAATTAGATTTTATTAAGATAACTGCTGTGCTGAAAAGTACGGCGGTTTTTTGTTAAAACAATAAATCGTTGTGTTTTCTAAATAAGTCAACCACAGCATCATACATTCGCACCGGAATACCGTAGGCACGCATGAATTCGCATGGCTCGTTAAAACAATCATATTGTCGAGTAGCATAGTCAAAAATTAAATTCAGTGAATATAAATCTGCTTGATGTTCAACTGGAGTATTGAAGTTCCGATAATAAAACTTACCCGAGTCACCATTTGCGAAGTGTCCAATTTCATGACCAATTATGAAAGGGAGTTCTTTTTTGTTTTTCCAGTTTAAATTGATAACCATTCTATTTAAATCAGTAAATGAAACTGATGGATCTGTGTCTTTGGCGTTATCCACTAGGGCATAGCTTACTCCTCGATCAAAAGCGTAATTCAAAAGATAGCTAATCAAATTTTCCATTCTTTCGCCCCTTTCTAAAATCAGAATCCATTAAATTTCTGATTACATCAAGATACTCTTCGGGTATTTGTTGACCATTGTAAGAATAGATATTATCTGTATTAGCAATATCTATATTTTTGTGTCCGTCATGGGTTACAGGTGAGGGATCGTCTGTGTTGCCTAAAAGGTAATCGGTGGATGTGTGAAGAACTTTAGCTACCTTTTGTAGATTTTCTAGACCCGGTTTACTAGTTTTCCAGCTATAAATAGAATTTGTTCCTAAACCCGCAGCATTATTTACTTGAGCTAAGGTCATATGCTTCTCTTTTGCGAGCTGTTTAACTATTTCAAATGTACTCATATCAAGGGTTCTCCAATCCTTGACAAAAATAATTAGGAAAATTCCTATTTTTGGTTGACTTTATTAGGAAATTTTCGTAATATGTAATTGTCAACAAAGTTATAAACGTTTTTGTGTAAATGAAAAAGTATCAAGAATTGCATGGGGATGCGACTTGAATGCTTATTTATTACGACTTTATATTAGGATATTTCCTAATAACTGTCAATGCGTTTAAGTAAATTTGTTAACAAAATTATTAACACTTTTTATGAAAGAGGTGAAAAAATGCCAGCTGACCAATTTTTAGCCGAAGCAAAAGACAAAATTGAACGTGAGATCAAAGAGGGAATGGATAAAAAAGGCTATACCGCCTCCAGCTTAGCTGAAGTGATGAATGAAAATCGTTCAAAAGTTAGTCAAGCAATCCACGGCAATACTAATCCACGGGATTTTGAAGTAAGAAAAAAGATTTATCGGATTTTAGGAATGGAGGATTAAATAATGGCTGAATTAATTAAAGTACAGGTCAAAGATGATCAGCAATTAGTAAGCGCTAGAGATTTGTACAAAGGATTGGAGCTGAAAAAGAAGTTTAGTGCTTGGGCTGAGCAAAACTTTAAAGACTTTGAAGAAAATATTGATTATACGAGGGAACCTGAAAGTTACCTCGTTATGAGTGGTAATGGAGTCAAACGTAAATATGATGATTTTGCTTTAAGTTTAGACATGGCCAAACAACTTTGCTTATTAAGCCGAACCGAAAAAGGCAAGCAATATCGTAAATATCTAATCAGTGTGGAAAAGAAGTATCGAGAAAACCAATTGGATATGCAAGAACTTAGTCCAGAACTACAGATGTTTAGCCAGATGCTAAAAGTAAATGCTGAACACGAAAGAAAAATTAAGCGGTTAGACCAAAAGGTAGACAACATTACTGAAATCGTTAGTTTAAATACGACTGAATGGCGTAAAACAGCACAAGGTTTAATTCATAAGATGGCTAAGACTGAAGGTGGTTTTGGAGCTTACCAACAAATTCAAGGTGACATTTATAAAGAGGTAGATGCACGAGCAGGTTCAAGCTTAAAAACTAGACTGACTAATTTAAGGCAAAGAATGGCACTTAACGGTTCATGCAAGTCAGCAATTGATCGTTTGAACAGGTTAGACGTAATTGATGCTGACAAGCGACTTAAGCAAATATACATGGCAGTAGTTAAGGACTTTGCGATTAAGTACAAAGTTTGGGAAAAGGAATACTAAGGAGGAATTCAAACATGAAGTATACAAAAGAAGAATTTGATAAGCACGATAAAGAAATGACTAGGTCGGTACAGGAACTTAAATTTCTTGTTGATTCAGCTGAAAATCAAGCCAGCGAAGTAGTTGATGGCAAATGGTATCCGACACCACATGTTTGGCGCACTATAGCCGAAAAAGCTTTAGATTTAGCAAATCAGCAAGAATGGTTTGATCGTTATGAAGCTAAAGAGGTGTAGTTATGGAAAAAGATAGCAATAAAAAAGAGCAATCAATAAATGATTACCCCTTAAAACGAAGCCACTCTAATAAATTGGAAAAAGAATTAACTAAGTACTTTATAAAATTTATTGAGCAAGCTGATTATACTTCTGAATCTATGAGACAAGTTATAGCTATATACAAAATTACTCATCAAAAGTAAATTCTACACTGTAAATATTTTCTGGTTTTGTAGTGAAAATAGATTTTCCAACAAAAGTTACATAAGTCTGAGCGTTACCAAGATTAAACTCAGAAATATTATCCTTGGTAACTATTATATCAGAATCGATGGCACATCCTTCGTCATCTTCATCTGGAGTATCAAATCTAATTTCTTTTATGCCAGCAATACTTTTGGGCTCGTTATCGTCGTCAAAAACTATATTTGCAGTCATATTTAATCACCTTCTTAAAAGATGAACTAAACATTCTAATATTGGAATCAAATTTAGTGTATCGCTATATATAGTGAATGTAAATAGTAAGGAATACCATATGTGGAATAGAGTTCAAAAAATATTGAACAAGAAAAAAATTAGTATTTACAAGTTATCCAAGTTAACAGGACTGCCTTGGAGCACCATTAACAACTATAAAAATGGTTCAGAAATGTCATTTACCAATGCATGTAAGATTGCTGATGCTTTAGAAATCAGCTTAGACGATTTAAGAGAGGAAGAAAACTAATGGAAACGAAAAAAGATGTCATTGAATTACCAATTCCGACTAATACGCTAATTACTGTCGTGGATTCAATTATGCAAGAACGTGGCTATGTTCCAGCTGAGTCACTGGAAGGCAAAACAATCAAGATGAAAGAATTCTCGAAAAAGTATTGCGGAAGCAAGTCGGATAAATGGATAAGACTATTTATTTTTGACGAATTTCCAGAAACCAATATTAAAAATGGTGGCTGGGTGGTTAACCCACGTAAGACTGAAGAAGGAAGTCGGACGTTTATTTTTGAAAAGCCAGCACAAGAATGGCTAGACAAACACAGATGTGAAATAGATTGGAACGCGAAATTACCATGATTGAAAGGATATTGAAAAAATGGGCGTACTTTTTAAGCACTTATACAGACCTAGAGATACACACCAAGATGTCACTGACAATCTCGTTATTGCTAGTCATTGTTGGGTTGGTATTAACGATTTGTCTGCTATCACAACCGGAATTAATTCCCGGAACATAAAAAGAGCCCGACGCCAATCGGACTCAATAAAAAATAACTATTTCTAAGGAGATTATACCACTATGGATAAAGAATTAATAATTTTAGATAACCAAGAATATGGCATTGCTTATAGCACTGCTAAAATTGATTTTCCTGAATATCAATCACTTAAAGATAAAGTTGATCAAATTAATGATGAGTTTAGTCAATACGAAGTAACTCCTGACAACATGAAATCAGCCAAAGCTACTAGGGCACAGCTAAATAAACTTAAAAAGGCTTTAAATGACCGAAAAATAAGTATAGTCAACACAATTGATCAACCAGTTAATCAATTTAAGGGACAAATTAAAGAGTTGACAGATAGCATTAATCAAACATCAACACGCATTGGTGATCAGATTAAAGCATACGAAGACCATGCAAAACAACAAAAAGCAATGTCACTCAGACGTGATATTGAAAAGCGATGCCAAGCAGTAGGTGTTGACCCTAACAAAATTGAGGAAAATCCAAAATGGTTTAATCAAACGGCATCATATGTTGTTTTTGAAAACGAAGTACAAGCTCAAATTGAAAATCTAGTCAAAGAAAAAGAACAACTTGCTGAAAGTATAACGATAGTTAAAGAACGTGCTAAAGAGCTCGGTTTAGCATATCAACATTGGGCTGAATTACTAGAACACACAAATTTAAGCAGTGTATTAAGCCAAATGAGCAGTTATGCAGATGACATTAAAGCTGAAACAGAGCGTAATGAGAAAGCAAAAAAAGAAAAGCAAGCTCACATCGTCAATATGAATGGCAAGGCAGTTGATAAGACAACTGGCGAAATTGTGGACGATTATATCTCAGCATTACTGATTTTCGATAATTACAAAATCAAATTGAGTGCAAGTCGCTATCAATTCAAACAATTGTGGCAGTACATGAAAGATATGGGTATCAAGCGAGAACGAGTAATTGACAGTCGGAGGGATGCACAATGACGGAAGATAAAAAGAGTGTCTTTGCTACCTTATCGGAAATTGACGTTAGTCCTTATTTGGATAAAAAGGGCAGGTTAGATTATCTTAGCTGGGCGAATGCATGGAAACTTGTTAAGCGAGCATATCCAGATGCAAATTACAAAATTACAGAATTTCCTGAGTATGTCTTAACTAAAGATGGTTGGGTAGCAACAGGTAGGGATGTTGATTATCGGCAAACTGCTGCTGGATATGAAGTTGAAGCAGTAGTGACAATTGAGGGACAAGACTACAGCTCAAAGTTGTTTGTCATGGATTACCGCAACAAAGCTTTATCCAAAGCAACTTATTTCGACATTAATAAAACTCAACAACGAGCTTTAGTAAAGGCTTTAGCAATTGCAGGCTTAGGCTTAAGTGTCTATGCTGGCGAAGATTTACCAGAAGAGAAGAGCAATGGTCAAGTGTCTAAGCCACGACCAGTAAGGCAATCATCAGCAAAACCAAGCCAGCAAAGTACAAATAACTGGAGCAATTACACAGTTAACTACAACGGTCAAAACGTATTGATGAGCTTAGTAGTAAAGCATGCGATGGAAGGCAATCAGAATGCCAAAAATTTTGCTAACACCTTAAAAGGGCAGGATTTGGAAGCATTCCAGAAGCTCTCTGGAGGGAAGTAATCAAATGAAAGCAAAATGGCTATATAGCAAACATCCAATTGTCATTGATACTGACCTCGCAGTTGCATTAGGTTCAAATGGTGATAGAGAAGCAATGGTTTTGCAACAATTAAATTACTGGTTGCATTCAAACATAGCTAAAAAAATTGATGGCAGAATGTGGATTTACAACTCATTTGAAAATTGGCAAAAAGATAACTTTCCATGGTTATCGGTTCGAACTGTTAGAAGAATTTTTAACAATCTAGAGGAAAAAGGGATTGTTTTAACTGGAAATTTTAATAAAGCAGGATTTGATAAGACCAAATGGTACTCGATTGATGAAGATGCACTGAATGACTTAATGAGCAATGCATGTGGACAAAATGGCCGCTCGATAGTGACAAAATGTCCACATGGAGATGGACAAAATGACCAAACCAATACCAGAGACTACACAGAGACTACTACAGATAAAGATATAAATAGTTCCGCCAAGGCAGAACCAGCTATCTACAAGGAAGTAATTGACTATCTTAATGAGAAAGCAGGTACTAAGTACAAGTCATCATCTGCTGTCAACAGACGATTGATAGATGCACGAATTAAAGATGGGTATTCCCTAGATGATTTCAAAGTAGTCATCCAAAACAAGTGCGCAACTTGGTTCCATGATTCCAAGATGAGCAAGTACCTAAGACCTCAAACATTGTTTGGTACTAAGTTTGAAAGCTATCTTAACGAGAAAGTTACAGGTAGCAAGCCACATGTGGAAATCGCTCAGGAAGCTTTTGCTACTGGCGGTATAGAAGGTGTTAACGAAGAGGATTTGCCATTTTAGAAAGGAAGGTAACTATGTCAGGAATAACAAAGCAGACAGTTAATTTAATTCAACTGAGACGCAGAGAGACTGCTGAAACTTGTCCTAAACATCCAGACTGCCATCTTGTTTTTATCAAGGGATTAGATAGAGTTAAGCCATTCTGTGAGCAATGCCAACATGAACAAATTCAAGCTCAAGATCAACAGATGCAAAAAAATGTGATTATCAGAAGGTATCGAGGCTTCCTTAGGGATGCATCCCTAGTAGACCGCGCTGATGCTTTCAACTACACCTTTGACAACTTTTGGGGTGAAGCTGATGAAAAGGGCAATGCTACGCCGGAACAAACTGTTAAGCATAACGCAGGCACTATTGCAGCATTTTACTACAAATTTCCAGATAAAAATGGTAATAGCCTACTGTACGGTAATGCTGGTGCTGGCAAGACACATTTAGCGATGGCGATTCTTAATGCAATTAACGATCGGTCTGATCCAATGCAAAAATGCCTTTTTCTAAGCGTTAATAAATTAATGCGAGAAATGAAATATTGGTTCAGTGATAATACTGGTATCTGGTCACCTAGGCACGTGACCGATATTGTACACGAAGCTGATGTGGTGGTTCTGGACGATTTAGGCGCAGAGAGTGCTAATAATATGGCAAGTAGCTTTGTTCAGGATGCTATTTTCGACATCTACGAGAGCAATCAGCGTGTAATTACGACGACTAATTTAAGTATGGATGAATTATACCAGACCTACCATGAACGGGTCGTCAGCAGGATGCAGGAGGGGTACATGAGCCGTGTCATTGATTTTACGAAAATCGCCGACAAGCGATCACGAATATAAGTGGACTTCTGACTGGGACAGCATCTACTCAAAGATATGGCATGAACGAGCAGACCAGCAGTATGAATACGACTGTGAGCATGGTATTGGCGCATTCCAGCGCAAAGAAAAAGAGGAACTGCAAAAGGCACACACGTTCTTCGCTGATTTTGAAAATAAATATATGGAGGAGTAGCAATGACGAAAGTTAAAAAGTTATATCGCAAAAACAAAGCTGGCGAGTACGTGTTCCTTGGGCACGTGCCAGATAACTATCCGCTTGATGAAAACGAAAAATTCGAAGATGCAGAGGTAACCCAAAATGAAAGAAATAACTAAAAAAGCAGTTAGATTTACTGACCTTGATGGAAACATTGAACGTGAAGAAATGCTGGAAGATCTCTATCTAGCAGACACCGCTTTAGTTAATTTGGGGTCTAGCGAAGAGCCCAAGTATAAGCTAAAACATCGCATACGTTTTAGTTCGATGAACATATATGAGGTCAGCAAAGAAGACTATGACTGGTGCGTGGATTACTTAAACAGAAAGGTAACAAGAAATGGAAAAAATAACTAAAGATGCAATTCGTTTTACTGATGTAAATAGGAAACGCGATTATGAAGAACTAATTGAAAATCTAAATAGTATAGAAATTTATTCTAACGGACAATATGTAATCAATTTTAAACATGTACCTAATAAAAGTGGCATATTCGGTGATTCTCCTAAACCTTTTAAACAAACATATCATGTTTCCAAAAAAACATATGCTAAATGCGTTCAGATTTTAAAAGAGCGAATAAAAGACAAAAAAGTTAGTGAATGCGGGGTAACGAAAAATGACTAAAAAATGCTACCTAGTTTATTCAATTGAAGATGAAGATGGCGGTTTTGGCGACGCAGTTAGAACTACTAGCCCAATCCAAGTCTTTCTTGATAAGGAAAAGGCAGAAAAATATGTTAAAGAAAATGACAATCCTCATGTATACGATGTTCCTTATAGCGAGTTATATACAGGTGGCGTTGATATGGTGGAGCTGGATTTAATTTAAAAATGAAATTATTAATAATATTAATCGGCTTGTTAGGAGCAATTGCATGTATAACAGCGTTTATATGCTTCTATCTAAACCGCGAAAAATTAGGCCAGATATTCTTGGTAACGTTTTTTGTCTTAGCAATAGTAGCTGGCTTGCTTGAAAAGTATATGTGGTGGACTAGCTGGGGGTGGTAAAAATGACTGAAGAAAAAAGAATTATTAAGCATAACGGCAGATGCCTATATATAACAAAAAACTGGCGTGATAAAAAAGTTTTAGATGGAGGCTATGATAGTACAGGAGTATATGCGGGAGCTGAACCGATCCCTATGACAAAGCAGGAATTTATAAAATTAGCTACTAATGAAAATTTAGAACGATATGCAAGCACAATTTTGCATTGGTATGGAGCTCCAGATAAGGAAGCAATGGAAAAATTTTGGGATATGTATAGCAAGCCTGTGCCAGATAAAAAGTGGTACGTGAAAGTGCCGCACGCACATAAAACTTTCTATCACAAGTGGTTTGATAGCGATGTATTAGGTGCGCAATCAGTTCAGGGAGTAAATGACCAACTTAACAAATTGGATAACAGCTGTAAATTTACTGAAGCAGAAATTAAGAAGTATCACTTAGAAGATTGCGAGAAGGTGCCTGTTGATGGAAGTAGTAAATGACATGCTGGTTTTTGAAGACCAAGCGATAAAGATGTGGTGGGCAATACCACTAGATTATTTCTTTGGTACTGACGAAAAAGAAGGCAAGCTAGTGGTGTCATTCTTCATCGCTGACAATGGCTCATATGCTGAAGCGGTGGTTGACCAAGAAACGTACGACTTTGTTGATAAAACAATGGAGGTAACTAAAAATGGAAAATAATGATTGGAAAAACCAATTTGAACAACGAGCAAGTAAAGCAAGTTTTTGGGGTGGGATTTTAGTAATTGCTGTAATTGCCTATTTTATATGGCAAAGCAAAATAGCTTTGTTTGCCACACTATGCTCAGCGTTTTTCTTTATCGAAAATATAGTATTTGCTTACTATTCTTATAGAGAAAAGGAGAGCAAGAATGATTAACAGAGTAGTGCTTACGGGTCGCTTGACTCGTGATCCTGAATTGAAAACAACACAGAGTGGGGTGTCAGTATCAACGTTTACGCTTGCAGTTAATCGGCAATATACCAATTCTCAGGGTGAACGAGGAGCTGATTTTATCAGTTGTGTCATTTGGCGTAAGGCAGCCGAAAACTTCTGCAATTTTACATCCAAAGGCTCACTTGTTGGCGTTGATGGTCGAATTCAAACTAGATCATACGATGGCCAAAACGGGCAGAAGGTTTATGTGACTGAAGTTGTCGTTGATAACTTTTCATTATTGGAGTCGAAAAAGGATAGGCAGAATAACGCAAATACGGGGAATAACGGTTATAGTGGCAGTGGTAACAATACAAGCAACAGCAATAATAATGCTCCACAGGATCCATTTAGCGGTTCAGGAGACACGATTGATATAACAGACGATGATTTGCCATTCTAGGAGGAGAGTATGAATGTCAAATAAGAGTAAGCCTAGAATAGTTGAACATGACTTTACTAAGGGAATAAAAGTGACAGATCACTTCATTATGCGAGCACACGAACGCTTTGGATTAAGGGATTTACATGATAGTGCCAAAAATCATGATTATGTTACTGGATGGGTGCAGGAACTGTTAGAAAATTATGATGAAATAGAACGTAATCAGAATAATGATGATGTTCTGCTGGTTAAGTGCAGACAAATAATTGTTGTTTATCAACTCAGCAAAAGACAATGTTTAACATGCTGTCCAATCTCGTATAACAATTACACCAAGCAGTATGACACGCTTAAAACAGCAATAAAAAAACGTGAACTCAAATTAGATGATTTTACTGCAGAAAAAGTAAATGAAACTTTTATAAATATCTATTATCAAGAAGCCAGACGGTATGCTAAGGAACTTGCAGAATTACACGCTAAAATAGCTGCACTTTACCAGGTTCAAAGCAAGAGCAGTCACAATGTGGTAATCGATACCAAGCAGGAAACAATTAATCAAATAAACTCAATCATTTTTGAAATTGAAGATAAATTAATGAATATTCATAACGTGGTTTTTGAAGAGCAGGAAAGGAAGATTAATGTTTAGATGGAGCGTTGTTTGAAGTTTATCGTACCTGGGGAACCTAAAAGCAAAGCAAGACCACGATTTTCAAGACGGGATGGTCATGTAATCACCTACACTCCAGATGATACTCACGATTATGAAAATCAAGTCAGGTACAGTGCTCAACTGGCCAGAAGAGCGCACAACATAAATAAGCCAATATCGAAGGATATGGCTATTTCAATCAAAGTATTTTTTGGAATACCTACATCATATTCAAAAAAGCGTAAGGCAAGGTGTCTGAGTGGCGAAGAAAGACCAACTAAAAAGCCTGACAGTGACAATATTGCAAAGATTGTACTAGATGGGTTAAATCCTAAGATGAAAGTTAATCACGTATTGCACAAAGCTGTGTGCCTCAGCGAGGGGCTTTTTAGAGATGACAGACAAGTAGTCGATTTAAGTGTTGAAAAATGGTACGGAAAAGAGCCACAAGTTGAAGTAACAGCAGTGTGGCACGATGATAGCTAGGAGGGAGGTAAATATGCGATTACCTTATGATTTAATCCATCAACTGGAAGACAAGTTTGGATCTTTGGTGCTAGTTCCTGAAAGCAATCCGATTTTAAAGAAGCTTAGACAGTTGATCTTTGCAGCTGAAGAAGAAAGCAAGCGTATTTCGCAAATTAGTGATGATGAATTAATAGTGGATATGTTGAAAGAAGGTTATTCAAACGCTGAAGTTGCTCAAAAAATGGGTGTAACTTTCAAGAGAGCACATTTGTTAGCAGTTAAATGCCATATTAAAGCCAAGCCTAAATTTAAATATCAAGTAACAATTGCTAAAACTGGCCAGCTAATTTATTCAGGTAATTATCAAAATTTTAGCATCCTAATGCATCATCATTGTGATTATTACGAGCGAACAAAGCGATATCTTTACGAAGAGGGCTTTAAATTGGAGCGGTTACCAGAATTTATGCCATGGCGGAAATTAAATAAAGGAGATCAATATATCTCACATCGAAAGATTTGTGTAAAAAAGTAGGTTAGTGATAGATAATGATTGGAGTTGTACAGTTAGTTTTGTTTAAAAAAGCGAAATTAGATAAAGTCAAGACGGCACAAGCAGTTAAAGATTTTTTTGCGGAAGACTTTGGTCATTATCTTAATCTGGCCAACAAACATTTGAGTGATATATCTAGTCCAACACTTGATCCTAATAATATTGGCGGACATGATGGGCTTAATCATCAAGACGAGCGAATGACTGCTAATCTTGATGCTCAAGCTTGTGTAAGAGCAGTAGATCACACTATCAGCAGTTGCAGCCACATTAGTGGAACTATTCTTTATTTGTATTTTATTGAGCACTGGCCTAATGACCGAATTAGATCGAAATTGGGATATCAAAGTACTAGATTTAATGAGGTAAAAAATGATGCATGTGTTGAATTCGCTGAACGCTTTGATTACTGGCGGAAAGAAGATGGTTCATCCCTGGATGATCTGCGGGTGTTTGAGAATGAAGAAGTAGCAAACTAATTTTAATTGAAACTATATTATCTTATACTTTTTATGTGAAAAATTTTTCAATGTTAATAAATTTGCTAAAAATTGTAAAACTGTTAACTTTATGTTACAATCAATTATATCAATGATAAAGTAAATAATTTATTGACTAATATTTTTTAGTGTATTGTGAATTATCCCGATTCACAGAAAGGAATTTTAATGACAAATTTTTCAATTAATAAAGAATATGCTCCTAAAATAGTTGATGCTTACTTTAACCCAACCACTAAGGCAGTTCTCAAAAATATTATTTTTATGGGATATGGTGAAATTAATAAAATAGAAAAAAAGTCAGATACGTTTATTGGTAAGATTTTGACTTTGGATAATCACAGGAATAAAAATGTAATTACTGAACTAAAAAATTTAGCTATAGATTTTTTCCTTATCAAAGCTTGCCAGGAGGGAATGTTGCCTTTTGAAGCAAGTTATAAATCAAATTCTAAACGAACAGGTAAAAATTTGAGATTGATTTCGGCTGATGGAAAAGGTGTTTTAACTGTAAATCAAGTTACGACAAAGAATAACAGTAGTAGAGATGCAGTTTATAGAAAAAATATGAAGCATAAATTATTTTCCTCATTAAATTTTTGGGGAGAAGACTTGTCTTGCAAAGATTTTTCTGTGGTAGAATATTATTTTGAACTGACACATGGACATCAAAGCTCGAAACCAAAATTTGTTGTTTTAGGTATGCCTAATGATAAAACAGGTTGGATTGTTAAGGAAAACCTTGGTAGTCCATTTGTATATTACACTGATGCAGAGCAAAATGAAATTTCTACCGTTATGAATGAGCTATCTGATTTTGAAAAAAATGATTTCGTAGAATTTTTATCAGATATGGGAAAGACTGATTAAGGAAATAAATTATGGAAAGACTAGCGACAAGTAAAAATGCTATAGATGGCTCTCGAATTGCTTTTTTGAGAGAATTAAATGGTATGACATTAAAAGATGTTGCAGGTCGCTTGAATGTTACTTCATCTTATATATCACAATTAGAACATAATAAAAGAAATATCGATTTCACAACTATGGTCCAGTTATCTAAGCTATTTAATGTTTCGCGTAAATTTATAATAAATAATGCTGAATTGCCACATGTTAGTAAAACAAGATTTTTTAGAAAAAATTCGGTTGTTACTAAGAAAAAACAAGTTCAGGCTGTTCAAAAAGCACGACTATTTAGCTATTTGGAAGAACAGGTAAGTTCAGATTATAGTTTACATTACTTTTCTCTTCCTAAGTATGCTAATTTTGAAAATAATTTTAAAATGTTGCCATACAACTATATAGATTCCATTGTGGATTCAATTAGAAAAAGTTTTAATTTTGGCAACGGGCCTATATCTAATATGACACTATTAGTCGAAAAATTGGGTATAAGAGTTTCTTTTGTTGATTTAGAAGATGAAGGTATTGATGCGATAACTGTAAAAAATGATGAAAAGTTTTACATACTGATAAATTCAAGGGACTCGTCAAGTGTTCGAATGCGATTTAACATTGCTCATGAATTAGGACATATATTTATGCATTCTAATTATTTAGAAAATAATATTAATAATAGTAGTAATTATAAAAGAATAGAAGCTGAAGCAAATCATTTTGCTAGTGCACTATTGATGCCCGAAGATGGGTTAGCAATCGATATGTATTTTACTAATATGGAACATTTAAAACTTTTAAAAAGACATTGGTTAGTGTCAATACAAGCTTTAATCTATAGGGGGCATGAAATTGGTTTAATAACAGATCAGCAGGCTTTATTTTTGAGACAAACCATTTCTAGAAATCATTGGAGATATAGTGAACCGGGTGATGATAAAATTCCAATTGAAAAACCAACTTTTTTATTGAGCGCTTTGAAATTTTCAGATACTGATGAAAAAAAATATATTCATGATTTATCCAATAATACTGGAATTCCTTATAATCAAGTATGTTATTATCTTAGTCTTGATATAAAAGATGACACACATATAATTAATCAATATCATGGACCACATCTAGTTTAAAAGCATCCCCAAATGGGATGCTTTTTTGAAATTGAGAATTAAATACATAACTAAGTAAGCGTACAAATAGGATTTTTAAAAAAGCGGTCATTGAGCGACATAAGAGCGGTCAAAGAGCGACAGTCAAGCGGTCATAATCTATTGTATTATGGTATTGTCAAAAAGTTGGGATAATTCCTAATAGCTATTAAGACCGTCCGAAACGACGTTAAACTAATGCGTGAGTTTTAAAAATTATTTTTACTCATTCAACTTAAAAAACTTTCTTGTGTGTTGCGGTAATGGTTGTAAGCAGGTTCGATTCCTACTACTGCAATAGTCTGCGATGACCTATGATTAATCGTTAAAGCTACCATTAATAGATTAGTAATTATGCTAACCAATGGACAAATAGCTCAGTCGGTAGAGCAGAAGAGTGAAGCTCCTTGTGCAGTTTCAATTCCGCTTTTGTTCACTATATTTTATATTCATCAATAAAAGCTGGCTAAAAGCGTCGGCTTTTTGTATTATTGCTTTGAGGTGAATATAATGAATTTTGGTACTGTTGCAGATTGGGTAAGTAGTGCATTATCTTTTTTTGCTATCATCTTTGCTTACTGGCAAATTTGTCAACAAAAAAAGCAAATGCTTGAACAAATACGAGAGTATGAAAATGACAGGAAAAGAGAAAAAGAGCTTGAAGAATTGCACAATAGACCATTTTTTTCTTTGGAAAAAAATGACAAACTTACTTATGGCATGAATGTTGTGTGGACAAATATAGAATATATCGAAAAACTTACTGAATGTTTTGATAAAATATACACATTAAAAGAAAAACTATGGTGTTACCAGGTTAAGGAAAAAGGATATATGTATGAATTGAAAAACATTTCAAAAAATTCAGCAATCAATTTAACTTTAGCTGTTACTTATATTGATAGCTCTTCGATAGAAAAAAGCATAACTAGCAAAGATGTTATAACTCTAAACAGTGGAGCAGAACAAAGTGATTCCTTTACTTTTATGACACCGACTATGATTGAAGAAGGAAAAAAGGCAATGTGGAACTGGGATAAAAAAATTTCTGTTTATTTTGCCACAGTTGATCAAAAATGGTATCGTCAGGACTGGACGGAGAAAAAATATGAAAAAGTAAAAAACGGTTTTGCTAGTTCCAAAATAGAATATCAAGGGATTCAGCAGGTTGATGCTACAGAAGTTCCTATAAAAAATGATTCCGGTTCCTATTCGCTTGAAATTAAAGGTTAAAGATAAAATGCGGTTAACAGCCGTATTTTTTTATGCACAAAATCAGGAGGTGGTGAAATGATGTGACTGAATTAAAAGGTAAACAAAAAAAGTTTGCTGACGAGTATATCAAAAGTGGTAATGCGACCGAAGCATATGTAAATGCTGGCTACAAGGTTAAAAATAATGAAACTGCGAGAGCTAACGCTAGTCGCATGCTAACAAATGCTAACGTTAAAGCTTATATCGAATCGAGCATGAAACGGCTCGAATCTGCCAAATTAGCAAGCGCTAAAGAGGTCTTAGAGTATTTAACTTCAGTCATGCGAGGCGAACAAACGGAGACTGTAGCGACTGCCAAGGGGCTCTACGAGAACGTTGAAGTTTCGGCTAAAGATAGAATTACTGCTGCTAAAGAAATTTTAAAAAGGTATCCAAGTGACCCTATTTCGACTGCTCAACTGCGTAAAATGGTTGCAGAAGCTAAAATTGCTGAATATAAAGTTGAGCAATTAAATAGTGCTGATTTAGACACGACAGTCAACATCAATTTCAATATTCCAAAGGAGGATAGTAATGCAAGTGAGCCTTAAAGATAATATCTCACCAGCTTTCTATAGCCTTTTTTGGGATATTCACAATAAAAAACATGCCAATTACTGGCTTAAAGGAGGACGTGGTAGTACCAAGTCCTCTTTTATTTCGCTCATGATTGTGCTTGGAATTATGCAAGACAAGGATGCTAATGCAATTGTTTTGCGTAAAGTAGCCAATACGTTACGTGATTCAGTGTTTGAGCAATACTTGTGGGCAATTGATTTATTGCATGTTGATGAATATTGGCAGTCGTCAGTTAGTCCGATGCAATTGACGTTTAAACCAACTGGCCAACAGATTAGATTTAAGGGTGCAGATGACCCAAGAAAGATTAAGTCGCAAACATTTAGACAAGGCTACACCAAGTTTAAACATTTCGAAGAGGTCACGGAGTTTAAGGGTATGGAAGAGATTCGGTCAATCAACCAGTCATTAGGCCGTGGTGGTTCTGGCATTATTACTTTCTATTCATACAACCCACCAGCAAGACAATCTAACTGGGTTAATCAAGCAGTTGATAGTGAACAAATGCGTGATGATACGCTAGTGAACCTGTCAGATTATCGTTCAGTGCCTAAAAGTTGGCTTGGAGTTGAATTCCTTGCTGACGCGAGACAACTTGAAAAAGACAATGAGAAAGCATACCGACATGAATATCTAGGTGAAGTAACTGGTACTGGTGCAGAAGTATTCAACAATATTACTACCAGACCAATTACTGATGATGAGATTGCTAGATTCGATAAGGTTTACTACGGACTTGACTTTGGCTTTGCTAAAGATCCAACGGCATTCGTCAAGATATATTGGGACTCAGCAAGGCGTCGCATTTTTATTTTTGATGAGTTCGAACGTGTTGGACTTAAAGTGCGTGATGCAGTTGCGATGATCAAAGAACGCAATCCCAGAAATGAACCATTAACAGCTGATTCAGCATCCCCCGATATGATTGCGGAATACCAAGACCAGGGGTTAAACATTTATGGCGCTATCAAAGGCGGAGGTTCACGTGATCACGGCTACAAGTGGTTAGAGGATTTACGTGAAATTATCATTGACCCCAACCGTTGTCCCGATGCTTGGCGTGAATTTACTAGTTATGAATTTGAAATTGATTTAAACGGAAACTACAAGTCTGGCTATCCAGATGGCAACGACCACACTATGGACGCTACCCGATATGCTCTTGAGAGTTTAATCAGGAAAGGAGGTTTTATTAAATGGAATTAGAAGCAATGAAAAAATTGCTACAAAACACGCAAACAAGACGGGTTAATTTCAATGCTAAATATGCTAAATCTAAAAGCTATTATCTTAATGAGAATGATATAACTATCAAAAACAATGGTGAATCTAAAACTAAAGATGACGATGCTGCCAAAAAGGAAAAGAATCCGTTAAGACCAGCTGATAATCGTGTGAGTTCTAACTTTCACCAGTTGTTGGTTGATCAAGAGGCAGGTTATTTGGCTACTAAGCCACCAACTATTGATGTGGGTGAAGATAAGCTAAATGATCAAATCAAAGATACTTTAGGCGACAACTTTGCTTTAAGACTAAATGAATTGGTTGTTGATGCAGCTAATGCCGGTATAGCATGGCTACATTATTGGCTTGATGAAAATAACCAGTTTAGATATGCGATTGTGCCACCAGACCAAGTAACACCAATTTATTCGACCGATTTAAATCGTAAGTTAGTAGCACTAAGACGTTCATACAAAGAGCTTGAACCAGAAACCGCTAAAACTTACTGGGTACATGAATATTGGGATGATGAAACAGTCACGGTTTTTAAATCACGTGACGAGCAATTTAACAATTTAGAGCCAATTAATGACCGTTTTACGATTTATGATGCATCAACTGATGATGCCGCAGGCACTTCTAGTATTAATCATCATGGTATGGGAAGAATTCCGTTTATTGCGTTTCCCAAGAACAAGGAACAGCAACCTGATTTGTTTCATTATAAAGGCTTAATTGACGTCTACGACAAAATCTATAATGGTTACGTTAATGATTTAGATGACATTCAACAAATATTTTTAATTTTAAAGAATTACGAAGGAACTGACCTTGATAAATTTAGAAAAGACCTCCAACGATATAAGTCCATTAAAGTTAGGAGTATGGGCAGTGGCGATGATTCAGGTGTTGATCAATTAGCCATTAACATTCCAACTGAAGCCCGCAACTCGATGTTAGAAACAACTAAGACCAACATCTTTGTTCATGCGCAAGGCATTGATCCAACTGACTTTAAAACTAACAATGCAACTGGGACTGCAATTAAGATGCTCTATTCTCACCTTGAACTAAAAGCGGCCAAAACCGAAGCTTACTTCAGAGATGCATTAACTGAGTTAGTCAGAGCTATCCTGCATTGGCTGAATGTTTCAGATGCGGATAGTCGAAGAATTAATCAAACTTGGACCAGAACAGCTATCCAAAACGATGTTGAACGAGCTCAAGTAGTTAGTCAATTAGCTAACTGGACGAGTAAGGAAGCAATCGCTAAAGCTAATCCCATTGTGGAAGACTGGCAAGAGGAACTCCAAGACCAACAAGAAGACCTTAAAAATCGCAATGACGAATATGGAAACCCTAATAGCCTAAACGGTGATGATGACGATGAGCAAGAAGACAGCAGGAAGTCGTAGTTACTGGCAAAAGAGGTATTTACAGGAAAAAGACAATCAATTAAGTAATGCGGCTGAATATGAGTCAGCAATGAGAGCACGTCTAAAAGAAGTCGAACAGGTGCTAGAAGAAGAAGTTGACTATTGGCTTAAACGCTATGCCAACAATCAAGAGATTAGCCACGAAGATGCCCGTAAAATACTAAGCACTATTGGCACTCGTGATTGGCATATGACACTTAAGGAGTTTGAACGTAAAGCTAAAGAAGGCGGTTTTGACAAAGAACTAGATGCCGAATATTTCAAAAGCCAATTATCAAGACTTAAGAACATAGACGAGCAGTTAACCAACCTATTAAGCCAATATGCTAGCTCTGAAAGTGACAAATTAGAACAAAGTCTATCTAACCAATTTCAACAAACATACATGCATAGCATCTATTTGACGCAATTAGAACAGGCTAAGTTGTCCAGTAACTTTGCCAATGTCAATGAATATCAAGTCAAAGTAATTGTCAATAAACCCTGGAATGGTAGCAATTTTTCAAAACGAATCTGGAAAAACTATACTAAGGTTTTACCTAATGAGCTTGGGGATGCGTTGCTACGTGGCACAGTGTTAGGTCACTCGCATCAACAAGTATTCAAAATGATGCGCCAGCGATTGAGAGACGTTGAAGACTATCAATTGCACCGTTTGGTCATTACCGAAATGGGACATATTGCCGAAGAGGCGACAGCTGATGCATATAAAGAAGAGGGAGTTGAAAAGTACCAATATTTGGCAACTCTAGAGTCACATACATGCGAAGAATGTGCACATCTTGATGGTGAGATTTTCGACCTGAAAGATAGAAAAGACGGAATTAATTATCCGTTAATTCATCCTTATTGTAGGTGTACGACAGTTCCTTATATTGAAGGCTTACCAGATGACCGAGTAAGGTGGTCAAGAGATCCAGAAACTGGCAAAGGTACTTATGTTGATAATATGACTTTTGACCAATGGAAAAAAGCAATTGAGTATCAAAGGCAAAATGAGTCGTTACCGAATACTACTGCTAGATATATTCCAAAATCTGGAAAATATAACTGGAACGAACTCAATGCTGAGCAGTATAATAAACATGTAAAGGGAACGCCCGAATTTGATAACTATGCTAAAGGTCGTAAACGGCCAGTAAGCGAATTAATTATCTCACCCGCTGAAACTCAGGCGTTGATTGAGAAATATGGCAAGAAACGTGAAAGTACCAGTAAGAATCAAATTTTGTTTGAGTATGAAACATATATTGGTTTGTGGTCTGATATAAATGGTAATTTATATCCAACTAAAAAAGGGCGTATTTCTTATCGTAAAAAGAAGGGTGCACACATTACACCTGTTAAACCAGATTATTTGAAATAGGAGGTTGAATACTATGGATCCACATAAAATGTCATTAGTTGAGATTTTAGACAATTTTAGAGCTAGAAAAGTAACTTTTACATTGAAAGACGGTACAAAGCGAACAATTTTTGTTAATGAAATTGAAGATGAATCTGATGATCAACCAGAGCTACTGTTTATGGCGGATGAGCCTAAAGATGATGTCTGGATTTCGGATGTAGTTAGTGCGGTACCAGCATAGGTAGAGTGATGAGTAACAACGATTATTTTACAATTGCCTATAAAATATTAAGTTATCTAAAATATTGCTATGAAAATGGTCAAGATGCAGACCCTAATATATTGAAAGCTGATACTTTCGATATATCTCAGCAACAATTCATTCGCACGCTACAGATGCTAAGTGATGATGGATACATTAAAGGACTTACGTTCTCACCAGTGTTAGATGGTGGCACATTGTTAGGAAATAGAAGAAGTACAGTTATAACAAGTGATGGATTGCAGTATCTTGCAGAAAACTCAATGATGCAGAAAGCATATAGAATTTTTAAAGCAGCCAAATTAGCTGCTTTTTATTTTGCCCTGAGCATGGCGTAAAAAGGCTTATTTTTTATACCTTGGAAGTGGTCGCCCCACGTAAAAGATTGCGAGAGAGGAAATAAGATGAAACGTGAAGAATTAAAAAAATTAGATTTAAACGATGAACAAATTGACAAGGTCATGGGTCTGCATGGTGCTGATGTAGAAGCAATGAAAGCTAAAACAGATGAGCTAGGCAAGACCAATGAGTCGTTACAGAGCCAGATTGCTGAGCGTGATAAAGATTTAAAGGCGCTAAAAAAACAAGCTGGAGACAACGAAGAACTGAGTAACCAATTCAAAGAGCTACAATCCAAGTATAAGCAAGACACCGAGAACCTGACTCAAGAATTACAACAAACCAAATTAAATGGTGCAGTTGATAGTGCTTTAGGGAAAGCTCACGTCCGTAATACAAAGGCTGCTAAAGCTCTATTGAACATGGACGAAGTCAAGCTAAACGACAAAGGTGAACTTGAAGGCCTAGATGACCAAATTAGTTCATTGCAAAAATCTGACAGTTACCTATTTGATCAAGGTCAGAAAGAACCTTATCAACCACAAGGTGGGGGAGCTAAAACTGACCCTGATTTGGTAGCAACTATGGCAAATATATTTAAAGGAGAAGATAAATAATGCCAGCAACAATTAATTATGCAGAAGCATATCAACAAGCAATTCAACAAGGATTTTATGATGGTCATCTTTATACAGCACCATTATGGAATTCACCATCAAATTCAATGATTACGTTTGATGGCGCCAAACACATTAAATTACCAAGATTAACTATTTTAGAAGGGCGCAAAGACCGAGCAAGACGGACTATTACGGACATTACGCCAAACTACAGTAACGATTGGGACACTTATGAATTAAAGAATGAACGTTACTGGAGTACTTTAGTTGATCCATCAGACGTAGATGAATCTAATTATGTTATTTCAATGGCCAATATTACTCGTCAGTTTAATTTAGATGAAAAAATGCCTGAAATGGATAAGTACATGTTTAGCAAGCTGTTCTTAGAAAAGCAAACTAAAGATGGTGGTAAGGGAATTACCAATAATACTCTTGATGAAAAGAATATTTTAACTGCATTTGACAATATGATGGTTGATTTTGATGAAGCTCGTATTCCAAACCAAAATAGATACTTATATGTCACACCAAAGATTAACGCAATTCTGAAGCGTGCCGAAGCATTGAATCGTGGCTTAACATTAAAAGACCCTAACAGTATTCAACGGACAGTTTACAGCTTAGATGATGTAACGATTGTGGTTATTCCATCCGATTTAATGCAGACCGCATATGACTTTACCGTTGGTGCCAAAACCATTGACTCAGCTAAGCAAATTGAAATGATGTTAATTTACAACGGTGTTCAAATCGCTCCAGAAAAGTATAGTTTTGCAGGTTTTGACCAACCAAGTGCAGCTTCAAGCGGTAACTATCTATACTATGAGCAATCATACAACGATGTTTTACTGCTTAATACCAAAACAGCAGGTGTCCAATTCGTGATTGCTGATAAGCCAGCACAACAGGGTGTTAGTGGTCAATCACTAGAAGATGATAGCCCAAGTACTAAAACTACCAAAAGTGGGAAGTAAAAATGAATGATGAAAGAAAACAAAAAATTAAGGATAAGGTCACCCAATTACTTGGTGGCAAGGCTAATACTGACTTAGTAGACTTCAGTATTGAGCGAGTAATTCAATCGGTGGCCAACTACACCAACATTTCGATTGAGGAACTACCCCCTGAAATTGACACTACAATTACCGCAATGTGTGTGCAATTAATCCAGACGCATAATTGGACCAATGGCAATGACACAGTTAATTCAATTAGTGAAGGCGATGTATCGGTTAATTTTGACTCACCAGCTGAAATATACGCTAAGGTGCAAGAGCTTAACCCAATTACAGACGACTTTTTTATTGATTTGAACCATTTTAGGAGACTGCAATGGTAATTGATGCATTTAACAAGCTAAAGGACATTGCTCCTAAGTTATGGACTGATAAGGTGACTATAAAAGCCACCAAGAAAGTGGTTAATGAACATCATATAACCACAAGCGAGCCTGTGACGATTGTTTCCGATGAACCAGCTAAGGTTATCCTCAAAGGACTAAAAAGCAGTGAGCAGTCGTTTTTTGGTACAGATGAGTACGATGCGACTTTGTTAATCAGAACTGGGCTAGACATTCCAGCAGGAGCAACAATTGAAGTGACTGACATCAATGGCAAGGTTACCAAGTATAAGCGTTCAAGTAAGGGATATTCGGGCTACGTTAGCCACCAAGAAGTAGCGATGACAAGAGATGAGAAAGCATGAGCGCATTTGGAAGTTTTGACGATGAAGAATTTCAAGAATTTGCTAAGCATGTAAATGCAGTAGTTTCAGGCGATCAATTAAAAACTGAAGTTAAAAAGAGCGTAAAAAATGTTGGAGAAACTTATAAGCGTAATGCTCAAGCAAACACACCAGTTAAAACTGGCGATCTAAGACGTAGTTGGCAACTTAAGGGACCATTCTTTTCGGGTTCAGAAATTAAAGTTGAATTGCGGAATAGTAAAAATTATGCTTCGTTTGTGGAGAATGGTCACCGGCAAAAAGTAGGACAGTACGTGCCAGCAATTGGCAAGCGACTAAAAGCTAGTTGGGTACCAGGTCAGCACTTTTTACAAAAAGCAACGGACCAAACAAGTAGTCAAATGCCAGAGCTATTAACACCGGTTGTTTGGGATATGATGAGGAGGTTGATGGATGATTGACAATAATTGAACGTGTTGCTGACGAGATTGCACGGATATTCCCGAATGCAGTAATCTATACCGAAAATCAAGCAGATGGTTTTAGCGAGCCATCTTTTTTTATTGAGAAAATCAGTACAACCGCTACTCCAGAATTGTTTGATAGACAGATGCGTAAGCAGACCTATCAGGTTATCTACTATCCTAATCCAGACAATCCTAAGACCGATATGGAACGAGTTGAAGATTACTTGCTCAGTGGTTTGTTAGAGTTAAAAGATTATGCGCCACTAAGGAATATTGAAGTTACACAACAAGAAGACAATACGCTGATTTACAAATTTGAAGTTTGGGGGCGTTTCTACCCCGAAAAGGACGAAATTAAATTAAAAAACGAGAAAGTGAAAGGACAAATTAAATGACAGTTTGGAAAACACAAAACAAGCGTCGGCCAGGTGCCTATATCAACGTGGTTGGTAAAGGAAAAAATCGAAACAATGCCGATATTGGACGCACATTATTACCAGTTAATACGCAACTTAATTGGGGCGCAAAAGGAATTATTAAATTAAATAGTGAATCAAACTTTAAGAAATTGCTTGGTCATGAAATTAATGAACCAGAGCTAGGGGTACTTCGTGAAGTATTAAAGGGAGCAAATACTGTTTTGTTATTAAATAATAACGATGGTCAGCCTGCTTCTAAAATAGATCCAGCATTACCTTGGGCGATAACAGCAGTTTATCCAGGAACTAAAGGTAATGAGTTACATGTATCTGTTCAAAAGCAAGGCAATAAGGTTACTATCTCGACTTTGTTTGGAACTAAAATAGTTGATCAGCAAATTATTGATGTAGCTAAACCTGGCACTTTATTTGATAATGATTTTGTAAAATTTAAGTTAAATGGTGAATTAACACCACAATTACAGGATGATGAAGAAAAAGAAAATAATAATTCACCAGTTGTAATGTCATCTAAACTAGAACAATTACAAAATGATATAACTGTTGATTTGACTGGTGGGACTACTACACCAGTAGCAGTCAGTGACTTATTCAATGAAGCTCTTGAAACTGAAGAATACAATGTAGCTACAACAGCTGGCTTTCCAGTTGATGATCCCATTCATCAACAATTGATAGATGAAATTAAACATTTACGTGAAGATAATGGGATTAAAGTTCGAGGAGTTATTCCAGCAATTAATGCCAAAGTTAATTACGAAGGAATTTCTGTTGTTGGTAATGGCGTTGTCTTAGGAGATGGAACTGAATTAGATGCAACTATCGCGGCAGGCTATGTTGCAGGAGCTTCAAGTTCAGCTACGGCTGCCAAATCGCTAACTTATGTAGAATATCCAGATGCAATCAGTGCATATCCAAAACTTGATAATGATCGAACTATTGATGCTTTAGAAAAAGGACAGATTGTTTTTACAACTAAACGAAATGAAACGGTAGTCATTGAACAGGATATTAATTCCTTAACTAAGTTTACTGATGAAAAGCCAGTCTTTTTTAGCAAAAATCGTGTGGTTAGAACAATGGATACGATTGTGACTGATACTGAAAGAACTTTTGAAACTATGTTTATCGGTAAGGTTACAAACAATGCCACCGGTCGTGACTTGTTTAAAGCTAACCGAGTAAGTTACTTGCAAGGACTTATGGATGCAGGAGTAATTGATAAATTTGACGCAAGTGATATTTCTGTTGACGCAGGGGATGAGCGTGATTCTATTTTAGTTAATCTAGCAATCACTCCATTGGATTCGATGGAGAAGCTTTACATGACAATGGTAGTTCAATAATTAGGAGGAATTTAAATGGCAGACGAAACAGTAAGTACAGTAGGCAGTTTTTTAAATGGTCGGGATACGATTTCAACCAAAGATGCGAAAGTATATGTCACGATCAATGGAAAAGTAATTCCATTGATTGAGTGCAAGAAATTCAGTGCCAAGCTAGAAAAGAACAAGGAGGACGTGCAGACGCTTGGTAGTCGATGGAAGCACAAAAAGGTCACGTCCGTGGAAGGAACCGGTACTCTGGGCGGCTACCTGATTTCTTCAAACTGGACTAAGTATGCCTTGCCATATATTGATGGTGGCAAGGACCTCTACTTTGAAATTACAATGACGATTAATGATCCAACGAGTCGAGCCGGAACGCAGACTCTGCACTTTGGTGAGGTCAACTTGGACGATGTGCCGTTTGCAGACTTTGAAGCTGATGACGGCGTGATGGACTGGGAATCCGACTTTACCTTTGAACAAGTCAACTTGGTTACACCTTTTACTGGTTTTGATTTATAAGGAGAATTAAGAAATGGAATACAATGTTGAAGATTTTTTGGCTGAGAATGTTAAACCTAAGGAAGTAACAAAGAAAATTGAGTTCAAAGGTTTCAAATCTCCTTTTATTATTAAAGCTTTGACTGCTGATAAGTTTAATGAAATTCAAAAGCAAGCTACTTCTAGTTACATTAATAAAAAGACACATCAACGTGTCCAGGAAACAGATCAAAATAAAGTAGTTGATTTGATGATGGCTGAAGCAGTAATTCAGCCTGACTTAAATAATGAAAAGTTGCAAAAATCATGGGGATGTATAGCTGATCCAGCAGGTGTGCTTAAAAAAATGTTAAGTGCGGGACAGTATACGGACTTAGGACAAGCGGTGCAAGAATTATCAGACTTTGATATTGATAATATGGATAATTATGTTGAACAAGCAAAAAATTAATTAGTGAGTCTTATGGCGACTTTGGCGTATATCATTATGTGTTAAATGAATATCATTGGACTCCACACAAATATGCAAGATTAACCTTAAAGGAAAAAGCTCTTGTGATTGCCTCGATTGAACTTAGGCAAAAAGAAGAGAAAAAGCAAGAACGTGAAGCTAAACGAAAAGCTAGATCTAAACATATATAGGAAAGGAGGCAATCAATGGCAACTATATCTGGTACAATTCGTTTAAACGACGCTTTTAGTAACACTCTTAATAAATTTAATTCTGGTATTCAAAGAAGTGTTGCCATGACAAGCCGTTTTAAGTCAGCAATTAGTGGAGGTAGTAATGGACTAAATTCATTAAATCAGGGCTTAAATTCAACACACGTTGGATTACGGCAAATAATAGCCGGTTCGGCAATCGGGGGAGCTATTAGTTCAGCAATGGGTGTTGCTGGTAATAGTGTTAGAACATTTGTAGGTGAATTAAATGAATCTACTAAAGCATGGTCAACTTTTGAAGGCAATATGCATCAAATTGGTAAAAGTCCAGCATCAATTGCTAATGCTCAAAAATCTTTACAACAATTTGCCCAAGATACCATCTATTCATCTTCTGATATGGCACAAACGTACAGTCAGTTAGCAGCAGTTGGAACAAAAAATACCACGGCTTTGGTTAAAGGATTTGGTGGATTGGCTGCAGCTGCTACTGATCCACAACAAGCTATGAAGACGTTGTCTGAACAGGCTACGCAAATGGCTGCTAAACCAATGGTTCAATGGCAAGACTTCAAGTTAATGCTAGAACAAACGCCAGCAGGTATGGCCGCTGTCGGTAAGACTATGGGTATGAATACCAAACAACTAGTTAAGGCTGTCCAAGATGGTAAGGTTAAAACTGAAGATTTTCTTAATGCAATTGCTAAAACAGGTACTAACGCCAACTTTAGTAAAATGGCTACACAATACAAAACTATTGGTCAAGCAATGGATGGACTTAAAGAAACCATTGCTAACAAGGTACAGCCCCAATTTAAAAAACTGAGTGATATTGGTATCAATGCAGTTAGTGGCATTACTGATGCACTGGGAAATATCAATTTTGGTTCCTTTTCTGATAGCATAATTAGTGCAATTAGTTATATTCGTCCTATATTGGATAAGGTAAAGCTTGGAATACAAGATGTCATTGATGGCTTTAATTCAACCGATGCAGGTAATGCCGTTGGACAAATGTTTCAACAAATAGCAGATGCGGCAAACAACTTGACCGATACATTAAGTGGAACAGGTATTTATACTCAAATAGGCTCAGCAATTGGAGAGATGGTAGGCGGAATTACTAAATTTGTTGGAGCCCTAGCTAGTGTTACTGGTAAGCTTGATCCTGGAACTTTAAAGGCACTGGGACTTGCATTGCTAGTAATAAAAGCAGGAACAAAAGGATTAATACTAACTGCAGTTGTGGTTGGATTAAAGGCGTTAAATAGACTTAATTCAAGTCAATTACAGACATTAGCTAAAGCTGTTACTGCTCTGGCAATTGCCTTTGCATCCTTCAAAGTCATTAGTGCTGTTGGCAAAGGATTATCTGGTATTATTGACGCGTTTAAATCACTAAAGGGGTTAAAGGCGCCACAACTCAATACTCCTGACGTTCCACAAGCTGGTGGCATAGCACAAAGTGCAGGTGCATTTATAAAATTGGCTGCGGCTTTAGCGTTGGTAGGAGTTGCAGTGGTGCTAGTTGCTAGTGGGTTTTGGATACTAGCTAAAGCTGCAACTTCTTTAGCTAGTGGTGGCAGTGCAGCAATTGCCGTTTTCTTTGGTATGATTGTTGCAATTGAAGCCCTAGCTGTAGTGGTTAAACTGCTAGGTACGGCTTTTATTGGTAGTGCGGTAGGATTTCTAATCTTTGGAGCAGCACTATTAGTAATCGGAGCAGCTATCTTTATAGCGACAGCTGGTTTGGCGTTACTAGGAGCACAGCTTCCCAATATTGCTAATTATGGCGCACAGGCTGCTCTTAATATTATCTTGCTTGCAGGAGCAATTGTCGTATTTGGTATTGCTGCTATTGTGGGAGCAGCGGGGGTACTTGTTTTAGCTTTGGCAATTACAGTATTAAGCGTTGCTATGATAGTTGGAGCCGTTGGTGCTGTACTATTAGGCGCAGGATTATTAATTTTGAGTACCTTTGCAATTGTAGCAGCAGTTGGCGTAATGCTATTAAGTGTAGGAGTTGCCTTACTGGCTACATTTTCACTAATTGCAGCCGTTGGTTTAATTATGATGGGCATTGGTATTACACTTGTTGCGGCAGTTGCAATGATTGCAGCCGTTGGGATGTTACTCTTTGCAGTCGCATTAGCAGTTGCTACTCCACTTATTCTAATTTCAGCAGTTGGATTTTTATTACTAGGTGCGGCAGCTATTATTCTGGGTACTGGCTTGTTAATTGTCGGTACTGCAATGACGATGGTTGCTGCTGGAATGGTAGCAGCCGGTGAAGCTGCAATGATGATGGCGACTATGTTCATTATGGCAGGAACAATGATGGTTAGCGCCATTATATCTGCTATGAGTAACGTTGTTGCTGCAGTTAGAAATGGTGTTTCCAACGCAGTCAATGCAGCTCGAAGTTTTACTGGCGCTTTAGTAGGTGTTGGTAGAGATTTGATTCAAGGATTGGTTAACGGTATTACTTCAATGATTGGCTCGGCAGTTAGTGCTGTAACTAGTGTCGCTGGAAAAGTTGTTAGTGCGGCCAAAAGCATTTTGCACATTGGTTCACCGTCAAAACTGTTTAACCAGTTTGGTAGATGGCTTGACCAAGGACTTGCAATTGGGTTAAATCATGATGCGAATATTGCCGCTAAGGCATCTGCAAATATGGCAAAAGGCGTAGTTGCTGCATCTAACATGACACCAACACTTAATCCTTTAGAAATAGCTAATATAAATTCAGGTGATTTACTAGCTAATGGATTTAATCGAGCTTATAGTGCGATAAATAGAGTGGCAAATGCCTTAGGTAGCCTTAATGGATCTACAGCAGGTATTAGTATTAATCAACACGATGAAGTCGATACATTATTTAATAATAATGATGAAAGTGATTATAGTGGATTAATTGGGACTCAATTCGGTCATTACGGATCAAATTCAGATGACCATAGTTCGACAATCACAATTGAGAGTGGCGCCATTCAAATTAATAGTTCGAGTAGTGCCGAGTATGATGCTGATACGCTTTTAGAAGCGTTAGAAAATAAGATTATTGCTCAACAAGAGAAATCTTTGGGCTAAAAAGATAGAGGGTGATATTAATGGATGGCTTTGGCATATTTTTAACAAATTATAAAAATAACAAGACTATCCAATTGCCGGTTAACCCGGCTGAGTTAAAGCTCAAGTATGAAGGTGACGACAAAAGTCAAACCGTTGTCAATTTGGGCGAAGTAAACTTGCTGGGTGAATTGAAACTAGTTGAAATGACAATTGAGAGTACCTTCCCCAAGGCTGAAACTACCTATCTGGCAATTGATAACTTGAAAAAGCCAGACTATTACATTAATTTCATTAAGAAGATTCAAAAAGATAAAGGACATATCCAATTGGTTGTGGCCACAACTAAAGTAAGTCTGCCGATGACTATTGCTAGTTTTGAATATGGCTTCGAAGATGGCTACGATGAAGAGTACAAATATACTCTGACTCTCAAGCAGTACCGCAAGTTTGCAGCTAAAAAGTCTAAAAAGAAAAAACATAAGTCAAGTAATGGTAAGAGCCGTATTGCACCACCAAAAAAGTTTGGCGTGCATTCTAGCGTAGTTGTTAATGGCAGACTGTATATGGACTCAAATGGTAATGGTCCTGGCGGATATGAGAAAAATGCTAAGAGGACTGTGATCAACATTGCCACTGGTCATAAGTATCCGATTTGCGTCGGAATTAATGGTTCTGCACGTGGTTGGGTCAGAAAAAGTGATGTGAAGAAAGCATGACAGTCACAACTTTTAAGCTTAAACGTCGTAGTAATATGTATCGTAAATCTAAAAGTAATGGCAAAGGTACCACGTATGATTTGAGAGAAGTAGTGGCTAATATTAAATGGTCTACTGATTTGAATTTTAGTGCTGGTGAATTAACTTTTGATCTAATTCAAAATGCTCATCCAATTATTCCTTACACGGGTGATATCATTACCTTCAGGTGGGATCACCACAAGATCTTTTATGGATATGTTTTTAAGTATGAAGTAAAAGAAGACAATACAGTGAGCGTAACGTGCTATGACAAATCAAGGTATCTCAAGAATCAGGATTCAATTGTTTGGCAATCCGGAACGATTGCTGACCGGTTCAACAATGTATGCAAGCGAGCTGGCATTAAGCATAAAGTGGTTAATAAGCCTACTCATAAGGTTTCGGCTGAAGTATGTGATGGCAAGACTTACTTTGATATGGTGAAGAGTGCGATTGTCAAAACTAGGACAGCCACCAAGCATATGTACTACATATACTGTAATTATGATGTGGTGGAGTTACGCAGAGCACCATATAAGAAGTTAAAAATAATAATTGGTAGTAAGTCGGCAATGACCGGCTTTTCTTATGCCGTTGATATTAATAATACGGCAAATGTGGTCAAAGTAATCCAGAAAGATACCAAGAAGTCGCAAGCAAAATCAGCTACGGCCAAACAAGACGATCCTAAAAAAACGAGCTTTAAGTCGACAAGTGCTGCAGGTAAATCGACTGAACAGTGGGGAAAATTGCAAGAAACGGTTAATAAGAAAAATAAAGCTAATCATGCGCAGATGGTCAAGCAAGCTAAAGACGAGCTACGCAAGAAAAATAGAGCTAACAAGGAGTTAACAATTGACTGTATTGGGCATATTGATTTAGTAGCTGGTAACGCAGTTACGATTAAAATTAATGATCTTGAGAAAACTCTGAAAAACTGTCCAATTCTAAAGGCAGAACATAATTTTGGTACTGATTATAATTGTCATTTAACAATGAAAGTAGGTGCAGAATGGCTGGGGAACTCTTAATTAAGATGCTAAAAGAACGAGGTGGTAAAGATAGCGAATATTCAGATGTGGTATTTGGTTTGGTTACTTCTGTAAAACCTTTAAAAGTGCAACTAGCCAATAACATGGTAATTGATGATAACTTTATTGTTCTGGGCAAGCATATTGGCAAGTTTAAATTGCCAGGTAAAGCAAAAATTGAAGTTAAATCCCACAGTGATCAAATTGGGAATGTATCGGGAAATCGTCCGACAGTCAACGAAGATATTACTTTTAAAGAAATGGAATTTGATAATAGCCTTAAAAAAGGTGACAAAGTTACAATGATACGAATGGATGGTGGACAACAGTTCTATTTATTTGAGAGAAAGGAGGAATAATGTGGATGATGAAGACAGTATTATTGTTTTAGATGATGACGATAGCGAAAGCACCGAATTAGAAGATGATATTGATACCGATGAAGAAGATGATGAGACTCTTAAAGATGAGCCAACTCTTACTTTTAAAGTTGAAAATGGACGTATTCGTGGCAAGATTGACGAACAAGAAGCTATGATTCAAGCAGTTGATAAGATATTGCGCACAGAGCGTCTAGTCTATCCTATCTATTCAGACCAGTATGGTAATGATTTAAACGATTTAATTGGGAAAAATATGACCTTTGCTAAAGTTGAGGTAGAAAGAATGATCAAAGAAGCTTTGCTAGCAGATGATAGAGTAATTGGTGTTGAAATTGATGAAATTGCGCAAATAGATAGTGATACATTAAATATCATAGGTACATGTACTACAGTTTATGGTGATATTAATTTAGACAGTGAGGTAAGCCTTGATGAGTCCTGATGAATTAGCAGCTAGCTATATGGCTGAAGATTTTGATTATTGGCTAAGTTTAATGCTAGACAATGTATCAGATGACATTGACCAACGTGAAGGCTCGATAGTATATGATGCACTAGCGCCAGCTGCAATGGTAATGGCACAACAGTCACTAGATAGAGCCAACATTATTAAACAGACATATATTAAGACGGCACAAGGACAGTTCTTAGATTACAGAGCAGCTGAGCACGGAACTGCTCGCTATGCTGCTACACAAACAGAAGTTAAAGCTAAGTTTTTAGATTCAGATGGTAATCCTATTAATAATGTACAAATGGGCGATAAATTTGCCAGTATTGGTGAAACGCCTATTTTTTATACCGTACAAAAGATTAATGATGACCTGACAGGCGAATTAACTGCTGATGAACCAGGAACAAATGCTAATTCTTATTTAGGTCAAGTTCTCCCAGTTACATCAAATGATTCATTAAATTGGGCAGAAATAACGGAGATAGTGGCACCGGCTAGGGACGAAGAAACAGACGACCATTTGCGAGAAAGATTACTTCGCGCTAATGACTGGATAGCCTATGGTGGTAATATTGCTGACTACCTTGCGATGATTGGTAAAATCAACGAAGTTGGTGCAGCACAAGTCTATCCTGTTTGGAATGGTGCAGGTACAGTTAAATTGGTTATTGTTGATAATAATTTGATGCCTGCAAGCGATAGTTTAGTTAAAAAGGTAAAAAATATTATTGATCCAAGTGATGGCGAAGGGGAAGGCTATGGACTAGCTCCTATAGATCATCAAGTAACGGTTGTAGCGCCTACGCCTTTAACGATTAATATTTCCGCCACAGTCAACATTGACGAAAATCATAATATTGATGTTGTAAAAGCTAAGATTAAGACGATACTTGAAGATTATTTTAAATTATTGAGACAAACTTGGAATAAAATTAATCCTCAAACTGGACGTGGCTATTCACAATTAATTTATCGTTCAAAAATACTTTCACAAATAATGATGGCAGATGGTGTAATTAATGCTTCAGTACCAAAGCTCAATGGATCTGATAAGGATGTCATATTACTATTTGATAATCAAACCTCGCAATTGCCAGTACTAGGAGAGGTGGTGCTAGATGGCTAATGATTTAATGAGCTACTTACCAGATTACTATGATGGCGTTTACGAGATGAATGCAATCATGAATGTACAAGATGGTGTACTTGATAAAGTGGAAGAAAAGCAGTTAAGACTATTATTTAATCAATTTGTAACTCAAACTGATATACAAGGTATTTCAGTTTTTGAGGATCAAGTAGGGATTGTACCTACAATTAGTGATTCTTTGCGTGTTCGCCAAGATAAAGTATTAATGCGATTATTACCACCTAGACCAATCACAATTAGATATTTAAGAGAATTATTTTATACTTTGAAAATTCCAGCAACTATTAGTGTTGCATATCCAAAACGAGAAGTAATAATGACTGCCAATCGGAATGAAATTGATGATAAACAAATAACTAGTATTAAATATATTTTAAATGTCTACATACCAGCCAATATGGTTTATCAAATTATAATTGCATTACAAAGTGTTCAGCTAACCACCCAATTAAAAATTGGCATTGGAATGAAAGTCGGAGCTAAAGCAGTAGCTCAATTTAATTCTGAATATGTTGAATTGCTAACACATAGTAAGTCTCAAATTAGTTCTAATATCACAATAGGTGTTGGTCAATGGCTTAAAACATATGTAACGATACCAGCAGAAACAGTTCAACTAAAAAATGAAGGAGAGTGATAAGCATTGTCAAAGTATAATAAAACGATTTTGACTGAAGCTGGCTTAGAACTAGCTTCTAAAGCAGCTAAAGGGATGGCAAAATTTACAATTTCTAAAGCTGTAGCTTCTAGTGAAAAAATGACAGATAAAAGTGTTGAAGATTTACAAAAGCTATCTGAATTACCTGGTATTGTCCAATATGGCAAGATTATAGATGTCGCAGATTCAACACAAAATAAAGGTGTTGTAATTGGTGTGGGTTTATATTTCGATAACCAAGATCTGACAACAGGTTATGATTTAAACACGATTGGTGTATATGCTAAAGAAGAAGGGAGTGATAAAGATATACTATATGCGATAACTACTGCAATTGAACCGGAATCACTTCCAGATTTTCAAAGTGAAGTATTATTCAAATTTAATATTACAATGTTTGTCGTAATTGGACGTACAGATAAAGTTACAGTAAATGTAGCAGAAGATGGTGTGGTCACAGATGATAAGCTTGATAGAATAATTAAAACTTTACCATCTACTCAAGATTTAGCTAATCTCTCAGACAAGCTTGATCTCAATATTACCAAATTAAAACAAGAAATAATTACTAAGTTAAAATCACTTGATCCACTTAACAGTCCAGATGGCAACAATATATATAACACAACCATTAATCTTGACACATATTCTACAGTTGGCATTACTAAGTTTTTGGAGTGCAAATTGCAATCATCTGGTCAAATGTCGGGTTTTGACCAAGCGACAGATAAGCTTTACGGTTGGATATTCAATGTTCCGAAGTGGAATGGCGCAACCGAATTTCAGCAAATTGTTTATATCTGCAACTACGGTCAGGGCACGCTAACGTATGTTAGAAGTCGTGTTAACAATTTAGGCAAAAATAAAGAAGATTTCGAAAAAATCCTGACTGACAAAGATTTGCAAAAAGCAATCAATAGTTTTGGTCAAACCAAATCGGTTAACAATCACAAGCCAGATGATCATGGAAATATCGATTTAAGCGATACTTTTGCAGAGAAAACTGATCTAGGTAATTTGTATGGGATGACAGCTAACGGGGTTAAACAAACTTTTTCAGGAGCAACAGTTAATCCAGATACAATCACTGATACTGGCGTTTATAAAATATCAGCATGCAGCGTTAATGCACAGGTTGACGGCAAGAGTCTTTCGTCTGCACAATGGGGCTGGCTGATTGTTTTAAATTACGATGAGAACAATACAACTAATGCTTTATATCAATTTTTGATTTTAAATGAAAAAATCTATCGTAGAGTTGCTTCACTACAGTATCAAACTTTTCCGAGTTTCAAAACAGTGATATTACCGAGTCTGAATAATCCAGATTATACAATCACTTCAGCACCATTTGATTTAGACACCGTTTCAAATAATGGGATCTATCGTTTTGACGGTACAAATTTAACTGCTTCTAAACGAGCTGATGCGCTAGCTTCATTGCCAACTACAGCGATTAGTGGTGCAAAGGGTTATTTAATCCAAGTAAAATATACTGATTATTATACGATGCAGTTGTTAATCCTGTACGATGTACCAAATAACACGGATATCACACTTGCATTTAGATGTATGAGTATTGATCCAACGGCATATCACGACACATTTAAGCGGATATTAAGTGATGTGGATTACTCAACTTTAGATGGTAAAATTACCGCTTTGATAAATCAGGTCAACAATCAGACTTACAATGCGCCAGATTATGCAACTGGATTAGCATACTCAAAGGCGCATCCGAATGTGCTAGTGTTTGCTCCAATGAGTTAGTTAGAAAGGAGAAAATATGATACTTAATGGCAAAAAGATAGGCTACCTTATGCTTGGTGGCAAAAGTTTTACCTCAGAAAATATATTTCCGGCATATTATGATTTCCCTAAGGTTAGTCATGACAAAAATTATCCAACATATGATATAAGCAGTATTGATAAAACAACAGGCGTAAAATTTGAACGAAGTCTTATCGTTCCTGATGCAGATTTTGATTCTAATCCCATTTTAGTATACGCGCAGATTCTGAGCGTTGGTGATAAATATCTTTTACTAAAGTCTTTAGATAGCTCTGTTGCCTCCCCTATAGCAGATAACGGTTTTTCCTGGGTAAGAGGACTACCATTGTGGTTTAAGCTGTCAGACTTAGGTGGAGAGATGATTCCCATAACTGGGGGGTATATAGGGCTTCTATATACTATAAACTATATTATCAGTTCGACATGGAGGAGGTGCCTTCATGTTAGTTAATGGTAAGCAAATAGTGAATTTGATTCTCGGTGGGGAAGCGTTTACTTCTGAACGAGCTTTTCCGCAGTATTACAAATTTGGCGCTAATAAAGAGTTGGACAATGTCCCTGTATATGGAATAAGTGTGGGCGCAAAATCCAAGAGCTTTTCCCCATTAACTTATAGCGATGAACATGGTTCCCATCAACAACTTGTAGATATTGATTGCCGTAATCTTGTATTGGTTTATCAACAAGTAAGTTGTAATGGGGAACAATATGTTTTTTTAAAAACATCAGCGGCAATGGTGGGCTCATCTTGGGCATTTGGATCAGCCTTTTGGGTTAAAGCATCTGACTTAGGTGGAATGCTACCAAATCCAGAAGTGGGGGGGTAAATAGTCCCTCCTATATACTATTCATATTTAACATAAAGGGGGTGACTCCTTCATGTTAGTTAATGGGAAAGAAGTTGGTCATTTAATTTTAGGTGGAGAAATTTTTGATAAAAAAATTTTGGGTCGGAAAAGTAAAGTTAGTTTAGATACACCAACGTATAGAATTAGCGATACTGGTAAGATTGGTTTTACTACATGGGGTCGACCGTTTTCAGAACAAATTTGTACAATAACTGGCTGGCTACCAACAAAAGATGGTAATTTTGTCTTACTCGATTATATTTTACTTAATCAAGGCTATGACAAGCCAATGGGTTATGAAAATCAAGTATTTATAAAAGCTTCTGATTTAAATTATGTTTAAGGAGAAAAATTATGGCAGAAGAAAATCAAAAATTTAAGCAAGTATATCGGTCGACATATGATCGACCATTTGAAGTATGGTTTGCACCGCAAGATGCAAAAGTAGAATATCCATTTACGGAAGTGGCGCCAGATCCAAGCATCAAGGCGCCTATTTTTATCTGGAAAACTCAAAGTTGGGCTGAAAACACTGAAGTAAGTCAAGCGGCACAACTAAACGATCTAAAGAAAACAGTTAGCCAAATTCAAAATGCTAACAGTAATAATGCCACTAATTTGAGCGACCTCGCCAAAAACCAGGCAAAACTGTTACAAATGTTAACCCCTGAAATTGTTGGTAAGCCAGCAGCACCATCTGCAACTACCACACCAACAACGCCACAAGTACCAACTGACGGAGGTAATAAATAATGGACACACACGAAATTATGTTTAATTTGATAAAGTTTTATTATAATTTTGGCTGTTATACCAATAATAATGTGGCTTACTTTGTTGGCTATAATGCTATTACAGCTGACGATTACAAGGCAATCACAGGTGACGACTATGTGGCACAAACTGATCAACAACATTAACAATAACTTTAATCAAACGATTATTGGTATATCAATAATTGCAACTGGTATTTTCCTATGGATTGACCGTAGTTACTTCTTTTGGCCACCACAGCTAAGTACCATGATGAACAGTAAATACTGGGATATGATTTTTGTTTTTATTGGCACAGGACTTTTATTCTGTGCCTTTTTTGATAACAAAAATAAAGTATTGCAACATTCCTTTTTAATCGCCAGTGGTGCCGCAATGCTAATGCTAGCAGTCATGCAATGGTGGCACATTGTTTATGCAAATGAGTATAGAATGACACCCTCAGTAATCAGTGATTTAGTAATATTCATTTTTATTCTAAGGTGTGCAGCGAAAAGTTAGGGAGGCGATCACTTGCACGATTTAATAAACTGGGTACAAGTGTTAGCCGGTGTTATTGGTACAGTAGCGACTGCTTTAGCTGTTTCTCACAAAACAAATAGAGCAGATTATAAAGCACTGTTAAAAGAAAAAGATTTAATTATTTCAGAATTGACTGCAGAAAGGAATGAATTTCGCCAGTACTATCATATAGAACGAGACCGCCGACTTGAGGGAGAGTCGGAAATTGAAAAGTTTAAGAACAAAATTTTTGTGTTAAACACTGAAATTAACGAGTTAAAAGCCAAAATTAATAAGTTAAGCACGAAGAAATAATTTTGAGCATCCCCCCGATGCTCTTTTTTTGTGAAAGGAAAAATTATGAATCAATTTATTACTATATCTAATGCTGTTTTACCATACATTGTATTAGTTGCGGTGGGGATTGTAGCAATCTATCCATACGCTAAGCAACACAATCCAGCAATTGCTGACAAAATGAAGTGGTTATATGACGTTGCACAATATATCGTGGCACAGCAAGCAACGCATGATGATGTAACGGGAGCTGAAAAAAAAGCAGCTGCTACGGCTGCATTATTAGCTCAGGCTAAGCAATCAAAGACTAAGATTACATCTGAAACGGCTAAAGGAATGATTGAAAAGGCTTATCAAGAAACGCAAAAGGACGACACAACAACTGATATTGATGATATCCAAGGCTTTGCCGAAGATAACGATGATGAGCAATCGGTAGTTAATCCAATGGCCAGCACACCAACTGAAGATGGGACTGATAACAATGACAACACTGCCAAGTAAAAGTTACTTAACGGATGTTTCAGAATTTCAGGGCGAAAATGTGGCCTATCCGTATTCTAAGGGAACTCTGATTAAGCTAATGCAATACAACTACCTTGGCTACAATTATGCTCGAGCAAAAGCGCAAATAGCGTCCAGCAAGGCTCATGGTCTAATGACGATGGGCTATTTTTATGCCACATTCTCTAATAACTCTGATAAGGCTAAAACTGAGGCTGAGTTTGCATGCAAGAAAGCGGTCGAGCTTGGGTTGCCCAAGGGTACTTACCTGGCAGTCGATTGGGAAAATGGCAGTGGTAATAATATCTATTGCGGTGTCTCAAGTAGTACTTCAGCTGTGTTAGCGGCAATGGCCGTGATTAAAAGCAATAGCTATCTACCAATGTTTTATTCCGGAGCATCGACAATGCGCAATCAACTTGATTACAAAAGCATCGTTAAGGCTTACGGTAACTGTCTATGGGTGGCAAGCTATCCAATTGCTGGTGCAGTTAATTCTGCCAACATGGCTTACTTCCCAAGTATGGACGGTGTGGCCATTTGGCAATTCACCGACAATTATCGAGGTTTGCATGTTGACGGCAATATTAGTGTACTGACGCTTAAAACTGACAGTGGTACTTCTACTGCCAAGAAAGGAGACGATTTAGAAATGACATTACACCCTGTCGCTAAGTGGGACATTGATCGCTTGTTTGTGGTCACAAATAAGAATGGTTGTAACCTATATGATGGCCCTGATTTGAAACATAAAATTAAAACTTTAAAATGCAAATCTGTCTGGAAAGTTCTAGATGAAAAAGGTGGTGCGCTTAAGCTTGGCAAGAACCAATGGGTTGACGGCCGAGCTGGCATAACAAAATCTAACCCAATTGCTACCCATGACAATATAGGTGGTCGGGTTAAGATTGTACTGTCTAACACGCACGCACTATATAGCCCAAATGCTGATAGTAAGAAAGCTTATAAGCTAACAACTAATAAGGTCTATCATATTGTAGGACGTAAAGGCCGTTTTCTAGAACTCAAAGACAAATATAAAGGTAAAACAGTCTACGTGACGGGTAACCGTGCTTACGTGCTATTTTAAGAAAAAACATTATTAACTATCTTTTTTTCTAAATTATAAGTCACTCAGATTAATTTCTGGGTGGCTTATTTTTTGCGATGATATATTGTTTATTTATAAGCATAATAATATAATTATTTGGTACCGTTTTAGGAAGAAGGAGAAGAAATGAAAATAAAAAAATTTATAATTGCAGTTGCGTTAATTGTGACTGTGGGAGTAAGTACAGCATGCACAATTAATAATGCCAAAATTGTTGATGCAAAGATTAATACTGCAGTTTTTCCAAAGAAAATGCAAGGTACATGGTATAGTGGAAATGGTAATAAAACTGTTATTACTCCTAAAAAATACATATCTTATGATGGTGGTCACAAAGATGTAAGTTATTTACATGTCAGACACAAAAATTCTAAGATGTCCAATAAAACAAAAAATTGGATTTATATTTTTGATCGTGGACAGGTTAATGGTAGAAGATGGATTACTATAAAAGGTTGGAACACAATGATGGGCTTTGGAACGCACTACAATGTTTCGAAACTTAATGGTCATAATGTATTAACTGGTGCATTTGGAGAACCTGTTCATAGTTCCTTTCATTTGTACAGATCCTTAAAACTTGCAAGACAATTAAAGAATCAGCATTATTCAGGTTTTAAATACTGGTAAAAAAGTATAATAATAAAATTGATAGGCCACTCAGATTAGATTCTGGGTGGCCTCTTTTTATGCGTAAAATTATGTTTAATTTTAATTTGTTAAAAAGTCGGTTTTTGTAAATTACGAAGTAAATTTACTAATGAAAACTTTAAAAAAGCGCTTTTTTGTCAATTACATATGAGAAATATCAAGATAAATGCTCAAAACAGGGTTTTTAGCATTTTAAATAGGCTAACTCTGGACGTTAGTCTGGAGTGGCTTGTTTTTGTATATTCTAAAATTTACCATCTTGGATACCTTTTGGATACCTTAGCCAAGTAAAAAGCTCTTAGCTATAATAGCTAAGGGCTTTTTAAAATGGAGATGAGGGGAATTGAACCCCTGTCCAAACGCATTCCGTCACTAACATCTACGAACATAGTTATACTATTTGAATTTCACTAATTCAAAACGCCGTATAACAGGGCAAGAATGAACTAGCTAATCTGAAATGACTCTTTTTAACTATTCAGATGAGGTAGTTAAACGTAACTCACTAAGTTGATACTTCAAACTAGACGTGAGTAATCAAGTAAGAAGCAACACATGTGCCTAAATTAGGCAGCTAATGCGTAAGAATTTTGTTTATTTGCAGTTATAAAACTGTGACGTTTTAACGTAGACGTGACCTACGGATCGCAGTCAATGCGAATCTACGCCTGTCGAATCCCAAAACATCCCCTTTTTGATAATAATATTATAGCATAGTTTATGTTATACGACCACTTGGTAATTTTGTACAGGGTTAACCAGTTATATTGAGTTAATTTTGAATAAGGTTAAAAATAATGTAATTGCCTTTTCCTTTTCTATTCCAATACCAATGTTTCGGTTTTTATTCTCATATCTAGATAGTATTATTACTTAATATGCAAGTTAGTTTAAACAATAATCTAAAGTTAATGATTAGAGCGAAATAAACAAAACAACTTGAATATTACAATAAAGTTGGATAGGATAAAGTTTCGTTTTTTTATAATTGGTTATTATAATTAAGTTTAAACAAGATTGTAAAAACTAACAGTTCCCAATAAAAGCTAAGGATATTTCTTTAAAAATTGCTAACAACTATAAGTTGATAGCTAACGTGGATTTTTGTACAAAGTAAAAATCAATGTTCAACTTAACTAAATTAAAGCTAAAATATAACAACTTAAATGATAAAATAAAAGTCTTTAAATTTTGAACAAAATATTAAGAAAGAAGTTTTTTGATTTTAAAATTAAGAAATGGTTTTAAATTTTTGTGATAAAAGTTTACACTTAGTTAGAGGTGATAAAATATGGAACCTATTTTTTTAAAACCTTACTTTAGACCTAAAATTTGGGGTGGACGTAAGTTAAAGGAAATTTTTAATTATGATATTCCTGCTGGCAAAGTTGGTGAGGCCTGGGTCATTTCTGGTTATAAAGGAGCTGCTTCAGTAGCTGTTAATGGTGTATTTAAGAACCAGAGTTTGCGAAAAATTTATCGTGAAAATCCTGAACTTTTTGGCAATCCCAAAAGTTCAGAATTTCCACTATTGGTTAAATTTCTTGATGCCTGTGACAACTTATCGGTACAGGTACATCCAGATGATTCATATGCTCATAAAATTGAAAATGATAGCGGTAAGACTGAAAGTTGGTACGTTTTACAAGCTGATCCTGGATCGTACTTAATTTATGGTCATACTGCTAAAAACCGTGATGAATTAGCAGAAATGATCCACCATGGAGAGTGGGATCAACTTTTACGTAAAGTACCTGTTAAGGCTGGTGACTTTTTCTATGTTCCGGCGGGAACTATCCATGCTCTAACTAAAGGAATTATGGTGATTGAAACGCAACAGTCCAGTGACATCACTTATCGACTCTATGACTATGATCGAATAGATCAAAAAACAGGTAAAAAACGTGAATTGCATACGCAAAAGTCAATTGACGTAACTAAAGTACCTCATGTTGATCCTAAGCTTAATATTAATGTAAAACAAGAAAAAGATGCAACTATCAAAACACTTGTCACACCGCCTGTGTCACCACATTTTTATTTATGGCAAGTAGAACTCGATGGGGATTGGCAAACTGGTCTTGTAAATCATCCGTACATGTTAGTTACTGTGATTTCAGGAACAGGGGTAATAAAAGTAGATAGTAAAATTTATAATATTTCTATTGGAGATAATTTTATTATTCCAAATATGATTAAAGAGTTTTCTTTCTCTGGAAAGATGAAAATGATGATTTCTGCGCCTGGAAGTGACAACTAGTTTACAAAAGGGATGGTTAAAATGATTTATATTGCTTGTGGCTCGATTATAATAACTGTAGGACTACTATGGTTAGTTTATCCTGCCAAACACCCTAATCATTTTTATGGCTATTTTTCATATTTAGCACAAGTCAATAAGCACAGTTTTCATTTTGCTCAAGTACGTGCAAGTCTGAATTTTATTTTTTTCGGGTTAATTCAATTATCACTAGGGGTTGGAATTCGACTTTTAAATTGGGATAAATATTTTTTCTTATGGTTATTAACATTCTATTTATTCTTGATATTTCCAATTATGGCAACTGAAAAGAGCCTAAAGAAATTTCTTCTTGACCGTCATGAACTACCTGCAGATTATATTGATCCTGACGATGTACGTCAAGGTAGAACTAAAGGATTTAAAAATCGAAAATGAAACTAAGAATTTTAATAATTGAAGATGATACTTCAGTTGCAGAAATGATGAAAATGTTTTTTGCAAAAGAAGACTGGATTAGTAGTGTCGCTACTGATGGTATACAAGCTGTTGAAATGTTTAAGAAACATCCGGATCGATATGATTTAATTACCTTAGATCTTAACTTACCTAAAAAGGATGGAATTCAAGTAGTTAAGGAAATTCGAGTAATTTCGGCGAAAATTCCTATTATCATGTTAACCGCACGAAATAGTGAGACAGACCAAATTTTGGGGTTGGATGAAGGAGCTGATGATTACATTTCTAAACCATTCAGCCCATTAGCACTAATTGCACGAATTAAGGCTTTGCAACGTCGAGTTTCAATAGAAGACAACCAAGAACTGATAAAATTAGATAAAAATCTTGAAAATTATAATGTAGATACTTATGACATTGTTACTAACCATATTAAAATTTCTAAGGCTAGACGAGAAGTGTTATTTGATGAAAAAGTAGTTGAAAATATTACACCCAAAGAATTTGAAATGCTCTATACAATGACCAAAAAACCGAAGCAAGTTTTTTCACGCAATCAATTGCTCGAAATGATTTGGGGTTATGACTATTTTGGTGAAGAGCGGACTGTTGATGCCCATATTAAAAAGCTCAGGCAAAAGCTTGAAAAAGTAGGGGCTAATGTTATTCAGACTGTTTGGGGTGTAGGTTATAAGTTTGATGACACACAGGATCAAAAATGAAGCTAATATATCAGTATATGCTTAACTTTCTGTTAATCATTTTGACAACGATAACGATTATTGGTTGTTCAGAGATAACTTATGTGACTAATCAATCATATTCTCAAAATTATCAGAGAATGGAAGATTATGCGTCTGCTTTAGGCTCATTAGCTATAACTGATCAAAAAAGTGGCACACTAATCCTTAATTCAGAGTTTTTATCGCAGTTACAGTTTGTTTTGCACAGTGATGATCTTTATCTAAGGGTTTTTAATGCTCACGGAGATCAGGTTTATCCTGAAGCAGGAAAAAATTTGCATTTAGCAAGTGATGTTTTTGCAATTCTAAAGCAAGGACAAGAAATTAGGATAAAGAATAATAATGATACGCATACTTACATTGGCCATACGAAAAAATCTTATACTGGAGTTTTATTACCTTGGATGAATGGAGACAAGCTAATCGGCGCAATTTGGTTGGGAGAAAAAATTGAGAACGTAGAGCAGCCAATTAATATGTCTAAACATAATCTTATCAATGCCTTGATTACAGCTCTCAGTGTTGGTTTAGTATTGAGCTTTGGATTATCATATTATGCTTCAAGTAAAATCAAACGTTTATCTCAAGCTACCAAAAAGGTTACTGCGGGTGATTTTGATGTTCACCTTGATTATAAGGGCAATGATGAAATTGATCAGTTGTCAGGTAACTTTAATCGAATGGTTCAAGCATTAAAGAAATCAAATGATGTAATAAAAAATCAAGAAAAAAGACGTGATCAATTTATGGCTGATGCTGCTCATGAAATGAGGACGCCGCTTACTACAATTAATGGTATCTTAGAAGGTTTACAGTATGATGCAATTCCCCAAGATGCAAAACCAAAGTCAATTTCATTGATGAGACGTGAAACTGAACGCCTAATTCGTTTAGTCAATGAAAATTTGGACTTTGAAAAAATTAGAAATAATCAGATTAATTTAGTTAAAACCAAATTTAATGCTCGAAATATATTAGAGGATGTATGTCTTCAGCTTAAACGTAATGCAAAAGAAGAAAATGACCAACTTAAAATTATTGCACCGAGTGATTTGCCGATTTATGCTGATCGTGATCGTTTCAAGCAAATTATTGTTAATTTAGTTCAAAATGCAATTCAGTTTACCCAAAATGGCATGATTATACTTGGTGGCCGTAGATCAAATCATAGTACTGAAATTACAGTTAAGGATACTGGAATTGGGATGAATGAAGAGCAACTGGAATATATTTTCGAACGCTTCTTTAAGGCAGATCCTTCAAGAACTCGTTTGGGTATTGGGGAATCGGGGTTAGGTTTGTCAATAGTCTTGTCATTAATTAAACAACATGGCGGTAAAATCAGTGTCAAATCTAGTATAAATAATGGTGCTACGTTTACCATTACAATTTTTGACAAGGGATTTGAACAATATCTTCCCGAAAACTAATAATTTCAAGAATTGAATATATGTATTGAGAAAAGTAAAAACTCAGTTCATCATGAATCCTGAAGCTAATCGTTTTGGGATATTTAATAGATGAACTGAGTTTTTACTTTTAGTGAAATTGATTATTCAGAATTATTGCTACTCTTTTTGACGTTAGTTTGATTTTTCTTATTAGTTAATTGATTTTTTAAAACAGAGTCAGGAACTTTTTTAATTTCTTCTTGTCGTTTTTTAAGCTCCGGAGCATTAGTTTTGTATAAAGCTGTGGTGGACTTATGGTATTGACTAATCAGGGCAGTTGATTTCCGTTTTAGACTATTGAGTAGATCTTCCATTTGTTGAAAATTGGTTAAATAATCAAAATCAGATGGATTAACAGGTTTAAGACCTGAAGGTGTATAAAAGCGTAATAAATTGTGATTATTAAGTAAATCAGAATATTTAAGCGATTTTTTTCCTTGACGAGCAAGATATTTAATTTCGACTTCTTCTTGGTGGGTAAAATTAATAATCTGCTTGCCAGTTTTACGATCGTAAACCAAACCATGTATTCCCTTGTTCCCAACGATAATATATTTTTGACTAACAATAGTACCATTTCTGAAAACTACCCAGGGTTGATACTTAGAAGATAGTAAGTCGTTACCAAATTGTAGGTAAGGTCGATTAGAAATTCCAAGTAAGTGAAGAAGGGTTGGTAAAACATCAATTTCACCGGCTACTTGTTGTTTAATCTTTCCTTTTAATGACGGAGAGTAGATCATAAATGGTACGCGCTGCATTTGAACATTGTTGTAAACGTTCCATGTATCAGAGCTTTCACCAACAATTGGAGCAAGAGTTTCGTTTTCGGAATTAGTTAAGCCATAATGATCACCATAAATTACTATTAAACTATTTTTAATAAGACCAGATTTTTGGAGATAATTAAAGAATTCATGGACAGCCTGATCTAAATAATGGGCAGTTTCAAAGTAATTATTAATTGATTTATCACTGGTTTGTGCAGTTTTAAAATCTGGATCCAAGTCTTCACTATCCATATCAAATGGGGTATGGTTAGTAACTGTGATGAACTTACTATAAAAAGGTTGTTGCATTCGTTCCAGATATTTTATGCTTTCAGCAAACATTAGCTTGTCTTTTAATCCATAGCCAATATGGTCATTTTTGTCATGACTAAAGTAATTTTGATCAAAAAAATAATTATAGCCCAAGTTCTTGTACACATCATCTCTATTCCAAAAGGTACCTACATTTCCATGAAAAACTGCGGATGTATAATTGCCTTTTTGCCTGAGAATTTGTGGAGCAGCTTGAAAAGTATTAGTGCTACCTAAAGCCGTGAAAAGTGAACCATCAGAGATACCGTAAGTCCCGGTTTCAAGCATAGTTTCTGCATCACTCGTTCTTCCAATTCCTACCTGATGATAGAAGTTAGCAAAACTAAGAGAATGTTGGTTGTGGTAAATTGAATTAAGAAATGGTGTAACCTCTTTCCCGTTAACTTTTAAGTCAATTAAGAATTGCTGAAAACTTTCAAGGTGAATAATAATTACATTTTTACCTTTGGCTACACCAAAATATTTTTGATTAGCTGGTGATTTGTTTTGCCGAGTAAAAGTCATAATCTTATTTAAATCGGCAGTATTGGCATTACGATTGACTTGTTCTGTTTGTTCATTTTTAATACCGTCATAAATGGTATAAGTATCAATTCCCAAGTATTTAACAATATAAGAACGGTCAAAAGTGGTACGTAAAAGTCTTGGTCGAGATGATTCTGCTAAAAAGATATTTAAAATTAGTATAAAGATGCCAAAAGTTGTGATTGTAAACGGAGTGAGTAATCCATATGCTTTTTCTTCAATTATAATTTTTTTACTAATTAGCAAAAAAATTATAATTAGTAAATCTAGCCATAATAATAGATCAGTTGGTTGCAAAAGTGCAACGGCGCTTTTACCAAGACCTGGAGCAACCTTGCTGGCATTGGTAATTGTTTTGACAGTAATGAAATCCGAGAACTGCCGATAATACAATATATTTGCAAAAAGTAGCCCTGTATTTGCAATATCTAATATTATCATTACACAATATGAGATAATTGGTTTAGTAAAATAAAATCCAATACTAATAAATAAAATTGCGGTGGCGACAGGACTAAGCCACATAATAATATGTTGATAAGGATCCGAAATGCCTAAGTTAAAGTCATGATAAGCAGCAAAAATATATTTAATTGTAAATAAAATGACTAAGAGGGAAAAAAATCCAGTTCGGGTTTCAATAAAATTAATCAGATTCTTTTTTTTCAAAGTGAACGCTCCTTATCAGACTATTTTAAAAGTTTATCTAGTTTTAGACAAATTTTTCAGCATTGTTAGTCATTTTTTAAGAAATGATCAATTGATTTTAGATATAATTTAGAAGAACTTTATTTTATAGGAACTGATTAAACATGATTTTTTTAGGAACATTATACAATTTTATTGCTCAACTTTTAGCTACTAGGGTAAATCATTTTGCTCTGATTAAGCTAACCATGCTAGCACTTGATAAAACAATTTTTTATTTTTTGCTTTTTATTATATTACGTTTAATCTGGTTATTATTGATTAAACAGCGTAGAACTATTAAATCTGAGTTCATGGTCTGGTTATTTGCTTTTTATTTAATTTTATTATTGGCTTTAACAACTTTTCGTAATACATATTTTCCTTGGGAGCTCACCTTTAATTTTAATCGCTCCTTGAGTGACATTAACCTTATCTTTTTTAAAAAAACCTGGAAAATGATTTATGCAAAAAGTAGAATCGATTTTATTTATAATTCTTTGGGGAATATACTTTGTTTCATTCCATTTGGGTTCTTAATGCCATTTGTCTTTTTAAAAAATAATAGTTTTACTAAGGTTTTTGGTGCAGGAGTTTTACTTTCAATATTTATTGAAAGTATGCAATTTTTGCTTGCAACAGGTATCAGTGACATTGATGATGTTTTCTTTAATGCTTGTGGAGCAGCTGGTGGATATTTGTGTTATAAGCTGATAAATCGAGTATGGCAAAGTTATAAAACTATTTAAAAACACTGGTATTTGAAGCTTAAGATTGTTAAAATATTCTTGTGAAATAAATATTTAATTCAGTAAGGGAAGCGTATTTTATGAGTTTAGTTAAATTTGACAGCACTAAATTAAAGCCATTTGTTCATGAAAATGAGTTAAGTGAAATGCAGGCAATGGTTGACGCTGCAAGTAAGGAATTGAAAGATGGTACTGGTGCGGGAAGCGATTTCTTAGGTTGGATTGATTTACCGGTTAATTATGATAAAGATGAATTTGCTAGGATTAAAAAAGCTGCCCAAAAAATTCAAAATGATTCAGAAGTTTTGGTTTGTATTGGTATTGGTGGCTCATATCTTGGTGCCCAAGCGGCAATTGAATTTTTAAACGGTGCGTTTTATGGCAAAAGTAAGGAAAAATATCCAACAGTTGTTTTCTGTGGTAATTCTCTTTCGGGCTCATATTTGCATGACTTAATTGCTTGGCTTGGTGATAAGGATTTTAGCATTAATGTCATTTCAAAATCAGGTACAACAACTGAACCAGCTGTTGCTTTTAGAATCTTTAAAGAGAAGTTAATTGCAAAATATGGTCAAGAAGAAGCAACTAGAAGAATTTTTGCTACAACAGACCGAGCTAAGGGTGCATTGAAGACCGAAGCTGATGCTGAAGGCTACGAGGAATTTGTTGTACCAGATGATATTGGTGGTCGATATAGTGTTTTGTCAGCTGTTGGGTTGTTACCAATTGCTGTTTCAGGTGCAGATATTGATCAATTAATGAACGGTGCTGCAGATGCAAGAAGTGATTACAATGATACTGACTTAACTAAAGCAACGCCATTCCAGTATGCTGCTTTGCGTAATATTCTTTATCGTAAGGGATATACTACTGAAATTGTTGAAAACTATGAACCAACTTTGAGAATGTTTAGTGAATGGTGTAAGCAATTAATGGGTGAATCAGAAGGCAAAGATAATAAGGGGATTTGGCCAGCAAGTGCTAATTTTACAACTGATTTACACTCTTTGGGTCAGTATATTCAAGAAGGTTTACGTAATCTATTCGAAACAGTCATTCGTGTAGAAACTCCTGCCAATGATGTTGAAATTCCATCAGATGATCGTAATTTAGATCAGTTAAACTTCCTGGCTGGCAAGAGTTTGAACTTTGTTAATGAACGCGCTTATGAAGGCGTAGTTTTAGCTCATACTGATGGTGGTGTTCCGGTGATGACTGTTAATATTCCTGATCAAACTGAACACACGTTAGGCTATTTAATTTACTTCTTTGAACTCGCCATTGCGATTTCAGGATATTTAAATGGGATTAATCCATTTAACCAACCAGGTGTTGAGGCATATAAGCGAAATATGTTCGGTCTTTTAAATAAGCCTGGTTATGAAGAATTACATGATGATCTTTCAGCTCGCTTTAACGAGAAAAAATAACTATTGATACAGAATCATCCTGTACATTTTAATTTTATAGTAAATTCAATTATGGAAAGGGTAAAAGTTGATAACTTTTTACTCTTTTTTGATTATCAAAGGAGGATTTATGAACGAAAAAAGCAATTCAATTAAGCATGTGTTAGCAATCATTAGTTGTGCCTTAATGGCTTTCGTTTCGATTTTAACTGAAACAAGTCTTAATGTTACATTTCCAACATTAATGAAACAATTTCACATTGGTTTAGGATTAGTACAATGGACTACAACTGGATATTTATTGATGATTGCCATAATTATGGTTTCAAGTTCATATTTAAATGAACGTTTCTCGGCACGACAATTGTTTTTAACAGCAGCAGTTACTTTTATTGGTGGCTCACTCATTGCTTCTATGGCTACGAATTTTTGGATTTTGTTGATGGGACGTTTAATTTCTTCAGTTGGTGCTGGGCTATCAATTCCACTAATGTTTAATCTTGTAGTTGAATTAATGCCACAAGAAAAATGGGGTTTTTATATGGGCATAACTGGTCTAGTGATTATCTTGGCACCATCATTAGGGCCGACATTTGGTGGTTCAATTGTTTATTATTTTGGCTGGCCCTTAATTTTTCAAATAGTAGCTGGTCTTGCTTTTATTATTTTGTTATTAGGTATTTCAGTGATTGAGCAATATCATGAAAAAACACATCCGGCTTTTGACTGGGTAAACTATGCAATTATCGTTTTGGCGATGGTGATTTTCAACCTAGGTTTTAATCGAATTAGTAATGGTTTAGGCGATTCTGGGTTCTGGGTCAGCATGATAGTTGTTGCTATTTTAATTGTGATTTTTATTAAACTTTCGCAAACAAGTAATAAAAAGTTAATTGATCTTAAGATTTTCAAAAATAAACCATTCATTTTTGCGATGATTTCATATTTGCTTTTACAATTCATTAATATTGGTACTAGTTTTATATTGCCAAATTATGTTCAAATTGTTAATCATGAAAATTCGCTTATTGGTGGATTAGTGCTTTTACCCGGATGTATTTTAAGCGGGCTTCTAAACCCATGGTTTGGTGATATTTATGATAGAAAGGGTGCTAAAGTGCCGTTATTAACTGGTACGATCTTTTGTTTTACGGCAAGTGTATTGTTTGCTGCTTTTGGATTAAAAATTTCAACTTTAATGGTTGGCATTTTTTATGGCATTATGATTATTGGAAGACAAATGGCTTTTAATAATACGATGGCTGAAGCCTCGAAATTGCAGCCTGAAGAATTACATACTGATGCAACAGCTGTTTTCCAAACCGGTCAGCAATATGCAGGTTCAATGGGAACGACTGTAATGGCTACGATTGTTTCAACCTGGCAGAAAAAATCGGGTAATTATGCGATGTTGACTGCGCAAGGTACTCAAATAGCTTTTGTAGTAATGGCGATTATTAGTGTAATAATATTATTGAGCTATCTAACTCTGTTCAAACTAGAAAAGAAAGAATGATTTTATTGTTGTCTAAAAATTGAAATATTAAGTTAGGGAAATAGAGTATACTTCTTTTTTGTTTTATCAAAATATACATAAGTAATAGACTTTTTTAACAATTATGATAAAATAATAAACAATTGCTTAATTATTATTAATATTTTTTATGCAATTGATAATCTTTATCAGAATATAAAGGAGTATGTTATGGCAAATACAGGGAATAATAAACTAACTGTTAAAAATTTTTTCAATAATATTTTATCCGGTACAGCGACTGGGATCATTGTTGGCTTAATTCCTAACGCTGTGATAAGCGCAATTTTAAAATTATTTGGTCAAAATCCAATTACAATTCAAATTGGTCATGCATTGTTGATGTTTCAATGTGCTACCCCATTACTAATTGGTGCTCTAATTGCCATTCAGTTTAAAATGATTCCTTTAGATGTTGCAATAGTTGCAGCTTCTGCTTATGTTGGTTCAGGAGTAACTAAATTTATTCCTCAAATTGTAAATCCAATTACTAAGACTCAAGGATTATTTGTGTCAGCAGGTACTGGCGATTTAATTAATACAATGATTACAGCAGCAATTGCAGTAGGTCTATTGTTAGCAGTAGGTCAGCATTTTGGTTCAGTCAAAATAGTCGCTGCCCCAATTTTAATTGGGGGTGGATCTAGCTATATTGGTATGTTGATTTTACCATATGTTAGTAAGATAACAACTTGGATAGGTGATGTTATCAATTCATTCACAAATTTACAACCTATTTTAATGTGTATTTTAATTGCTTGCATGTTTGCAATCTTGATTATTTCGCCAATTTCTACAGTTGCGATTGGTATGGCAATTCAATTAAATGGTCTTTCTGCTGGTGCTGCTGCGATGGGGGTTGCTGCTACCACCATCGTATTAGTTGTTCACTCTTGGCATACGAATAAATCTGGTGTAACGATTGCTATTGCTTTAGGAGCAATGAAAATGATGATGCCAAATCTTTTTCGCCATCCAATTATTTTGTTACCAACTTTGATTACTGCAATTATTTCTGCAATTCCTGTTGCCTTGTTCCATGTTAGCGGAACACCCGCTTCAGCAGGCTTTGGGTTAGTAGGATTGGTTGGTCCGTTAGCTTCACTAGATGCTGGTAAGTTGAGTATTAATATTGTGATGGCAATTATTGTTTGGATTATAATTCCAGCTGTTGTTGCAGTTGTTTGTCAATTTGTATTTGAAAAATTATTTAAAGTTTATGATGAAAAGGTAGTTTTTGCTTATTTAGGTGAATAAAGCATCGCTGAAGTTTGACGTAAAAGTAAAAAGGATTTAGCCACAATAATTCCCCTAAATTTGTCCTAATTTTGGGGATCATATCAGAATGAGGTTGAATCCTTTTTTGTTTAAATTTTTTTAATTTCAAATAGTTGAGCTTAAGCTAATTAAATTTTTCCCAGGCGGTTTCTATTTGGTTATAGTTTAAGGCTGAAGTATTTGGAAATAGCAGTTTTGCTTCTTCCAGCTCATTTTTGGCGCCAACGCCAACAGAAAGTGTACCTGCACTATTTATTGCTTTAATACCGGCGATCGAATCTTCAATTCCAACACAATCTTTGGGCTCTACATTGATAGCAGATGCAGCTGCTAGAAAAATATCTGGGGCAGGTTTTCCAGACATTACTTTGCTTGGATCAGCAATTGCATCAAAAACAGAATTTAATTGCAGTTTTTCTAAAATATAAGGGCCATTAAGACTGGCTGAAGCTAGTGATAATTTAACATCATGTTGTTTAAATTGGGAGATTAAATCAGATATTCCCGGAAGAATATTTTGTGGTGTTAAGCTGGCAAGTAATTTACGAAAGACTTTATTTTTTTCGTCAGTCATTTCTTGAAGATCCTCATCACTAACTTTAATATCAAGATAGTTTAAGATTGCTGTTAAAGAGTCCTTACGACTAACTCCTTTAGTTTGCTTTTCTAATTCGTCAGGCAAATCACGGTTAAAATGATCTTTAATTAACTTGCGCCATGCCTGAAAGTGGTAAACGGATGTATCGGCAATTACGCCGTCAAGATCAAACAGTACGCCTTTCATTTAAGAACCTCCTTTCACTTGCTAATGGTGTTTGTACCATGATTTCTTTGATTTTTGCAAAATCATCATCTGAAATATTGATAAATGGGAGCATTACGTTCATCTCGGTTAAAGAACTGCCACCAAAAGTCTCCAGATTCTTAGGATCTTTCAAAAAGCCAAATACGTCGTTGATTGGTTCTAATTTTTTAACTAATTCTTGGTCGGCCATAATTTGTTTAGCTGGCATTGCCAAATTGTAATATTCAATGTAACTAGTTACTGGTTGGTAGCTAATAGTATATTTTCCGCCGGTGAGGGTCAATGGTAAGCTTTCATTAACGCCATTGACTTGCACTTGACCATTATTTCGAGGCAATTTAACCGTTACTGTTTGTCCAAATGGAATAGTTAAGTTAATTTCAATTGTATGCTTTTCGTCTTTTTCAAGTTGATATTCAACTTGGAGATCACCATATGAGCTTTCATAATGGCCTTGAACATGTTTGAGACGATAATCAAATCGTGGCGCAAACTCAACTTTTTGATAGCCGTTTTGTTGTTTATGGAGTCCAAGAACTTGTTGATAAACCCACTGCATGATTGCTCCGATAGAGTAATGATTTAATGAATTCATTCCTTCCGGATTCATTGAACCGTCAGGTAAAACTGAGTTCCAACGTTCCCAGATGGTAGTAGCCCCAAGGTTAACGGCATAAAGCCAACTTGGAAAATCTTCGTTTAAGAAAATTTGTGTAGCCAGTTTATGCTCACCGTTTTCTGACAATACTTGACAAATCAATGGGGTACCCACAAAGCCAGTCTTTAGATGATTATTATCTTTGCCAAGGCGCGTCACCAAATCACTTACGACACGCTTTTTCTGTTCTTCAGGGATCAGATTAAAGCGCAGTGCTAATGCATAAGCAGTTTGTGTGTCGATTGCTAAGCGCCCATTATGCGTGATATATTCAGATCTAATAGCCTGCTTGATAGCTTTAGCCTGTTTAGCGTATTTGTGGGCATCTTCTTGATGACCTAAAACTTTAGAGGCGGCAGAAACGATTGAACTTGAGTAGTAATAGTAAACGGAGGCAATGAAGTCTTCATCAGTTTTACCAGTAGGCATTGCCGGATTTTCACCATCAAGTGATAGCCAATCACCAAATTGGAAGCAACCTGTCCAAAGATTTGGCTTTGAGGTTGATTGACTAATCCAGTCAACCCAAGCTTTCATACTAGAATAGTTTTGCCTTAAAATTGCTGGATCACCGTATGCTTCATAAACTGTCCACGGAATGACAGTCGCAGCATCGCCCCAAATAGCGGCTCCACCACTGTCGTTACCCATTGCTGGGGCATACATGGTAAGCATTCCATCATGATTATTTTGCTCGATTTGCATGTCACGGGCATACTTCTTAAAGAATGCGTATGTGTCCATATTCAAGATGGCAGTGCCTGAAAAAATGTCCGCATCCCCAGACCAACCGAGGCGTTCATCACGCTGTGGACAATCTGTTGGAACGTCAAAGAAGTTGCTTTTTTGACTCCACATTACGTTAGCTAACAGGCGATTAACCTTGGTATTATCTGTCTTAATGGCCCCGGTAGTTTTCATGTCTGAATAGATCACCGCTGATCTAAAATCTTTCTTAGTTAGTGGTTTAGTATTGCCGGTAACTTTGACATAGCGGTAGCCGTAATAAGTGAAGTGGGGACGAACCCATTTTTGATCACCATTTGAAGTGTAGTGAAATGCTGCCCGAGCCTCTCTTAAATTGTCACGGTAAAAATTACCATTTTGCAGGATTTCGCCAACCTGTAATTTAAGCGTAGTGCCGGTATTTTCACGGTTAAAGAATTCTGGCCATCCAGCATGATTTTGGCCAAAATCTAAGACCGTTTCACCAGCAGGTGTCGTAATTATTTCTTTAACTGGAAGATATTCATTGACCTTAAGAGGCAAACTCAAACGATCATGTAGAATTTCCTTGGAATAATCAAGTACGGTTACTGGCTGCCAGTCAGCTATTACATGAGTATCATCATAATCTTCACCGTAATAGATAGCCGACTTAGTGATTTTACCTGAAGTAGTTTTCCAGGAAGTATCACTTGAAATTGTTTCCGTTGAATTATCAGCGTATTGAACATGTAATTCGGCAATAGCCATTTGGCGATTGCCGTAGATATTGTCTTGTCCGCCATCAAAACCAAAGTTGCCTTTATACCAACCATCACCAAGAGAAATCAGTAATTCTTGGTCAGAGGATTTTTGGAGAAGTCTAGTTACGTCATAAGTTTGCACTTGAACCAATTGGTCATAGGCGGTTACACCTGGGGCCAATATTTCATTGCCAACCTTTTCCTTATTCAAATAGACTTCATAAACTCCCAGGCCAGTAATGTAAAGACGAGCACTTTTTACCGGCTTTTTTAACGCAAAGTTCTTTGCAAGCAAAGTATTTTGAAGATCTTTATTAGAATTGCCAATCCAATTTGCCGTGAATGGCTCAGCCATTTTACCCGTTTCAAAGAAACTATTTTTACTGCTTTCATCGTTATCATTTTTTACAGAAACGGTTAATTCGTAGCGCGTTCTAGGCTGCAAGTTAATCGCAAAATCAAAAAAGTTATTATTATAATCTTGCCAGTCTGAATCGTAAATTTCTTTATCAGCTTTAACAACGATTTTTTTCTTTGTGTTTTGCATAGCGGCAGAACTAGTAAGATTAAATTCAACCCGTAAATGATTATCTAAATCATAACCAAGTGGCTCGGTCATATGATTAATTGTAATCTGATTAATTTCAATCATTATTTTACTCTCTTTCTATAGACGGGTATCGAAACGACCGCAGAAAGGATCTACTGGGTTTTTACCGAGAAATTTTTCTTGACCCATCATTTTCTTCAATAAGGCATCAATAGTAACATCGTTGCCAGTATAAGCATTAACGTAAGTTGAAACCATCGGAATATCAAAGAGGTGGTAAGGATTGCAAGTGGAAACAAAGACAGTTGGGATGTCCTTCATGAACCATGGTGCATCTGCGGCCATCAAGTGAATCCAATCTAATCTAGTGGTAGTTTGGTTACTTGCAGTTTCAACGTTGGCAACGTAAAAGGCAAGGTCAAAGCGATCCTTTTCAAATTGGACGCCACCTTCAAAAACTTCTTGGAAATCTAAGTGCTTTCGATCAAAGACGGAAACCTGGAATCCTTTTTCTTCAAGTTTTTCTTTAAATTTGGCTGTTACTTTACCGCCCTCTTTAAAGCCACCATCATCTGTATCACCTAAAACGACAAGCCGAACTCGTGGATATTTCTTCGGTGATATTGGCAGTAATTGATCACGATCCTTAACAAGAGTAACTGATTCTTCAGCAACCTTAGCAGCAAGCTTTTCATGTTCTGCCAGCTTTAAATCAAAATTACTTGATGAAGGTTCACAAAGTTCACCTGCGGTATTCATCACGCCTTGTGCTACCTTAGTTGCGATAATTCTAGTAACAGCTTCATCAACGCGTGACATTGGAATGGTTCCGTTAGCTACGGCATCAGTAATAAATTGATAATCTTCGTCAATGTCTTTATTAAAGAGAATCATGTCAATACCGGCATTGATTGTTGCAGGTAAGGCTTCTGACCGTTTCATTATTGCGTTATAACCAATCATTGGCGTTGCATCAGTAATGGTTAAGCCGTTGAAGTTCAAAACTTTTCGAAGTAAGCCGTTAATTAAAAGCTTAGAAGTTGAAGCAGGTCTTAAATCTTTATCTTCAATTCCTGGCTCAAGTCGGCGTTCCCAAGCAGGCTGCATAATATGAGCAATCATGATACTTGGCAAACCATTATCAATTAAGTGGTGATAAATTTCTCCGTAGGATTTCATCCATTCATCAGCGGAAAGCGAATTAATCGAACTTAATAAGTGCTGGTCACGTTCATCGACACCATCACCAGGGAAGTGTTTGGCAACAGGAATAACGTGGTTAGCATTTAGTCCGGCAATTTGAGCGTCAGACATTCTAATTACTCGTTCTTTATTACTGCCATAAGTTCGGACATTCATAATTGGATTACGAAAGTTTTGGTCCAAGTCGACGATTGGTGCAAATGACATGTTGCCACCAACTTGTTTTGCTTCGTAACCGGAGACATCTCCTAAATTATAAGCGTTTTGAGCGTTATCGGTTGCAGCAATCTGCAATGGGCGGCCAAACCATGTACCACCATTTACAAGTCCATTACCGCCGGCTTCAAGATTAGCTGCAATTAAAAATGGAATGTCACTTGCTTTTTGTGAAGTTGCAATTTCGTGTTGCAGTTTTTTGGCATCATCAGGACGGTACATAATTCCACCTGGTTGATATTTTTCGACAAATGCTTTCAAGTCCGTGTTTTCTTCGTCTTCGCCGATGACAAAGAAAAGTTGACCAATTTTGGCATCGGTTGACATGCTTGCTACTTTTTGCTTAACAAAGTCAATTTGCGCAGCAGACAAGTTATAAGGTTTTTTAGATAGGTCTGTCATATTTTTCCTCCGTGTGCTATAAATATAAATTGATTTAAGATTTATTTTAATCTAGTGTTAGCGGTTCTGCTATTGCCAAAAATCATAAATATTGTGTTGATTTCACAGATTTTATTTTGAAACAGAGAGTAAAGTTTAAATAAACAGCACACTACCAACGAAAGAAAGGAGTAAGCATTTTGAAAGAAGAAGTATTGCGCCTATTACGAAAAAATAATTCACCTCGAAATTGGTCAGATGTTCTTGCTACGGTTGAAAAAAACGGTAATCTGACAAAAAAAGTTGGACAAATCGAGAATGAACCAATCTACCGTTTCTTTGATACTTATTCGGATGATCTAACACTTAATAGCAGTTCTATTTCGATTGCAGTACAACCGACTAATTCTTTTATTCCATATCATATTCATGATTATGTTGAAATAATGATCCCACTAATTGAAGATTGTGTGGTGGTTTTAGAGCATTCCGAAATTATAGTTAAACAAAATAACTTGATTTTTATGGGAAACAGAACTATTCATAAAGTTAAGCCAATTAGTAAAAAAGGAGTGGTTGTTAATATTGCATTACGAAGTTCAGCTTTTTCTTTAAACGAGCTTGACTATTTAAACCATCGCGAAAATGGCTCTAACATTTCTAATATATTATTTTCACTTTTATCCAATGAGGAATATGGTGAGGGTCGTTATAGTCTATTTGAAGTTAACCATGATGCTAAAATTACTAATTTAATCTATGATATTATTTCAGAATACTATCACCCTGATATCCAGTCCGATCAGTTGATTCGGTTGGAAATGTTAACGTTGTTTTCGCTATTAATTAGGCAAGCAGCTAACGCTGAAATCAAGGTAAAAGATTTTCGAAAGAAAAACAATAACTTACTATCACTTCTTTTATATATTGAAAAACACTACAGTAACATTACATTGCAAAAAATGGCCACCCACTTTGGCTTTAATCAGAATTATTTATCGGACTATCTAAAAAAGCATACCGGTAAGACCTTTATCCAATTAGTGCATTTGCAACGAATCAATGTTGCAGCCGAATATCTAACTTATACGACAGCGCCAATTGAAAGGATTGCTACTAGGGTAGGTTACGAAAATCCTTCGTATTTTTATAAAATTTTCAAAAAGTATTTTGGGATTTCACCAGCTGAATACCGTCAAAAAAATAGTTAAAAATATGACTAGTAAGGCAACTTACTGGTCATTTTTATTTTTTGTTATTCATTAAAAACTGGGAAATGGATATAGTTTCTCTGTTTTTTGAATATGGTCACTACTCCTTATGGATAATATACTTTTAAATGAAATTTGAAAGCGAAACCAAGTAAGGAGAAGAATCAATGAATAAAAAACAAATATCTAAAGCAATAGGTATTTTAAGTATGAACCTATTGCTAATGTTGGCAACAGCAGTAACCTCCGCTATTGCGGCAATTGCTAAGTCATTTTCTAAGGAGCCTATTTCTAAGGTACAGTTAATTGGCTCTATCCCACAATTAGGTCAAATTATTGCTACGGCATTATTTGCATATTTAACTTTTAAGATGACCAGAAAGAATTTAGGACTTTTAGCAGTTGCTGTTGTCGGAATTGCCGGCGTTTTACCAGCAATCTATAGTAACAGCTTAAACTTAATCCTAGCTTGTATGGTTTTAGTTGGTTTTGGGACAGGTACAATTACTAATGTTGTTCCCGTATTATTGCAGGAAAACTTTGAAGGTGAAGCAAGAGCTACAGCAATGGGCTGGGCAACTGGTGTAACTAATATTGGGATGATGGTTTTTACGGCTTTAGGTGGTTTTTTAGGTAGTACCAATTGGAGAAATCTTTTCTGGGTTTATGCATTAGCTCTAGTTGTTTTCATATTGGCATTTATCTTAATTCCACAAGATACTAAATTGCAAAATACAGATAAAAATAAAGAGGGTGGCAAGAAAGAAAGCTTTTGGACTTTGTTAAAGCAAATGAACAACCTAGTATATGTTTTATATCTAGTTAACTTCATGCTTTCTTTAGCAATGATGACATTCTTGTCTAACCAATCAATTGTTTTGGCTGCGCAAGGAAAAGGAACTGCTTATGTTGCCATGGTAACTGCTTTAGGTAATGTAGGTGGCATTATTACCGCGACATTCTTAACTTACATTAGAAAGTTCACTAAGAAAGATACAATTGCTTGGGGCTTTATTGCCTTTGCACTTTCATTTATTTGTATTATCTTTTCATCAAATATTGTAATGCATATCATTGGTAATGCCTTTTCAGGAATGGGAATCGTCTTAGTTAACGCTACTGCACCGTTTGAAATGTCAATTTTAACAGACCAAAAGCAATTTCCATTAGCAATTTCAATCAACACTTTGTTAGGTTCAATTGCTGGTATGATTGTGCCGATGTTATTAGCAGCTGTCAAAATTGCACCAGGACGTGATTCATATATTGCCGGAATAGTTATTTCTGTAGTAACTGCTGCATTATTATTTATTACTCGTTTTGGTTCTAGAGTTGAAAAAGAACAAAGTAAAAACAAATAATTTTTAAATAGGGAATAAAAGATTCAGGGAAGTATTATGAAGATTGAACAATATAGTTTAGATGAAGATAACCCTAATGATACTTTGACTACCTATGTTTTGGATGACTCACCAGAAACACTAAATGGCAAGCCAAGACCAGCAATTATTATCTGTCCTGGCGGAGGTTTCTTTAGCTGTACTGATCGTGAAGCAGAACCTGTCGCTATGTATTTTGCATCAATGGGTTATCATAGTTTTGTACTGCGTTATTCAACTTACTTTAGTCATGGTTTAGAAATGCCTGATTTATCAAAGCCCTTGCCGTTAAAAAAGGAAACAATATATCCTAAGCAAATTCGGCAATTAGGGCAAGCGATGCTTTTAATTAAAAGAAATGCTGAAAAATGGCATGTCAAACCTGATCAAATAGGTGTGTGCGGCTTTTCAGCTGGTGGTCATGTTGCATCGCTATATGCTACTAGGTACAATGAGACTGTATTAACTGATTACTTGAATGCAAGTAGTCAACAATTGCGACCAGCATTTGCGATTATTGGCTACTCTCTTACTGACTATCATTTGTTAGACCAGCAATTGCGCGCTAAGAAAGATTCGCTTGGCGAATATGCCTTTATGAAAGCTTCTAACGTGGCTTATGCTGGTGTTGAATTTCCAGATAAAGAATTGGAAACTGAAATCAGTCCAGTTGATCACGTTGATAGTGAAACACCGCCATTCTTTATTTGGACAACAGCAGCTGATCCATTAATTTTTCCACTTAATTCATTACATATGGCATCCTACTTAGCAGAAAATAATATTCCGTATGAAATTCACGTTTTCGGAGAGGGAACTCATGGCTTAAGCTTGGCAACGCAAGCTGTGGCTGATTCCAAGTCACAAATTAAACCAATTGTTGGCCAATGGACAACTCTATGTACAAAATGGTTAGAAAAACGCTTTGCCTTAGACTTGCCCGCAAAGAGTCCTTTTGAGGAAATGAAGGACGAGGAAGAAGGCAATGCTAAAAATTAAGTAAATCAGATCGTCATGATCTGATTTTTTGTTTACTTTTAGAATTATTTGCAAAAGCAACGGAAAAAATGTTGGTAAAAAGCTGTGAAAACGACATGCTTTTCCTGGCTTTTCGCTATATGTAGAGAAAAAATTTAACTCATATACTTAAATTACTAATGTAATCGCATTAATCAGTGCAGTAAATATAATAAGTTTTTTTTAACTAAATAGTTCAATATTTGGAAAGAAAATAGCAAAGCAATTTTTGCTTGGTAAAGATTGCTAATGGCATGTAATTGCATTATTTTTGACAAGATTAGGAAGGAAAATTTGATTATGACCAGTGGGATGAACTCTGTTGGTCAGTAAAATCAATCCTGATTTTGCGCACACGATCAAGTAAAATTAAGACACCAGTAAAGCAAGTATGAAGAGTTGAAAAAAGGCCGGCAGATCCACAGTCGCTTCCCAATTGCTGTGCTTTAGGATCATGAGGTATTCCTTGTAAAACTTTTCCATTAAATAAAGCTGTTGGTACGCAAGTACTTTTTATAGGATGAAAGGTGGTATTTGTTAATTTCATAACATCAATTATTTCTGCTTGACCAACTTCTTGGACGGGTTTACCAAAAATCTTTTTAATTACTAAGCCCAATAAAATAAAATTAGTGTCAGCGTAACGCATTTTATGTTCAAATTCATTTGTAACTGGAAGGTGAATAATTGCGTCTAAAAGTTTATCATGGCTAAGTTCATCTCGGTGTTCTATCCATCCACGAATCCCACTTGTATGAGTCATTAAGTGAAAAAGTCTCACTCGCTCATCGGTGAATTCAGGAATAAATTGGTGAAGTGGTTCGGAAAAATTGAATTCATTTTCTTGATAAAGTTTTAATAAAATATTTTCTGTAATTAATACTTTGGTTAAACTTGCTAAATCATATTCTGCAAATGGACTGAGTTGAGTTACGGTGGGGTAAATACTTGCAAAACCAATTGTTGATGTAAAAATTTGTTCATTATTAATAAAAGCGTAGTTAACACCAGGGACTACACGTTCTGAAACCATTGATTCAATTAAAGTTTGTGTGGCTGAATAATCAATCATAAAATTTGTCCTTAATTAAAATATTTTTCATTCTATATATACAATTACAAAGGTATTTTATGGTTTATAGTTATTAAATCTAGTTAAAAATGAATGTTAAGACCTAAAGTTGTCTTTAGTCGCAAATTTGTTAGTAAGTTTAACGTTAACTCGTAAATGTTAAAAAAATTATTTTATGATGTTTTTACTAAAAGCGCTTGCAGGTGCTTATTGATGATGCTATATTAACTTTAATAAAAGAAATACGTGATTTTGACGCGTTACTGGTAGAGCAGGCGAGATCAAATGTACAAAATATAACCATAATTAATGGTGTTATTTTACGTACGTTTGATCTTTTTTTATTGAAAGAAAAGAAGGGTTAATATGAATGAGCATCAGATTGCTGAACAAATCTTAAGTGAAGTTGGTGGAAAAAACAATGTGTCTGGATTAACGCATTGTTTTACTCGACTTAGGTTTGTGTTAAAGGACTATAAAAAAGCGAATAAGAATGCGCTTAGCCAGATTGAAGGAGTGATTCAGGTAGTTGAGGCTGGAGGGCAACTTCAAGTTGTTTTGGGTAATAAAGTCGAACAAATTTATGACCAATTAATGCCTTTATTAGCTGAAAATGTAAATGACGATCAATCTTTATCAAAAGTTGGTTGGGGCACAAAAATTTTAAATGTGGTAACCGCAATTTTTACCCCGACTGTGCCAGCTATTGCTGCTTCGGGAATGCTTAAAGGTATTCTAGCAGTTGCTGCTTTAATTGGTTTAAATGCATATCATACCGATGTTAAAACTTTTAATACGTATATCATTTTAAATGCTGCTTCAGATGCACTTTTCTACTTTATGCCAATTATTTTGGCCCGTTCGGCTGCTAAAGTTTTTAAAACGAACGATTATATTGCTATGACTTTGGGAGCTACACTTTGTTACCCAACGATTGTAGCTTTAATGACTGGTAAAACCAATGTGACGCTTTTTAGCATTAGTATTACCAAAGCCAATTATGTTTCGTCTGTTGTTCCGATAATTATCGCTGTTTTTGTCTTGTCATATGTCGAAAAATTTATTAAGAAAATTATGCCGGACGTTTTAAAAGTTATCATGGTTCCAACATTATCACTTGTAATTATGGTACCGGCAACTTTAATGGTTTTTGGCCCGATTGGGATTTACTTCGGTGATTTCATTAATTGGGCATACCATTGCATTATGAATTTGAGCCCAATCTTACTTGGTGCATTTATTGGCGGTATCTGGTGCATTTTAGTCATTTTTGGTGCTCACCGAGCTATCATCCCAATTGGGATTAACGATGTTGCCAAAACTGGCCGGCAAAATCTTTTAGCCTTTGCAGGAGCGGCTAATTTTTCGCAAGCTGGAGCAGCATTAGGCGTATTCTTAAAAACCAAAAACAAAAATCTGAAAACTGTAGCAGCTTCGGCGACGGTTACTGCTTTGTTTGGAATCACGGAACCAGCCATTTACGGTGCCAATTTACGCTTGAAAAAGCCGATGGCTTATGCTGTTATTAGTGGGGCGCTAGGCGGCGCTCTGATGGGCTGGGGCGGTTCATATGGTAATGCTTTTGCCAATCAAGGAATTTTAACCATTCCCGTGTATGCATCAGCTGGAATTAAAGCCTTCATTTGTTACGTTTTAGGTTGTCTAATTGCTTTTGGTGGAGCGTGCTTCATGACCGTTATTTTTGGCTTTACTGATTTGCCGGAAAAAGATGCTGGAAATTCAGGTGAGCAGACAATAAATGGTAGTGAAAAGACTATGATGCCAAAGCAGGAGCAGTTAACAACAATTAATCAACAGCTAGTTTTACAAGATTGTGACTTAATGATCGCTTCACCGGTCCAAGGGAAAGCAATTCCGCTTGCTCAGGTAGCTGACGAAGTATTTGCTTCCGGCGTTATGGGTAAAGGAATTGCAGTGTACCCCGATAAGGGGGAAATAGTTGCTCCTGCGTCTGCAACCATTAGTGTTTTATATCCGACAATGCATGCTTTAGGATTGATTCTAGATAATGGTGTTGAAGTGCTAATTCATATTGGAATTGATACGGTTAAGCTGCAAGGTAAGTATTTTAAAAAGTATGCTGAGGTGGGTGACCACGTCGAGAAAGGCCAGGTAATTATTACTTTTGATCAAAAAGCGATTGAACATGAGGGGTATGATTTAACAACATCAATCATTGTTACGAACTCTAAAAAATATGCTGCAGTTGGAGCAACCAAAAAGGATTACTTAGAGGAAGACAGTCCTTTGCTCTATCTCTTAACTAATAGTTAACATACTGCAAGCTTTAATTTTAAAAAGGAAAAACGAATGAAAAAATTTGCGAAAGACTTTCTATGGGGCGCATCATCTTCTGCCTTTCAAATTGAAGGCGCGTGGAATGATGCAGGTAAGGGCGAGTCAGTAGCTGACTTTAACTCTTTTAAGCATTCTACAGAACAAGCAGATACTAAAATTGCTAGTGATTTTTACCACCACTATCGAGAAGACATTAAGTTAATGAAAGAATTAGGATTAAATGTTTATCGTTTTTCCATTTCATGGTCAAGGATTATTCCTGATGGTGATGGCGAAGTGAACCCGGATGGAATTAGATTTTATAATCAAGTGATCGATTGTTTACTGGAAAATGGCATCACACCTTTTGTTACGCTATACCATTTTGATTTGCCATATGCGCTAGTTTTAAAGTATAACGGCTGGCAAAATAGAGCATGTGTTGCTGCATTTAGGCGGTATACGCAGATTTGCTTTCATGCTTTTGGTAAGCGGGTGAAAAATTGGCAGGTAATTAATGAACAAAATTTAATGATTAGGGTCGATGAACGCATGAACATGGATCATGTTCCGACTAAAGATAGGGAACGAATTAGGGCGCAAATGGATTATCACATGTTTTTGGCAAATGCATATGCAGTTAATGATTGTCATGCGATCATCCCAAATAGCAAAGTTGGACCAGCTATTTCGGCCACAATGACGTATCCGATTTCTAGCAAGCCTAAGGATGTATGGGCCGCCAAAATGAATGATAATTTCAAAACTAATTATGCTCTGGAAATGTATTGCTTTGGCCGCTATCCTGGATATTATAGGGAGTACTTAACTAAACTGGACATTTTACCACAATTTGAAACCCAGGATCAGATAATTTTAAAAAAAGCCCGACCGGATTTTATTGCAGTAAATTATTATCGTACTTTAGCCGCAAGTTATTTTCCATCTAACGAGAAGTATCCTTTAGGAAATCGCAAAAATGATGTTGACTTTGATTTAGCAGGCTATTTTAAAATTGAACAGAATCCTAATCTTAAGTCAACTGAATATGGTGCACAAATTGATCCATTAGGATTGAGAATGGTTTTAAATGAATATTATCATCAGTTTCGTCTGCCATTAATTATTACTGAAAATGGTTTGGGTACAAGTGATCAGTTAACTGATGACGGTAAAATTCATGATCAATATCGCATCGCATATTTGCATGATCATATTGCTGCTTGTTATGCTGCTATCCAAGATGGAGTAGAGCTAGTTGGGTATTGTCCGTGGTCAGTGATCGATTTATTAAGTTCACATCAAGGATTTAAAAAGCGTTATGGCTTTATTTACGTCAACCGGACGGACGATAATTTAAAAGACATGCAGCGTATTCCTAAAGATAGTTTTTATTGGTATCAAAATGTTATCAAGAATAATGGCTTAACAGACTAAAGAAGATAAGGCGCAAGGTTAATGCAAGTATTGAAAGTCCTGAATAATTCACTTATTTTGGCGCTCGACCGGTCAGGCAATGAATGTATTTTAATGGGGAAAGGAATAGGCTACCATAAGGCCATTGGGTGTCCTATTCAAAAAAAGGAAATTCAAAAAGTTTTTGTCCTTACCGATAATAAGAAGTTAAAGGAATTTGTTCAGTTAGCAAATAATATTCCTGATCAGTATTTGAATCTAGTTAAGGAAATTATTGATTTTGCTGCCAGTCAATATCAGATTAAAGTGCGCGATTACCTCTATTTGTCACTGGCAGATCATATATCATTTGTAGTTAAACGAGTGCAAGCAGGTGAAAGTGGTACAAATTTTAATTATCCGGATGTAATGGTGCACCATCAAGAAGAATATAAAATTGGCAAGTTTGCTTTAAGCCTAATCAAAAAGGATTTAAAAATTGAATTGCCTAAAAGCGAGGCAACAGTTATTGGGCTGCATTTTATCAATGCTGAATTAACTACTTTAAAGTCAAATAAAAATAATAACATTGCCCAACTTGTATCTAATTTAGAAAAAATAGTTAAAAGGACGGTTGGTAGACCAATTAATACAAATACAATCACTTACACGCGCTTTTTAACTCATCTTAATTACTTTGCCGAGCGTATTTATGATCAAAAATTATTTCCTGAAGAAGATCGGGAGAATCTATACCAAGACCTTGCTGACAAAATGCCATTAGAAGTTAAAATTATTAATCATATTGCTAGCTTTATTGTTCAGAATTACCATCTACAAATTACTAAACAAGAAAAAATTTATCTTTTAATTCATTTGCACAAAGTTGTTGTTGAAGAGATAAACAAGGAATAGCTCAAACTGTAGTGTGATATGAACCCCAAAATTAGGACACTCTATTAGCTGTTAACTGAGGACTAACTGCCGATATTCAATCGAAGTTAGTCCTTTTAGTTTGATTATAATTCTTTTCTTATTGTAATACTCAATGTAGACCCTGATTGCGTCTTCTAGTTCATTGAGATTTTTAAATTGCTTTTCAAAAGAGAATTGCCTTTGCGTGACATTGATTAGCTAATGCCATGGTTTTTCAGCCATGCTTGAAACTGAGCATTTTGGTATTGCCAGCCTTGATCGGTCTTGATCGGTGTGGAATATCAAGCCGTTTAAGGCTGGATATTTGCGCCAGCGTTTACTGACTATGCCAAACAGCTTTAGCTTGTCCATTAAGCGCTACACCTTTTTATAATTAACTAATAAACCGCGACGTCTTAATTCCCAGGTAATGCGGCGATAGCCATAGCGGTGCTTGTGTTCTTCATAAATAGCTTTGATTTCAATCATTGTTGCCCTGATCCTTATCCTTATCCTTCTTCAAAGTGTAGTAATAGTTACTGCGAGACCGGTGGGGCAGCTGCGGATTGGCATTAATGGTATCAAGAATGAAAGTTACGCTGACTTTAAGTTCGCGTCTTAATTGGGCAACATACCATAACTTTTCAAGCCGAAATCTAGTGCTACTTGATAGAGGGGCTCCATGCTCAACTATGATCCGCTTAAGGGCCTGTTCCTTAAAATCGTTGCTATAAATAGTGTAGGGCTGGTCTAAAATAGCCAGGCCGTGACGTGCAATCAATGCCAGCAAGTAATCAATATTAGACTTTATAGCCTGATAACGCCGATTTAATTCAGTAGAACGAATTTGATGATCATGCCAAAGATGATAGCTTGTAATTTTATCTTGTTTAGATAATTTAGACATAAAAATATGACCCCGAAATTGTCTTAATTTCAGGGTCATATCAAAATTTTAATTAGTCTGTCATTTTTTGTTACATTTTATCATTGAATAAAAAATAATTTGTGAAATTGCCATAACTGCCCCGACTTTTTACTGTGTTTATATTGATGAATCGCTAATATACTTGGAGATAAATGAAATCGATTAAATAATTTAAAGAGTATTAAAAATTAAAAATATTCAAATAAATTATGACAAAATAAGGTTCTGCAGAGTATCTCTTCTGGATAGTAATGGTTTTACCTGTCACAATTGGAGCATCATTTTTCAATGTTTGCTATTTACCTATTAATGAGTGAATAAGACTAATTAAATATTTAAAAAAACTGTGATTTGATCATAATTATACTGTTTTTTGACTATAGCAAGAAAATTTTCGAATCAATATACTTAATTATGCGAAAGCAATTTATATAAAGAGTAGAGGAAAAATTTATGCTAGATTTTACAATTGATGAAAATAAAAAAACAAATTTCCCCCATTATTGGGAAACTTGCGTTGGAAGTTGTCATGCTTATACAGCATTGCGGGAAGATTACCGTAAGCAGTTAATCAAAGTTCATAAAGAATTAGGATTCAAGTATGTTCGCTTTCACGGTATTTTCGATGATGAAATGAGTGTTTGTGTAGAAAATTTTGACTTTAATGGCAAATCTCAGGGAATTACATATAATTTTATTAACATTGATAAAATTTTTGATTTTTTATTAACAATTGGTATGAAACCCTTTATTGAATTGAGTTTTATGCCTACTTGTCTTGCCTCAGGAAAGAATAGGATCTTCCCATATGGTGGCAATAATACAATGCCAAAAACGGATGCTATGTGGAAAGAACTTATTAGTCGTTTTATCAGTCATTTAATTGAGCGATATGGTAAAGAGGAAGTTGAATCTTGGTTTTTTGAAGTTTGGAATGAGCCTAATCTACCATTATTTTTTGCGGGTAATCAAAAAGACTATTTCCACCTATATCAAATTACGGCCTTAGCAATTAAGAAAATTGATTCTAAAATTAAAATTGGGGGGCCAGCAACTTCATTTAATTCATGGATTTTAGAAATGATTACTTTTTGTGAAAATAATCATGTGCCTCTTGATTTTATTACGACTCATCATTATCCAACAGATGATCCTTTATGGCAAAGTGGTTTAGGGATTGAAGAGTTTTTCAAAAACTCAGATCAAGAAAAAACCGATTACCACCGTGGTATCTTGAAAGAAATGACTACTAAAACAAGACAGCAAGCCAAATCCTATCCCCTTTATTATACTGAATGGAATGTTTCTGCAATGGTAGGTGATAAAATTCATGATGAACCATACGCTGCTGCAATGGTAGCTAAAACATTAGCCGATAATGATGGTTTAGTTGAGGGCTATTCATTCTTTACTTTCACTGATATTTTTGAAGAACAATATCAAAAACCGGGGGTATTTCATGGCGGCTATGGCTTGCAAACTGTTCAGGGCATTGAAAAACCTGTATATCGTATTTTTGAAATTTACCATCAATTGGGTATGCAACGACTAAAAGTTATAGATAAGAATCAGGAAACAGCTGAGGTATTGGCAGTTCAAAAGCAAAAAGATTTGCAGGTACTGGTATATAACCATAATGTACCTAGTAGAAAAATAGCGTCAGAAAAAGTGGTAATAAATATTGCTAAAAAGAAGAACTATAAAGCTATTTTACAAAGAATAGATCAAAATCATGCTAATTCATTTGGAAAATGGCAAGAAATAGGTGAGCCAGAATATCTTAAGCAAGCAGAGGTTGATGAGCTACGTAAATCTTCCGAGCTTCAAGATCAAGAAATCGAGATTGGAAAAGGCCAGATTGTTTTGGAAATGCCACCGCATTCATGCGCCTTTACCACTATCCACAATTATTTTGCCTAGAAAAAGATAAATTGCTTTTTAAGTGTAATAATTTGTGGCTTTAATCATAATTAAATTACACAACAATAAATTTAATTAAAATTGACAAATCTAGCTGATAAGTTTAGAAAAAAGTTTGCTAATGCTTACGTTTGTAAACATTTTACAATAATAACAAATTTTCACATTAAATTCAGAAAGAGGTAAATTTGGGGATTAAATAACCTGAAAACCAATCATTTTTCACTCGAAAAACGGTATAATTGGCAAAGAAGAGAAAGGAGTTTTTTACTAATGATGTGTGATAATTTGTTTTTTAAGATTGTTTGGGTAATTGTCTATGGTATTACTGCTTACTTTACTTTTACCGACAAGATGATGATGGCAATGTACTGGATGGCTGGGGGAATGTTTGCTCAAGCCGTTGTTGACCTTATTTATCATTTTTGGCCAAGAAAATAGCTTAAATACTAAAAAAGGCAGTCTTCAGACTGCCTTTTTATTGGTCATTTTCTTTTAAAAAACTTTGAATTATTTTTTCGCGAATAGTTAGGAAAATTTGATTATGACCAGTGGGATGAACTCTGTTGGTCAGTAAAATCAATCCTGATTTGCGCACACGATCAAGTAAAATTAAGACACCAGTAAAACCAGTATGAAGAATAATTGGATAATGGTATAGGGGATCAAAACGAAGATCCCAACCCCAAGAGCGTGGTTTTAATCCTGCTTTATTTTTGTTATCGAAAAGTTGAGCAACGATATCTTGACTAAAGGGTAGGATATCACGATCGATACCAAGATAGCCTTTACAAATTTTTACTATATCATTTAGAGTTGAAAAAAGGCCGGCAGATCCACAGTCGCTTCCCAATTGCTGTGCTTTAGGATCATGAGGTATTCCTTGTAAAACTTTTCCATTAAATAAAGCTGTTGGTACGCAAGTACTTTTTATAGGATGAAAGGTGGTATTTGTTAATTTCATAACATCAATTATTTCTGCTTGACCAACTTCTTGGACGGGTTTACCAAAAATCTTTTTAATTACTAAGCCCAATAAAATAAAATTAGTGTCAGCGTAACGCATTTTATGTTCAAATTCATTTGTAACTGGAAGGTGAATAATTGCGTCTAAAAGTTTATCATGGCTAAGTTCATCTCGGTGTTCTATCCATCCACGAATCCCACTTGTATGAGTCATTAAGTGAAAAAGTCTCACTCGCTCATCGGTGAATTCAGAAATAAATTGGTGAAGTGGTTCGGAAAAATTGAATTCATTTTCTTGATAAAGTTTTAATAAAATATTTTCTGTAATTAATACTTTGGTTAAACTTGCTAAATCATATTCTGCAAATGGACTGAGTTGAGTTACGGTGGGGTAAATACTTGCAAAACCAATTGTTGATGTAAAAATTTGTTCATTATTAATAAAAGCGTAGTTAACACCAGGGACTACACGTTCTGAAACCATTGATTCAATTAAAGTTTGTGTGGCTGAATAATCAATCATAAAAAAAGCTGCTTTCTCGTTAAATTGTTTTCCTATTTATTATAGCGAAATTTAACGAAAAAGTAGCACAGGTGATTAAGAAGAAGTCCGCCATTTGCCTTGCCAGATTTATTGGTGCAGCTTTTTGTTAAGTGACTTAACGATTAACTGCGCTCTAAGCATACTGAAGGACCAAATAATGAAGTAAATAATGATAAATTCAAGAGTTGTTATTAAAATTGTCTGTTGAGTAAGTTTGAACCAGCCGGCTAAGACAGTAACGAGAATAAATGAAAAATACGTTGTACAGAAATGGACTAAAGTCTGTTTGGTAATACTCCAATATTCAATCCTAAAAATTAAACTACTGCAGCCAAAAATTATCCCGATGAGCGCCCAAACAAATAAGTCAACCAAATTTACCGAAACAGAATTCTGAAAAAAGTGTTCAAAGTTTGATAATGAAGAGAAAGGATTGAAAGAGGGATTAAAAATAAGGTATGAGAGCATGCCAATATTGACTCCAATTGGAGCGGACCAAAGAGCTAACTTAAAAATTTTTTTGCAAAGGTTCATGATAAAAACTCCTTTTTGATTTTTTGCATATAACGGCGTGAACTATAGGTTGTATGGCCATTTTTAAAAATAATTTGATAAATGCCATTACGTGTAAGAGCAAATTCTTGAATGCAACTAAAATTTACGATTTCAGAACTTGAAACTTGAATGAAGACTCGTTGAGGTAGAATTGATTTAATTTCATATAATCGCTTTTTTAAGCGATAATTTCCTTGATTAGTCTCGCAGATAACTTTCTTATCTTGTGTATGAATAGAAATTACATCATAAAGGGCAATTACCTTTTGGCGTCCATTTTGATAACCAATTAAATTTTGATCATTGACAAAGTAAGACAAATTATCTTGTAAAGTAGTACTGCTTTTATCAATTTTCGGTGTATTAACAGTGATTGATAAATCGTATGCATTGGGATCAATTTTTTGATTAACGAGCATAAATGCATCTCCTTTCTGTTTTTTAAGATAGCAAAAGTAAACGTGGTTAACAATAATTTAAAGATGAATGGTCATTTTTTTAGGATAAGTGGTAGGGTAAACTATTAGAAAAGCAATTACCTGCCAAGTTAATTAAAAAATACTTTTTCACGATAAAAAGTGCTTGACTTTACTTCTAGCTTCAAGCATAATAATTACTGTTGATTTTGCCCGTTGGTCAAATGGTTAAGACGCCACCCTCTCAAGGTGGAGTTACGAGTTCAATTCTCGTACGGGTGATTTAACACTGGGATATAGCCAAATGGTAAGGCACAGGTTTCTGGTTCCTGCATGTTTCGGTTCGAGCCCGGATATCCCAATAATTGCGATTTGTCTTAGTTTCAACTAGCTTTAAACGTTGATACTAAGGCATTTTTATTTTTTCTGATTTTTTGAAATTACCTAAAATTAGTCACTTAGGTTACAACATTCGGTGACAACATTTTCGCAAAGGTAGATTAATCAAAATGTTCTAAAATTGGTCTAATCGTAAAAAAGTGACTCGAAAAATGCTATAATAAATATGTTCAGCAATTTAATAGTTTATAGCTTAATACCTTAAGAAAGCCTTTATATTGGGCTTTCTTTTTGTTTGCCTTTAATTAAATAAGTCAGATTTTACTTACTAAAAATTGGTAACAACATTTTATTTTAGGTGACAACTTTTTTATAATTTACTCAATTAAAAATATAACTTTCTGAAATTAGGTTACAACATTGGCAGCATCCCTTTATAGTGAATAATTATTAACAGAAGTTTGCTATTTTACACAGACCCTATAGGACAAATCGCCCTAAGCCGCGTGGGGTAACGATACGTGACGCCATAATAAAAATCCTTTGCTTGTATTTCTACAAAAAGGATTTTTTAGTGGTTGCCTAAAGTAACCAAGTTTATTAGTAAAACGTCTTAAGTAATTCAGTCGTGAATTGCGACAGTATTAAAGAGACTCTTGATTTAGGCTTAAGTATTGGGATGCAGAATAAGCTTATTTAAAAAGGTGGTAAGAATAAGAGTAAATCATTAATTTTATCGTACTCGGAGTTTGCGGAGTCTATAAAAAAAGGACGTTCATATATCAGTCTAAAGCTTTCGAGAGAATGCAAAAAAACAGCGAATTACTTTGTTTTTGCCTTTTAGGTATACTAATACTAAAACGAAAAAGATTGCTTAGAGGATGTATGAAAGATAATAAAAGCGTTAATTTAAAAGCAACTTCAAGAAGTGTTAAATGGTTTCTAAGTAACTATTTGAAAATATTTTGCCTAAGAACGGGACTAAAAACGACTGATCTAAATAAGAATTTCAGTCAGAAAGACTTCACATTATTAACTAGTGACCAAAACACGGCTTTAGGCTTATATATAATCTATCAAGCTATCAATAACTGTGATGCAAAATACCAAGCTATATTGAAGAAGCTATACTTTGATAATAAACGGCAGTTGGATGTAATGAATGACCTAAGCATAACTCATAATACGGCATGGAGATGGCGACTAGAGGCTTCTAACCAGTTTGCTGTTAACTTAATTAAGCTACAAAAGCAGTTTGGTATTAATGATTTAAAAGATTTACGAGTATTTAAGCAGTAGTACTTGTAATAAGTGATGATATGTTTAACTAACAAACCGCTTAGAGCGCAAAAATAGGGCATATCAAGGAGGCAATAAATGGAAAAGGTAAAGGTGTTCCTCAAACAAGACTTAGATAGTTTAGTAGCACATTCTGGTAGGCATAGAAGAGACTTAGCAGCTGATAAAGTCGACCACCTAACCACGCTTGATAAAACGATAGCATCTAAAGAAATAACCTTTGCTGAAAATGTTACCTGGTGCGTTGGTAAGGCTATTCAGGCATGCTCTATTAAGTCTAGGAAGATACTAACTGATAGTTATCTACTGCGTCATTTAAATAAAACGGTCATGAAAGAAATGGGTATTAGTAAATCAAGATACTATGAGCTAAAGCAAATAGCCTTAGATGAATTCATGGAAAACTTTGCTGCATACCAGAAAGAAATAGGACTTGAACCATATATTAAGTTGGTCAAATAAAACAGAGGTCGCGTTTTACGACCTCAGGTATATATGCTTAACCATCCCAAAAGTGGGGTATCGTGGTTTACGACTCCCTTAAGAAAAAATATTCAGGTTTTCTCAGGTTCTAAGCTCATATAAAGCAACGAGATAGGTTAACAGCGTGTTCCTAATTTAATAAAAAATGTGCTTGAAGTTGTCTTAACTTCTAAGCACATATCATTCTTTGTCCTGGTTATTATATTCTTTCGTTTTCTGTAACTATGTCATTAATCTTATTTACTAAAATAATACAATGATTTATTAGACTATTCATTTCAGATTCCGTATCTTTAAAAATTTTTTTGTCTTTATCTGAAATAGAATTGTCCTTTGGTTTATCTATAACCTCCTGTATCCTTGGTAAATTTTTTGTTTGTATTTCATGATATGGAATACTTAATTTATTCTTTAAAACAGATATATTTTTAATTTCATCACTATTTGAAGTGACTGCATAAGTATTCCATTTACTAATGTAGTCAATCCAATTGTTATTTAAATTATTCAAATTTTTGTACTGTATATCACTAATACTTTTTGCTTCTTTAATATTATAGTTTAATTCACCGTCTATAACATAAAGTTTAGATAAAAAGGCCATGATATTGTTTAGTAATATAGTAGAATTGTTTATTTTATTTATTTTTATTGCATTGTCTAACTCATTTTGTTTACTTTCTTTTAATTGCAATTTTGTGTTTACGTACGCAAATAAAACAGCTATTACACTACCTAGATAGCTTCCCCAAAATCCTAACCAATCTGCAGAATTTCCTATATGCCAGAACATGAAAATTATTTCTATAATAAAAGGCGGCAAAATTAAAATAGTTAAGAAAGTTTGCCACCTATATTTTTTTAAAAAATCTTTCATTTTGAAAATCACCTCAAGAGCATTATACATTAGTCAAAGTGATATTTTGATAGATATTTAGAAAAGTAACTATTAAACCATACCTTTAAACCAAAATGGTTTGGTTAAAATATAATCTGTAAGTATATTTGTTAAGTTAATAGATTTACCCAATTTTGGGGAGAACTAATTATTGCATCCCTGATAAGTTAACTACCTCAGAAAACCTGTAATTTTATTTTAGGAGGGCTCAAAACCGAGCTCTCTTTTTGCTGTAGTGAGTATTAACGAACGCAATTTTACGTTGGGCTGAAAATTTAAGGTCGTTCAAAACGACCTGTTTTTGTATAAAGGATATCAGAATCCAATTTTAGCTTTTGACCTAAACCAATTATGGATTGGGCAAAACAGGTCAATTAAATTTATTTCGAAATGGTTCACAGCCATAACGAATTTCTAAGTGGGTCTGAGCCACTTAGAGATATTTAATGAGTGTAGTTGTAGCAATAGCTATTTAAGGGAGCCCTGAATTAGGGCGTCCTGAATTGGAACGTCATAATTTGTTTGACCAGAAGCAAAGTGATTAGACTCGATGGGTCACAGCCATAGAGTTTAGAATTTTAAATAAATTGCAAAATTTTTATTTGATCGAAAAGATGAGTCCAAAATTGGACCCATGTCCTAAAAGTATCTTCAAAGTAAAGCCACTTTTTAAATAATAGATAGGGGGTGCGTGTGCGCACTACCTATACAGTATAAATAATTATCCACAGCCCCCCTACCTTAAAATATTTCGAATTCAGTTTTTGAAAGAGAAGACAGCATTATGTGGTTGCTCTCTTCCGAGGCACTAGGGGCGGGGGTGTCTTAAGATATGATTGCTGATATGTAAGGTTTGTCGTGAAATACGACAGGCTAAATGATGATTTTCATCGGCGCAATTTTGCGTTGATCTTTGTTTTTATCTCTTAATTTTAATTATGTCACAATTGTTCACAATTAGGGTGCAAAGATAATAGCTACAAAGACTGCTATATAAGGATTAATGCAATTAAAAGATGTGCGCAAAGTGCACCCAAAAAATTTCATTGAGGGTGCACTCACGGTATTTATTATTGCAAGGGATGCTGTCTAATATTCCCTCTGTACCAGCTTTTTTAAGCTCCATTCCTGTTTTAGGTACGCTGCATACTAAGTATAGAAAATGTTAGCATTTGTTAGCATAAACTGGGTTAACGATGGTACCAAAGGTACCTATCCATTGCTGTTAGTTTTTGCTATTAGTCTTTTTTGACTAATAGTGAGTTAGGACTACCTTAAATTCGTTATCGTTTAAAACGATATGTTTCCTACATATTTTCTGCAAGTTATTGTCGCTATGCTTACGGATTCTAAGGAATAAACTGCAGGGGTAACAGATGTACTTTAAATAACTAGATACCGCTAATTTTGGCTGTATTACAGGTAATAAAAAAGAAGTGGTAAGGTTAACCACTTCTCTTATAAATTGCAGAGAACTTAATTATTCAATTATTTCAGGCATCCCTCTGCTAATTTTATTTCAGGTTTTGTCAGGTTCTATGAATAAAAATGTTGGTTTTGTTATGCATAAAATACTAGCTTTTTCTGTAAAGATTAACCATGTTTCAAGATAATAAATGCTTTATTATCAATTCTTAGCAAGGGTTACCCCCCTATAAAAAAACTTTCAAAATTCAGTTTATCACGCAGGACGATAACACTGTTGCGGCTGCAAATTCTAACAAGGCATCAGGTTTAAGCCGTTTATAATATTGCGACTGTCCATAATCAATTAAGCGTAAGATGTCTTTTACTCGTTTATCTTCAAAATAAAGTGAAGTTAGAATAATATAGCTAATCTTACTGCAATGATAAATTGCTGAATGAACAGCGTGTATTATGTTATCAGCTTCAACTGTATCAGGATAGTCTTTAAGCTGTGGGTAGCTCGTTATAATACTGGTAAATGTAGGATTGGCTAGTTCTTCAAATGAATGGCCACTCTTCATTACGACAGGTGGTAACTTGTGCTTGAAGAAATGTTCTACTTGTTTAATCGTTGCTTGCTGATCCATAGTAACCACCTTTTTTCAACTGTTGACTGGTTTACTATATGTATTCCAAAATTTTTCAATACCTATAAATTCAATAGCATCTATCATTCCTGGGATCATACTAGGGATAACTATTTTAATAAATTCAGATTTTGTCATTTGGGTAGGTGTTATATGTGAATGTTTTAATTCATTATTGGTAAAAAATTGTAAACTACTATTTCCACATAGTGCGCCATTTTTACTTACGATTATTCTTTTTTCTTCAATCATTATTATTATTTCCTTTCAAAATCTTCTATATTTAAATTATTGTGGGACACATAGGACTAATCCGGACTAATAAATTTGACGGCCTGTCCCACTGCAAACCCTTGTGGCTGTAAGATAATATGCGGTTTTGGGACAAGTGGACAGCTTTTTTGCTCTAACACCTATATATACCACTTCCTATATTTACTTTTATATATGTTATATATAAAATATAATATCTTGTCCTAAAATGGTTATTAACGTTGATATATCAATAAATTTTAGTAGGACAAGTTTTTTAATTATTTTGTCCTATTTGTCCTAAATGACCTATAATCGTCGAGATAGCAACATTTAGTCTTGTCCCATCTTCTTAAAACCTCTTACTCGTTTGCTGTTTATATAGCCCCTTGCATTAGTATCCCAACCCTTATGTTCCATATAATACTTCACTTGACTTGATGTTTTACGATCATGGTTAAAGGCATATTCATCCCCTAAAAGTTCTTTAGCTAAATCTGTGCCTGCAATGAATGTTTCATTTTGAAAGATCGTTTCTAACACATTATCAAGTTCATCTTCAAGGGAAGTGGTGTACATAAATTGTTCACGGTTTTCCTTTAGTAGCTTATTCTCTGCTTTTGTTAGTTCAAATGGATTAATATTATTCTTTTTATTTTCTTTATACAGATAAGTTACTTCTCCCCATAGTTGGTTTACATATTCTTGAGATAAAGCAACAACAGGGTGTAATTTTTGCTGGTTTGGATGTACTAAAATAGTTATAAAGCGTCTGTCGCCTGATTTATCTTTCAAGTGTCTAATTTCGTTAGTTGTTCGTGCTATGACAAACTTTTTTTTAAAACGGCTAGGGGTTCTTGCATAAGGTTTGCGATATTCAAAGATCTGCATAGTAACGAATTTTTTAACTTCTTCAAAACTTACCTTATTGCTTGCGGTCATTTCGTCATCATTAACAATTAGAGCGTTTTTCATAACACTATAGCTATCTTTATCTCTGAAATCATTAAATTGATCAGTATATAATTTTAAAGGTGCTATTTTCTGTAAAAGAGTGGTTTTTCCTGTCCCTTGACCACCCACTAAATCTAAAACATAGTCAAATTTAGTGTTAGGATTGTATACTTTTGCAACTAATCCCATAAACCATAAGCGTGTGATTAACTCAGTAGTCGCATTATTATCTGCACCCAAATAAGTGGGGAAAAAATTGAATAATCTGGTATGATGATCCCAATTTTGTAAGCAATTATCAAAGTAGTCTATAACGGGATTATAGGGGTTCATCTTGGCCACGCTTCTAACGGCCTGTTCAATTAATGATATTTTAAAAGAAACCCCATAGTTTATATTAATCTCAATATAGAGCGCTAAAGTTTCAAAGTCGGTATCTGTTACCTGATCCTTAGTAAATTTTAGGTTAGGCATTTTATATTTTGATAAATCTATTATCTGGTCACGAACTACATCAACTTCTTCAGTAAATTCATTAAATCTAAACAGACCTTTAAGTAATTCGTCGTTTAATAAAATTAGAACTATATTTTTAACTGAATTAAATCTAAGAGTTCCATTATCCGTGTAATTTAAGCCTAAGGGATTTTGTTTATCTTGAGCTTGGTTTTTAATGAATTTTTCTGTAGCTTCTTTGTTTATACCAGTAATCTTACTGTTCACTCTGTTTCATCTCCCTACGTCTGTTTTCTTTTTCAATAATTGAATTGAAAGACTTGTAAACTTCTTTTTCTGGAAGTGGGTCGGGAGTATGTTCGTTAGCAATTTGGGCTAATTCTGCGACAGAATAGGGGTTAACACCTCGGAATAATAAACTGCCTATGAAACTGGTTAAGGTGTCGTTACGATTACCAACATCCCCCAAACCGTTAACTATCATTTCAAAAAGCTGTGCTGTTTTTGTTTTATTACTGTTGGTGTAGTTAGTTGTATAAAAGGTGCCTTTCGCTTGCTGTTTGCTCTTAATTAGCCTAATTAAGCCTTGCGGTGCTGCCTTAATAGGGTAATGATTAAGCCATTGATAAGGTTTACCATTTAGCACGCTGGGGGCAACGACAACGTAATTATTGGGATGTGCTTTTAAATCAACACTTGGTAAGAAACCAATGTTTTGGCTAATATTAAAATTTTTAGGCTTTTTAAAAAAGAAATGACGCCCGTTGTGAGCTGTTTTCTCGGTCAAGGTATCTTTAAACCATTCAGGATGATTAAGCTCTCTGATTGAATTTAAGCCATCCACGTTATTACCGTGACAATCAACATCAATGACAAAAAATTGCTCGGTCTTAAGTGCAATATTGGCATTCGGATATTTAGCCCATATTTGTTTAATTTGTTCTACTGTTAAGGGTGGTCTATCAGCAAATTTAATCAATGGTCGCTTATTTTGACCAATTGGGATTACTGAAAAGCCGTGTTCTGCATATTTAATAGCGTAATTAACTAGCATAAATACCTCATTTTCTTTAGAGATTAGAATATTTTGATTAGCCTACCTTTGCATGTTTGGTTTATAATCTCTTATGTAATAATTTTTGGTTAGAAATTATTCATTACCCGATACTGCTTGCGACAGTTTCGGGTTTTTTCTTTGTTCTTTTGACTTTAACCACTCGGTAATGCTTTCTTTGCCGTATAATTTACGTCCGTCAATAACGGCTACAGGCATCCCTAAAGTAGCCCAATAACTAATGGTTGAATCAGCTACACCGAAATATTTAGCTATCTCACGGCGATTTAAATAAGGCTTAGGGTGGTTAAGCGTGTCTTTGATTGTCTTAACGATAGTGTCTTTAATATCTGTGTCTTCCATAATTATTGCTCCTTGAGATTATTAGCGACCACTGCTGTTAGCTTATCCACCTCTGATAGTGGAACATTACAAATTGCATTCTTGTTATTCATATTTTCGATATGTTTAAAACCTGCTTTGAAAATAGCACTCATAACTAGAAAGCTCTGTTCTTCAAAGGTTAAATCATCATCTTTGGCCAATGATTGAATTGCTTTTTGATAATCCTCAAATTTATTATGTTTTAAAGCTCTAAAAATAATTATTGCTTGCTTAATTGCGTTTTTGTTTATGCTGGAATGCGTCTCTCTTTTAGGGCGTCGTAAATGTCTGATTTCTTTCATGCTGGTTATACCTCAAAACCTATCAACATTTCTGAATTTTCTATAGTTGAACACTGATTAACGGCATAGATCCTAATCATGTCAGCTAAAGCATATAATTCATCAAACTCCGACAAGGTCATATCTTCAGGTGATTGAGCATCATTTAACTTATCAGTTAATACTTTTGCCACCTTTGAAATATTGGTACTTTGTAGGGATGCTTCAATTAATCCCTTATCTAGCTTTTCAACGTCTTTAACTATTTTTTTCATGCTTGTAACTCCTTTTCATGATTAAGTAGTAAGTTAAATGCTTCTCGTCCGGCAGGTGTAACTAATGTTTGGGGGTAACCTTGACGGCTTTCTTTTACTTCAAAATACTTATTGTTATATTGCTCAAATGGCATTAAGTCAGAATGCGCATCCCGATAAAGATATTTATTTTCAAGTAGCCAATTAATAAAATCATTGCGCTTGATCTTTAACATTTTTGCTGTCTTAGTTAAATTGACCAATGTCTTACGGTCTATAAGATCATCAAAGTAATCTGCCTTAGGTTTCATTAAACGGTTCTCAGCAACTAAATTAGCATTCTCAAGCGTCAATTTTTTAGCTTGTTCTTGTGCTAGGGCATAACCACGTCTGATTACCTCAGCTGGATTATTCCATTGATGTTCAACTTGAATTAGATATTTACGATATTGCTTACCTTTTTCGGTTCGACTTAATAAGCAAAGTTGTTTGGCCATGTCTAAACTTAAAGCATAATCATCGTATTTACGTTTGACTCCATTACCGCTCATAACGAGGTAACTTTTAGGTTCCCTCGTATAATCGATATTTTCTTCAAAGTCTTTAAAGTTTTGTTCAGCCCAAGCACTAAACTTCTTTTTCAACTCCAATCCTTTGTACAAATCTCTAGCGCTTACTAATTGCTGGTCGTCTTTTACCTGTACTTTAATTAGTTCTTGCATTGTCGTTCCTTTCTGCTTCTACTCACTTTGCTATTAGACGTTTTTGTCCAACTGTACTGAAATCAGTTCTAGCATTGTTGCTCCTTTCTATTTGATAGATGTGTATTCATCAATAAGCCAGTCGTTGATACCTTTAAAAGTTTTTTTGTTAACGTTACGGTGACCATGTTTAATTATGTCGTTAAGTGTCCACCTGTTAATACCTGTTATCTTTTCGAGGTCGGTAGTCGAATAATCAAGTTCACCACGCTTACGTTTTAAAGCTAAAACTTGCTGTTCTGTTAATTGCATTTATAATCATCTCCTATTTTTATTATGAATTCACACAAATGTGAGCTTTACGTTTTAATAATAATTCACTTTAGTGTGAGCGTCAATAGTTTTATTCACAATAATGTGAAAAATGTGATACAATTCATTTTAAGGAGTGTGAAAGCATGTCAAATAGATTGAAAGAGCTAAGGTATAAAAATGACCTAACTCTAAAGGAATTAGGTCATAAAGTTGGGATGTTGGATAGTACACTTAGTCAATATGAAAATGATAAAAGAAATCCAAGTCAAAAGGTGTGGCAGAAATTAGCAAACTTTTTTGAGGTGTCTGTACCCTATATTCAAGGTAAAAGTTATAGTGAAGATGAAATGATTGAACTTATCCATGAATGCTATTTTTCAGGTTGGTTTCAATACGGGGAAAATCCTTCTGGACTTGATTTTTATCCTGCTGTTAATGTTGAAAATGATATAGATTTATATATAAGTTTGATCAGTGGTGAAGAATCAGTTTATCCTAAAGACTTGTATCCTAAAGATGCTAAGGAATTTCCGTTGACACAAGATGCAAAGAAACTATGGAAAAAATATTTTGGCTATTTATTTAAACAATTTGTCAAAAAGGATGTTTCTAAAGAAATTGGCGATACAGAAATGGTTAGAGCAATTCTTGATGCAATTAAATACTTAAATTCTTATATGGGTAAAAGAGCAGCTACTACACCATTAGGATTTTATTTTGATAATGAATGTGGGGACGAAGAGGATTTTCATAAAAAAGCAATTTATAATATTAGATTTGCAGATCTTGATACTGCCAAAAAAGAGTTTAACGAATATTTTAAGTATATTAAGTATTTAAAAAATAAAATAGATAATTTTAGCGCTAAAGATTTCTTTAATAAAGTTATCGATTTTAATAATACTGAGTTTGCAAAATATTATGGCTCGTCAAAAAATTATAATAAATATTCGTATGAAAGAAATAAGATTGTTTCTGAAATTATTAAAAGGGTAGAAAATGGCGATAATAGACTACGTGATTTTATTTTGAAAAATTCTGGAGAGTATCCTGATATAACAAATGTATATGCCGCTTTTAAAGAAGAAAATAATGAAGATACTTCTGAATTAGATCGGTTTTCTGAATTGTTTGAAGAAGACTAAATAAGTAGTCTCTGTAGTTGATGTTGACACAAGATGTTATCTCACTTATAAATGAATCCCTGTTATTAATTTTATAGAGAGGCAGTCCTATTTTGGGAACGCATCTTTAAAAGAATGACCAATTCAGGGCGACCTGCTGTTAACTTTGGCTTAAAATTCAGCTTGTACATCTCTATAGCAAATACCGTCACGAAACGTTACGTTATACATCCCTTTATAAAGTTTCTTACCACAATTACATAGATTAGGATACTTTGATTAGTCTACCTTTGCATTACAGAACAAAAGAGGTAACTAAGCTATGAACATAATTGAATACGAAACAAAAACAGGTAAGAAACGATATAAATTCAGCCTGTATGCTGGTAAAGATACCAGTACTGGTAGAACACTAATGGTAAGAAAAAAAGGCTTTAAAAGCCTAAAGGAAGCTCGTGAGGAGTATTTAAAATTACAGCTTGCAATAGATAGTGGAGAATACAAGCCGATCAATGAACGCCGATTTAAACTGTCTGAAATAATAGATATGTGGTTGAAAGTGTATCAACCGACAGTAAAAGAAAGCACCTTTGCTACCACGAAACGAATTGTTAATGCTCATGTAGTAAAGGCGCTAGGTAATATTTATATTGATAAGCTAAGTGTAATACAATGTCAGAAAGCTGTAAATAAGTGGTTTAGGGATGCACCTGGAACTTATAAGAAATATATTTTTTATTGTAGTGATGCAATTGATTATGCAATTAAGCTAGAAATAATCAGTAAGAATCCAATGAAAAACATTGTACGTCCTAAAGTTAAGAATGTGCATAAGGAATTTACCAATTTTTACACCAAAGATGAATTGAACAGGTTCTTACAATGCGCTCAAAGCTACAATCTAAAGGCGTTTACGTTGTTTAGGCTGTTAGCTTATACTGGTTTACGCCGTGGGGAAGCCTTAGCGCTTAAATGGTCTGATATTGATTTTAACGAGAACGTGGTTAGCGTTAAACGGACACTTACTAAGGGTATAAACAATAAGGTTATTGTACAGACACCGAAAACAAGTAGCAGTTACAGAAAAATAGCCATTGATGATAGTACAGCAAACATACTAAAGCAATGGCAACAAGAGCAGCGTAAACAGCAGGTGGTTATCAGTATTAATGGTGAAAGGGTGGTTTTTAATCGTGGATATGAGAACATCCCTTTGAGTGATGGCTGCTTGGTTAACTGGAATAAGGCTATTTGTCAAAAAGCCCATCTTAGAAGAATTACTATTCACGGTTTTAGGCACACTAATGCTTCACTATTGTTTGAAGCAGGTGTTTCTATGAAAGATGTACAAACGAGATTGGGGCATAAGTCAATTAAAACCACGATGGATATTTACACTCATGTTTCTAAACAGCATCAAAACAAAGCGGTACAAAAATTAAGTAATTATATGAACGGATAATTAAGTAGTTACCGAATGAAAAATAGCTAGGTTACAACATTAGGTTACAACATTTCAAAAAGCTTACTAAAAGCATTGTTATATCAAGGTTTACAGCATTTACAATGCTATCCCGGATATCCCAATAATTGCGATTTGTCTTAGTTTCAACTAGCTTAAAACGTTGATACTAAGGCATTTTTATTTTTTGAAATTAACTGAAATCAGTCGAAAAAGCATAAGTCGGTGCAAAATTTAGTGCATCCCTTTAAGGTGTTAAATTGTTTATAGCCTATTTGTTTAAGTTAAATCGTCGTAAACCTTACTAATAACTAAATGGTATTGAATTGTTCAGTCGTATTTTGCGACAGTATTAAAAAATCCTCTAAATAACGCTTTCTTTTATTTTTAAATTATGATACATAAAAGGAGCCAATTAAATAATGATGCAAGAGATTAAATCATAATATCGCCTTAGTAATGAAACTATTGAATCATTCGTCAGAACAAATGATTCTAGCTTATCTTGGATTTGATCAAGAAGAACGTGAAAACATTCTTTATTTAGTAGATTTTGGCTAAAAATTTTTACTTAAAAATATAAAATTGTAATTTAAGAACATGTACGGTTAAAAATTATCAATGCAAGTGAGCAAAAAGTTTCTTAGAATCGTCCTCTCAGCATTACATCATCACGAATAATATTTTTTACAACTTTCTTTTTACTATGTCATTTATCATCGATGATCTCAACGGCTTTAGTAAAAAGCATTAATTCGGAATCTTGCCTTTCTATAGTTTTCCTGAATTAATTGGTTTGACTTGATACATTTAACATATGAACTAATTTAAGAGAAAAGAAATTACCGAAAAACTGTGAAACTGCACTTACAACTCATTGCAAAAATGGCATAGAAAGGTGATAAACAAATTGGCATTTTTGAAGCTCCCAGATCACTATTATCGTTCTTGGAATGAACAAACTAAAATATTACAAGAAAAAGTAATTAAAGATGATAACTTAATAACTAGACTCACAATAACAAGTAAAACTTTTAATTTAAATATTAAAGTATACCTATCCCTTTAAAAAGCAGCATACAATAAGTGATTTAGTTTTAGTTAAAGCACTTGTACTCAAAGCAGATAGAGAATTCTTATCTTTAATTGAAACTATTAGCAATCATAATGAAGTGAGTGTTGTTTTATGTAGCAGTTATGTTCTTAAAGATAAAACTAGAATCAAAACATATTTACCATTACAAAGTATATTGGAAGACTACGCCATTATGAAAGAATGTCCATCAAACTTTCAATTAAGTACAGAATTACATATTATTGAAGTATGTCCGAACGATGTAATTGAGATCATTGAACAATAATAAGCTTCAAAAATTATTGGTATAAAGCAAATGTAGGGAAGGAAATCGAGTAACATATCGTTTTAAGCTCTTTTATTAAAACAAGGATTTAATAAAAATTAATAGTAATGTATCTGTAGTATAAAAAGCTTGTTTAATTTTGTCCAAAGCATCTTTTTGATGAATTTGATCAATATGAGTATATAAAGTCGTAGCAGAAGTTTCACCCAATGCGGTAGAATACTTTAATACAAAGCTTTCAATTGCATACGAAGTTATATGCTTAACCAGCCTACGATAAATATAGTTAAAACTAGTGCTTTGTCTCCCTTTGTAGCATGATAACATTGCTTTCTAATTTTTAAATGTGGGGGAGTTGTACTCCCCCTGTTTATTTTGGCCATTCTTAAGATAATCAATGTACAACATTACATCTTCACAATTTAAATGTTCAAGAGTATCAAGCCCAATATCGATATTATTTTAGCCTTACTAATTCCAGTATTAAGTAGCTAAGTTGAAGAGCACCTAATTTCTGTTAAATATTGATATGTAGTTGTCTGAACAAATTCTTACCTAAGTAAAATTCTTTATGATATCTACTATACAAGCTCAAGGGAAAAGCTACATTTGGTCAGACGAAGAAATTAAAAATAAGCAGTAGCGAAGCGGTTAAAATTAAAACAAAAGCCCAAAAAGGCATAGAAATTGAAGTAGCACTCAAATAGTAGTATAATCAGAGTACTATTTGGGAAAGGCGAGACAGTCATGGCAATTAAAGATAAAAAAAGAGTTCAAGTACAAATTGATAAAAACTTGGCTGAAAATACTGAAGCAGTTTTAAGTGAGTTGGGCCTAACCCCCACCACGGCTATTACCATGCTTTATAAGCAAATCGTTGCAGATGGTGCTTTACCCTTTAAGCCAACTTTAAGTGAAACAGAACGAGCAGAGTTACGTTTTTTAAAGGCCACTGAAAATACTCCAATAGTGGAGTTTAAAGACGCTAAAGAAGTTGCTAATTGGCTAAATGATCCAAATGAAGACTAATGACCTAATAAGCTTATACGTTAGTTATGTAGAAACTAATGGTGGTAAGCGTAGACCAGTATTAATTCGCAAGGTTTCGGCGCAAACAGTTGAAGCTTATAAAATTACCAGTAAGTACAAAAATAAATCGGCTTATATCAAGCAACAGTATTATCCAATTAAAGAATGGCAAGCTGCCGGTTTAATGAAACCCTCATGGGTCGATATTGGTAAGCTTTACCGCTTTCCCAAAAGAGGTTTAACCTTTAAGGGAATCGGTCATTTAAGTAAGCGAGATCAAAATGAAATTGCTGATTTTGCTATTGCTTTGAAATCCAAAAGAAAAGGCAAAAACTAAAGAACAAAACCGATCTGCCTAATAGTTGGACAGATCGATTTTTAATATCTTTATGGCTAGGTCATTCTGATAATATATTGATCAGCATATGGTGGGTAGCCATGTTTTTTACTTAGTTCTTTTATTTCATTAATAATCTTGTTTGTACTAATGTTTTACTTTTTTCATTTTAAAAGCTAAATTAGTAGCTTTAAGCATTGAAATGTCGTTTAATCCATTTCCAAAACTTATTGTAAATTATTTTTTCATTTACTTACAAATTTTCAATTAAGTACAGAATTACATATTATTGAAGTATGTCCGAATGATGCAATTGAAATTATTGAACAATAATAATGAAACTGGTGGTAAGTAATTACAAACAACAGATGGGAAAATTATCCAAGATACAGTTTCTTATAAGGAATCAATTCCTGGAAAAACCTATACTTTGCACGGTATTGTTATGGATAAGGATATAAATAGTGCTGTTCTTAATATATGGTAAGAAAGTAGAATATTCTAAGACTTTTACACCAACAAGTGCTAATGGTGAAGTCACAATTGACTTCAAGGTAGACGATCATCACTATCGTGATAGACATTTAATTATTTTTAAAACTCTTAATTACACAGACTATAAATTTTTTGACCATAGAGATATTAATGATGCCGACCAATCATTGATATAACTAATCCGCAGCTTCACACTACTTTAAGTAACAATACTAAAAAGGATGTTGTAGCTAAACCGCTAAATACGGTAGAGGATGTGGTTCGGTATATGGATTTAATACCTGGTCAAACTTATTCTGTTAGAGGTAAGTTAATGGACCAAGTACTGGATTACCTGTTGTTAAAAATGGTGTACCTGTCATAGCAACAGCTACCTTTAAGCCGAATATGGCCATGGTACAGTAAACTTTAACCTTTGTGTCTAACGGTCAACAGTATAAGGACCATCATATCAGCGTTTGAAGATCTATATTATAATGGACGTCCATTAGTTGGCCACGAGGATTTTAATAATGCTGGGCAAACAGTTATAGTTTCAAATTCAACAACAGTAATCCACGACCGCAACCTACACCACCAGCTTCAACGCCTGTGCCAGGTGGGTAGTACCGTAGTCGTTAACAATAATAACAGTAACAGTTCGAATAATAATTCAAGTTATTGCCAACTAGAGCAATGACAAAACGGACAACAGCTTACGGCAGCGATAGATTACTGCAAACAGGTAACGAGCAAGACAGTAAACTGCAAGTACTAGGATCACTAAGTATTGTATTTATGATTGGTAGTTTCGTTTACTTTACGAGAAAAGAACAAGCTGCTGGCTTAAATTAATAGTAGAAAATGTAAAAAAATTAATTTTTAGACAAAAAGATAAATCAAGTATTTCTTTTGGAAAAGCCTTGATCTATTTTTTTGCTTTTTTGTGCTGAAAAAAGGAACTGGATTGATAATCATGCTAAAGCCTACGAGCAATAGCCTCTTCAACATATTGTGTTTTGTTTATAATTGAAGTACAATATGTTGTGGAGCATAAGTGATAAAAAGGGGAGTAGATTTTATTGAAAAAAACCAAAAATTAATTATGTCAATTGTTGCAATTGGAACACTAAGTTTTTTGGGTATTGTAATTGAAACAGCGCTTAATATTGCTTTTCCAAAATTAATGGTAAAGTTTAAAATTCCCGCTAGCACAGTCCAGTGGTTAACAACTGGTTACATGTTAGTTTCTACTGTAATTATACCTTTCGGAGCATATCTTAGAAAGCGTTTTCGCGCAATTACGTTGTTTAGAGTAGCAATAATTAGTTTTTTAATTGGAACAGTTTTAGCAGGAGTTACTTCAAGCTTTTTCTTGCTTCTATGTGGTCGAATTATCCAAGGAATTGCTGATGGTATTGGCTTACCATTAATGTTTTCAATTATTTTAGAGCAATCTCCTAAAAAGAAAGTAGGCTTTTTTATGGGACTAGGAAGTTTAGTAATTGCTTTTGCCCCTGCAATTGGTCCAGTTTATGGTGGAATTGTTTTAAAGTATTATAGTTGGCAAACTTTATTTATACTAATAATACCTATAATATTAGTTATTTGGCTATTAGGTGAATTTAGTATTACGCAAAAATTTAACGTTTTTAGTATTTCTTTTGACTATCGTGGTGGTATTACTTTAACTGGTTTATTAATAACTACACTATTATTAATAGTTAGTACAGCAAGTAAAAGTAATTATCGTATTTTTTTATTGATAACTGCTATTATTTGTTGTATTCTCTTTATTTGTTTTGAAAAAAATAATAAAAATTATATTATTGATATATCTTTGCTTAAAAATCGACAATTTGATATATTTCTGATTTCTTTTTTTCTACTACAGTTAATGTCATTAAGCATGTCATATTTAATGCCGAATGTTTTAGAAATAATATTTCATTTATCAACGGCAAAAACGGGCTTGCTTGTATTACCAGCAGCAGTAATTGATGCCATAATGTCAGCAGTTGCTGGAATAATTTATGATAAATTAAATCATGATTTTCCAATCTTGTTAGGAGAAGGACTTATTTGTGTCTCTTTGCTATTAGCAAATATTATATCAATTGCACCAATTAATCTGATTATAATTTATTCAATTTTTATGTTTGGATTGGGTTTGTCGTATAGTAATATTATGACAAGAAGCTTAGCAAATTTACCTATTCAATCAACTAATGACGGCAATGTAATCTATATGACTGCACAATCATATTCTGGAGCAATGGGAACAGCAATAGCAGCCTCAATTTTAACATTTACACAAAACGATTATTTTAATTTTATAAATGGAACATTAGCTGGTCTAAAGATTAACTTTAAAGTTTTGTTTTTTTTATCGATAATAGTTTTAATATTTTGTACAACAATAATTTTAAGAGATAAAAAAATGACTAAATATAATAAAATTTGTAAAAGAAAAAATGTATGATGATGCAACAGGACATGATTTTTTACATGCGTCTAGAGTAGCTATTCTGGCTAAAAAAATGTATGTAACTGATTACGGCAATAATAAAACTAGTCTTTTTATTATTGAAGCAGCGGGTTATTTACATGATGTGATTGACGAAAAGCTATCTTCTAATATAACTAAGTCACTTCAAGAAATTAATTCATTATTAATCAGTCAAAAAGTATCTCAAGAAAATAAAGACATGATTTTTAATATTATTCAACATATGTCCTATTCTAAAAATATTGATGTTCATTACCATCTTTCAATAGAAGGTAAGTATGTCCAAGATGTCGATTGGTTATAAACTTTTGGTGGAAGCGATTCTTTGCCTTTTTGCCTTGAGGACCTTTTGATGAATCATACTTGCCTGCTCGCAGATTATATTTACGCGCCAGCAGATTATGTTCTTTCATTAGCCGTATACACGTTTATGGTTTATCAGCAGACCATATTTAATTTTTAACATAGCGGTCATGGGCACGTAGCTAAAGCTGGGATTACGCTTTTTGACTACTTTGATCAGGGACAATAAAGCCTGGTAACTGTATCTTTTCCGCCTGCTGCGCGGGTGATACTCATAGGTACTCTTGGCTAGAAAGCTATAGCGCAACAGTTCCTGCAGTTAATAATCATGCTCATGCCTTAGCTCCTGCATGATGGTCCGTTCTTCTTACATTGAACGTCTTTGCGCCGAGCTAAGGCTTTGGCTTTTTTAAGTAATCGTTCTCAATGTGAAGCTAGTGATTTTCTATGCGTAGGCGCTCTAACTCAGATAACTCGCTATTGGTATATTTAACTGATTTTTTCATCGGTGGTCGGCCTCGTTTGGTAAAGAGTGCATCAAGTCGGCCTTTATCAAAACTTTTTTGCCAATGCGCAATTAAGCTAGGTGTGGCAATTTTGAAGTGAATGGCAGTATTTTGATAAGTCTCATTATGTTCTTTTCTCCAGTTTAAGCCTTGTACCCCCAAATACTGGTATTGCAATCCATTGTCGATTATTTGATGTGACCCAGCCTCAATTATTTGAGCCGCATAACGGGGCTAGTGTAACCTATTTAATTAAGTTAAGCGCCTGTAATTTTTGTTCAATAGTAAATAAATTTAACCATAGTAAAACCCTCCAGATGGATTTTTGGTCCAATCTAAAGGGTTAACCTCAAATTATCAGCTTTTTGTTTATCTAATTTTTTAAAATATAATGCTTTACATTCCAGCTTCAATAATTTTCTTTTCAGCCATGGTTTTACGTAATGATAGTAAGGCGGTGTATGTTGATAAAATATAAATTTTTTGGGTAGGTGCCTTACTTAATTGATCGATTACTTCTTCATTATTAGTGCAGGTAAGCATTTTTGCTGGATCAAAGCCAGCAACTTCTAATCTAAATCCCATATCATGCCAGCGGTCGCCACCAACTATAACTTTTTTAATTTGGTCACAATTTAAATCTTCAAACTGACCATCCCAAATCCATGAAGTGTCAATTCCATCTGCATGATTAGCGTTTAAAAGAGTAACTAAAGTATAATCTTCATTTTCCGTATTCAGCATATGTAATACTTCATCAAGACCAACAGGATTTTTAACTAAAATTAAGTCAATTTCTTTACCGTAATAGTTGATAAGTTCTTGTCGACCAAAAACACGCTTGTTTTTAGCGAAAGCATTCGCTACTTCAGCATCTGTTAGCTTAAAGTAGCGAGCAACGGAATAGGCTGCTAAGGCATTATATATGTTGTAAGTACCACCAATATTAATGTTGTAACTTTTACTACCCATTTTAAAATTAAGGCTATTTGGCGTTTGAGAAGTAATTTCATTAACTGAGTAGTCCAAATTAGGACGGTGGTAATTACAGTTAGGACAGAAAAAGTCACCCAAATTGGCATAAATACGATCATGATAGTGTAAAATGTGATTACACTTGGGGCACAGAACACCGTCTGTGTTAACTGGAGCCTTTATGTCATGTTCTTGTTGATCACTGGGTAAATTAAAACCAAAAAAAACTTTAGGATTGGGTAATTCTACTGAAGAAAAAATACTAGCATCCCCATTTGCAATTACTGTGGCTTGTGGTGCAAGTTTAATGCCATCAATAATTTTTTCATAAGTAGTATAAATTTCTCCGTAGCGATCCATTTGATCACGAAAAATATTGGTCAAAACAAAACAACTCGGATGGAGTAATTCGGTTACCATTTTAACATTGGCTTCGTCAACCTCTAAAACAGCAATCTTGCGTGCAGATTTATTTTTTTTATGAGCTAAAAAGGCTGTTACAATTCCTTGTTGCATGTTAGAACCCGATGGATTAGTTAAAACATCACCATATTTTTCTCTCAATGATTCCACAATCAAAGCAGTAGTCATCGTTTTTCCATTTGTTCCGGTAACAATAATTGTTTCATAATTACTTGCTAATGTATTAAGTACTTTAGGATCAATTTTCATTGCTAACTTGCCAGGAAAGCTAGTTCCGCCTTTAAGAAAATTATGGAGAAACCAATAACTAGATTTGCCAACAAATTTAGCTAATAAAGATTTTAATTTCATATTTATCCCTCACTTTAAAATCATTATCAACTATAGCATAGCAAAGATATGAAAACGAGTTTTTAATGACGATTTATCTGCACAGATTTAAATTTTCAATTATACTAAATAAGTTAGATGTATTAAATTAGACAAAGGAGCAAAAATGGCACAATTATTTTTTCACTATGGTGCAATGAGTAGCGGTAAAACCATTGAAATTTTAAAGGATGCCCATAATTATGAAAACCAGGGCAGGAAAATCGTGCTTATGACAAGCGTCATTGATGATCGTAGTGGCGTAGGCGTAATAGCTTCACGAATAGGTATGAAACGTGAAGCTATTCCAATTGATCATGATATGAATATCTTTGAATATATTAAAACGCTCAATGATCATAGCCAGAAGCAAGGAGATGGTACCATTGCTTGTGTATTTGTAGACGAAGCCCAATTCTTAACTCGGCATCATGTTATTGAATGCGCTAGAATTGTTGATGAACTTAAGATTCCGGTGATGGCATTTGGCTTGAAAAATGACTTTCAAAACAACTTGTTTGAAGGTACACAAAATTTACTAATTTTCGCTGATAAAATTACAGAAATCAAAACAATTTGTCACTACTGTGGTCGAAAAGCCACAATGAACTTACGAATTCATAATGGTAAGCCGGTTTATAAAGGTGAACAAGTTCAAATTGGCGGGGATGAGAGCTATTATCCTGTATGTCGCTTTCATTATTTTCACCCTGAACAATCAAGATAGAGAGGGATTAAAATATGGACAAAATTATGGCACAGCTTGAAGGCCTAGTAGCTCATTACGATGAATTACAAGAAATGATGGCAGATCCAGAAGTTATTGGTGATACAAAGCGCTATATGGAAATTTCTAAGGAAGAAGCTGACTTGCGCGAAGTCGTACAAAAATACAAAAAATATAAAAATGACAAGCAGGAAATATCAGATAATAAAGAAATAATTACTGATGAAAGTGATAACGATTTGGTTGAAATGGCCAAGGCAGAAAATAACGATCTAGAGCAGGAAATTGTTGATTTAGAAGAGCAGATCAAGATTTTAATGCTACCGAAAGATCCTAATGATGATAAAGATATCATCATGGAAATTCGAGGCGCGGCTGGAGGCGATGAAGCTTCGCTATTTGCTGGTGATTTACTTAGAATGTATGAAAAATATGCTGAAAGACAAAATTGGCAGGTGTCAGTAGTTGATAGTGAGCCAACTGAAGTTGGCGGCTATAAACGGATAGCTATTATGATCACAGGTGATAAGGTTTATTCGAAACTTAAATATGAAAATGGCGCTCATCGAGTGCAGCGTATACCTGTTACCGAATCTCAGGGACGTGTTCATACGTCAACTGCTACTGTTGCTGTAATGCCAGAATATGAACAAGTTGACCTCGAACTAGATCCTAAAGATATAAGAGTTGACGTCTATCGTTCTAGTGGTGCTGGTGGTCAGCATATTAACAAAACGTCAAGTGCGGTACGAATGACACACTTGCCAACAGGAATAGTTGTAGCGATGCAGGATCAACGAAGTCAACAGCAAAACAGGGAAAAGGCAATGCAGATTTTAACCTCCCGAGTTTATGATTATTATGAAAGTCAAAACCGTGATCAATATGATGCTAAACGTAAAAATGCAGTTGGAACCGGCGATCGTTCAGAGAGAATTAGAACCTATAACTACCCACAGAATCGAGTAACTGATCATAGAATTGGCTTAACTCTTAATAAATTGGATCGTGTAATGAATGGTGAATTAGATGATATTATTAGTGCTTTGATTGTATATAATCAAACCAAGCAATTGGAGGAATTGACAGACCAAAATGCCTAAAATTCAAACATTAAATGATTTACGATTATGGGCAATTAACTTTGCATCAGATCAGCGACCGGAAGATATTGAATTTCTACTTGCCGAGCGTTTACTGTTAAGTCCAAGTCAATTTCAATTAAAACAAGATATGAAATTGGAGCCAGTGCAATTAAAAAAAGCTCAACAAGATATACGTAAATTAGCGCAGGGAATTCCTGCGCAGTATATCTTAGGATATTCTTGGTTTGGCGGATATAAAATTTTGGTTCAACGTGGTGTGTTAATACCACGTTTTGAAACAGAAGAATTAGTTAACTGGGCACTTTCCAAGCTTAATTCAGGTGATAAAGTTCTTGATTTAGGAACAGGATCGGGTTGTATTACTGTTATGCTGGCAAAAGAAGCAATTAAAAAAGATATTATTAATCTTGATTTGTATGCTTCTGATGTGACTGATGCAGCACTTAGAATTAGTGAAGAAAACTTTTTAAAGTATAATATCGATGTTACTGTAAGAAAGGCAAATGTACTGATTGGTTTAGAAAAGTTCGATAAGATCATCTCAAATCCACCTTATATTAAAGAATCAGAAAAAAAGATAATGGATCAGAATGTTTTGCATAATGAACCAAAAGAAGCATTATTCGGTGGTAATAGTGGCCTTGACTTCTACCAAAAATTTGTTAACCAGATTAGAGATCATCTCAATAGTGGCGGTGAATTTTTCTTAGAGTATGGTTTTAGTGAGAAGCAGGAACTCCAAAATTTGTTTAAGCGTGAATTACCTGACTTTACAACTGAATTTAGGAATGACATGTCAGGTAAGCCACGAATGGTATGGGGAAAGTGGAATAAGTAATGCAAACAAAAATTTTTTTGCCAAGTCAGATAGATGATGCCGTAAAACTGCTTGATAATGGGAATTTAGTTGCTTTTCCAACTGAAACGGTTTATGGATTAGGGGCGTTGGCTACTAATGAAGAATCTGTGAAAAAAGTATATCAAGCCAAGGGTCGACCGAGTGACAATCCGTTGATTGTCACGGTTTCGGATGAAAAAATGATGGCAAAATATGCTAAGAGTATTCCTGAAAGAGCAACTAAGTTAATTAATTACTTTTGGCCAGGACCTTTAACAATTTTGTTATATGTTAAGCCCAAAAGTTTACCTCGTGCTGTAACTGGGGGGCTTGATACCGTGGCCTTTCGCTGCCCAGATGATAGACTGACACATGAATTAATTGCTAAATTAGGTAGACCAATTGTGGGTCCTTCTGCTAATACTTCAACTAAACCGAGTCCCACTACGGCTCAGCATGTTTATCATGATTTAAATGGTAAAATTGCTGGTATTATTGATGGTGGTCCTACTAAAGTGGGGCTAGAATCTACAATTATTGACTTATCTGTTGATGCTCCTGTTGTTTTAAGACCAGGCGAGATTACTCCTGATGAATTAAGTCGTGTTTTAGGGGAAAAAGTTCTGATTAATAGTGGAAAGACTTCTGAACAGGAAATTCCTAAGGCTCCAGGTATGAAGTATCGTCATTATGCTCCAAGTGCTTCTGTCGTTGTTGTTGATGATGAACAAGATTTCTCTAAAATTACTTATGATAAAAATATAGGAGTAATGGCATTAGGAGCAGTCTTAAAGAAGATAAGATTAACTGCTGAAAATAAATTTGATTTAGGTAATAATTTAAGTGATGCAGATCATAATTTGTTTGCAGGTTTGCGTTATTTTGATGATCATCAAGAGATTAACCAGATTTTTGTACAGGGATTTCATGGTAGTGAAGCCACGCTGGCATATATGAATCGACTAAACAAGGCTGCTGGCGGACATCATTTTCAGGTAAAATAAAAAATTATTAGCAAAGGGCTTTAAACCCTTTGCTTTTTTGATTAAAATAAGTGATAAATATGATATATGTTTTAGGAGGACAATGATGGGTAAATTTACGGTTTTAAATCATCCATTAATTCAGCACAAGTTAACTATTATTAGGCGTAAGGAGACCAGTTCAAATGAATTTCGAAGAATTGTTGGAGAAATTGGTGGTCTCATGACTTATGAAATTACTAGGGATTTACCACTAAAAGATGTTGAAATTGAGACTCCGATGGGTAAAACAACGCAAAAAGAAATTGCTGGTAAAAAAATGACAATTGTTCCAATTTTGCGTGCGGGAATTGGGATGCTCAACGGCGTATTGGACATGATTCCTTCTGCAAAAGTTGGTGTAATCGGGATGTATCGCGATGAAGAAACATTAAAGCCGCATGAATATTTCTGTAAGATGCCTAAAGACATTGCTGAAAGAGAATGCTTAGTTGTTGACCCAATGCTTGCCACTGGTGGATCGGCTAACATGGCAATCAGTGCCTTAAAAAAACGGGGAGTTAAAGATATTAAATTAGCTGTTTTAGTAGCAGCTCCTGAAGGAGTGAAGGCAATTCAAGCCGAAAATCCAGATGTTGATATTTATGCTGCTGCACAGGATGATGAATTACTTGAGAGCGGCTATATTTTCCCTGGACTAGGTGATGCGGGTGACCGCTTATTTGGTACCAAATAAGGGTTTAGAAAAATATTTAGAGAAATTGCTTACATTTTTTCACAAAAAGTTTGAATGGTGTTAATATTGTAGGAGTGTTCTATAAACTGGGCACGAGAAGGGAGGTCACGAAGTAATGGAGAAACCATTTGTATTTAATTTCTTGGGCTTGAGTTTTGATCTCGCTGGAATTATTGGCTCGACCTTAATGGCTGTCGTTATTTTACTAGTCTGTATTTGGCTCTCACGCAAGATTGAAATGAAGCCAAACAAAAAGCAAAACATTATTGAGTATTTACTTGATTTTACTGACAATATTGTTAAGGATAATGTCGGTGATAAAGATGCACAAAAACATCTGTCACTTTATGCTTTTGTTCTGTTTCTCTTCATCTGGTCTATGAACCAATTAGGCATGTTCTTAGAGGTCAAAGTCGGTGATACTATACTTGTTAAATCACCGACAGCTGACCCGGTCACAACAATGTCATTTGCAATGATGACCTTGCTTTTATCATTTACATTTGGAATTCAAAAATTTGGTATCGGTGGGTACTGGCGAAATTACGCTGAACCAGTTAGCTTTTTATTCCCAATTAATATGATTGAGGAAATTACTAACTTTTTGACGCTGTCTTTACGTTTGTATGGTAATATTTACGCAGGCGAAGTATTATTAACATTGATTGGTAATAATTTAGCTCCTAGTCTAGGTATTCCAACAATGATTTTAGCAGCTCCACTCGCAATGATTTGGCAAGGTTTCTCTGTCTTCATTGGCTCTATCCAGGCATATGTTTTTGTAACACTTTCAATGGTTTACATTGGTAAAAAAGTTACAAAAGAATAATTTTTTTTGGAGGTTTAAATATGTCACAAGCTTTTAAATATATTTCTGCAGCTCTTGTAGCTGGTTTAGCTGCTTTAGCTGCATCTTGGGGTAATGGTAAGGTTATCACTAAGACAATCGAAAGTATGGCCCGTCAACCTGAAAGTGCCGGAAACTTGAGATCAACAATGTTTATCGGTGTTGGTTTGATTGAAGCCGTTCCTATTTTGGCAATCGTCATTGCTTTCTTAATTCTTTTCGTAAAATCTTAGTTATTTAAAAGAATTTAGGTTAAAAGATAGAAGGGCAGTAAATGACATTTCAAACTTTATTTGCAGCCTCTGCAGGTCATCTTTATGTTGGAAACACTCTTTGGTATTTAATTGTTTTTATAATTTTGCTTATTTTGGTTAAGCATTATGCTTGGGGACCAGTTTCCGATATGATGGAAAAAAGGCGTCAGAAAGTAATTAATGATTTGGATTCAGCTGAAGATAATCGTAAGAAAGCTGAAATTCTTGCCAATGAGCGTGAAGCTGCATTGAAAAACTCAAAGCAGGAAGCAACTCAGATTATTTCTGAAGCTAAGACTAATGCCCAAAAAACAAGTAGTCAGATAGTGGCTGATGCTAATAATGAGGCTGCATCGATTCACGAAAAAGCTAAAGCTGATGCTGCACAGGCCAAGGTTGATGCACTAAATGAAGCACGTGCGCAAGTCGCAGACATTTCTGTTGCAATTGCCGAAAAGGTAATTACCAAAAATTTATCTGCTGATGATCAAAAAGATTTAGTTGATCAATTTGTTAAGGGGCTGAATGAATAATGGCCTTAAGTAAAGAAGAAATTGCTGCACGTTATGGCACTGCATTGTTTGATTATGCGCATGATATGGGTGCCTTAGATGATATTTATGCTGATTTGCAAGAGTTACGTCAGGCAATTTCAAATTATCCGCAAATCTTAAATGTCTTTAGTGACCCAATTTTTGATAGTGAAGAAAAGAAAGAGTCCTTAGATTGTATTAAGGCTGGGCTAGTTAAAGAAGTGCAAAATTTTCTTGATTTACTATTAGATTACAATCATTTTATGGAATTGCCCGCTATTATTGATTGTTTCAGTGACTTGTTCAATCAAAATAGGAAAGTAGTTACTGGAATTGCCATTAGTGCAGTTAAGCTAGACGATGAGCAGCTTAAAGCAATTAGTGATAGCTTTGCTCAAAAATATGGTCTTAACAATGTAACTTTGACAAATAAAGTAGATGAGAGCATTATCGGTGGAGTGATTTTGAAAATTGGTGATTGTGTGGTTGATGGATCTATTAAAAGAAAACTTAACAAGATTCGTGCGCAATTAGTTAGAAAAGATTAAAAGAGGTGAAACCATTGAGCATTAAAGCAGAAGAGATTAGCTCTTTGATTAAGCAACAGCTTGAACACTATGATAACAAACTCGACATTAATGAAGTTGGGGTTGTGACATACATAGGTGATGGGATCGCCCGAGCTCACGGCTTGAACAATGTTTTAGCTAATGAACTATTGGAGTTTGACAATGGTTCGTATGGTATTGCTCAAAACCTTGAATCAAATGATGTAGGTATCATTATTTTAGGTAGTTTTGATGATATTCGCGAAGGTGACCAGGTTAAAAGAACTGGTGAAATTATGCGTGTACCGGTTGGTAATGAACTAATCGGTCGTGTAGTTAATCCGCTTGGTCAGCCTGTAGATGGGTTAGGGGAAATAAAAACCACTAAAACCCGTCCAATTGAGACTTCAGCACCTGGTGTCATGGAACGTCAGTCTGTTAATCAGCCCCTTCAAACAGGTATTAAGGCAATTGATGCATTAGTACCCATTGGTAGAGGGCAGCGTGAATTGATCATTGGTGATCGTAAAACTGGTAAAACAAGTTTAGCAATTGATACAATTTTAAACCAAAAAGGTCAAGATGTTATTTGTATCTATGTCTTCATAGGACAAAAGGAATCAACTGTTAGAACTCAAGTGGAAACATTAAAGCGATTCGGTGCGATGGACTATACTATTGTTGTTGAAGCTGGTCCAAGTGAACCGGCGCCAATGCTATATATAGCACCATATGCTGGAACTGCGATGGGTGAAGAATTCATGTATAATGGCAAGGATGTGTTGGTCGTCTTTGATGATTTATCCAAGCAGGCCGTTGCCTATCGTGAACTTTCGTTATTACTTCGTCGTCCACCTGGTCGTGAAGCTTATCCTGGAGATGTTTTTTATTTGCATTCACGTCTGTTAGAGCGTAGTGCAAAATTAAGTGATAAATTAGGTGGCGGGTCAATGACGGCGTTACCGTTTATCCAGACTGAAGCGGGAGATATTTCTGCATATATTCCAACTAATGTAATTTCAATTACAGATGGACAAATCTTTTTACAAAGTGATTTGTTCTTTGCAGGAACTAGGCCAGCAATCGATGCAGGTAATTCAGTTTCTCGTGTTGGTGGTAGTGCACAAATCAAAGCCATGAAAAAGGTTGCAGGTACTTTACGTACAGATTTAGCAGCCTTTCATGAATTAGAAAGCTTTGCGCAATTTGGTAGTGATTTAGATCAAGCGACTCAATCTAAGTTGAATCGTGGTCGTAGGATCGTTGAGGTATTAAAACAACCTCTTCATGAACCAATTCCAGTTGAAAAGCAAGTTCTAATTCTATATGCCTTGACTCATGGCTATATTGACTCTGTTCCTGTTGAAGATATTGGTCGCTTTGAAAAAGAAATGTACGATAACTTTGATAGTGTTCACGCTGACTTGTTAGAGCATATTCGCAAGACAGGCGAACTACCAAATGAAAAAGAGTTGCAAACTGCAATTTCTAGTTTTGCAGATAGTTTTTTACCAAGTAAGAATTAGGAGGTAGTCTATGCCTGCATCTTTACTTGAGTTGAAGAGAAAAATTGCTTCTGTCAAACAAACTGGTAAAATAACTGAAGCTATGAGAATGGTCTCGGCATCAAAATTAAATCAAACTGAAAAGCATGATTTGGGTTATACCATTTATAATGATCGAGTTAGAAAAACACTTTCTCGCTTAATGAGTGCTGAAGTTGTTAAACATTTGAATAAAGAAAATATTACTGTCGATGAGGATAGCATTGCCAAGCTTGATTATGAAAATGTTTTTGGGCTAGGAATAGTGTCTAACATGATTCAGGCTCGCAAAGAAGTTAAATCAGCAGGTTATCTTGTAGTTACAGGCGATCGTGGACTAGTTGGTTCTTACAATAGTTCAGTTATTAAAAATATGATGGGGCTAGTTGAAGATTCAAAGGCAGAACACAAAGATGTTAAAATTTTGGCTGTCGGTTCAGTTGGAGCTGAATTTTTCAAAAAAAACAATCTAAATGTTGTTTACGAAAATAATGGTATTTCTGATGTGCCAACTTTTGAAGAAGTTTTACCAATTGTTTCGACAGCGGTTAAAATGTATTTAAACGGTGTTTATGATGAATTATATGTATGTTATACACATCATGTAAATACATTATCTTCAGCATTTCGAATTGAACAAATGTTGCCAATTATTAATATTGATATTGGTGTAAAAGAAGCTAAGGCACATAAAGATTTAGAATATGATATAGAACCGGATGTGAATGCTGTTTTGACCACTTTAATTCCCCAATTTGTTCGCTCTGCTATTTATGGGGCAATCCTGGATGCTAAGACTGCAGAGCATGCGAGTTCAATGACGGCTATGCAAAGTGCAACAGATAATGTAAATGATTTGGTTTCTAATCTGACAACTAAATTAAATCGTGCTAGACAAGCAGAAATCACTACTGAAATTACTGAAATTGTTAGTGGTGCAAATGCTTTGAAATAATTTAGAAAAGGAGGTAGATGTTTTGAGTGAAGGTGAAGTTGTTCAAGTAATCGGCCCTGTTGTTGATGTTAAATTTCCACTTGATAAAAACCTACCTGATATTAACAATGCCTTACGTGTAGTTAAATCGGAAGATGAAGCAATCGTTCTTGAAGTAACGCTTGAACTTGGTGATGGGGTTTTACGAACAATTGCAATGGAATCTACCAATGGTCTTAAGCGTGGAATGAAGGTAGAAGATACTGGTAGCCCAATTTCTGTTCCAGTTGGTAATGATACTTTAGGAAGAGTATTTAATGTTTTGGGTCAACCGATTGACAATGGTCCTAAATTCGGTGAAGATCATAAGCGTGAGGGAATTCATAAAAAAGCTCCCAAGTATGATGAATTAACGACTAGTCAGGAAATTCTCGAAACGGGAATAAAGGTTATTGATTTACTTGAACCATACGTACGCGGTGGAAAAGTTGGTCTGTTTGGTGGTGCCGGTGTTGGTAAGACAACTATTATTCAAGAGTTGATTCATAACATTGCTCAAGAACACGGTGGTATTTCTGTTTTCACTGGTGTTGGAGAGAGAACTCGTGAAGGTAACGATCTTTATTTTGAAATGAAAGCATCTGGAGTTTTAAGTAAAACTGCAATGGTTTTTGGACAAATGAATGAGCCGCCTGGTGCCAGAATGAGGGTTGCGTTAACTGGTTTGACATTAGCTGAGTACTTCAGAGATGTTGAGGGTCAAGACGTTTTGTTGTTTATTGACAACATATTTCGTTTTACTCAAGCAGGATCAGAAGTTTCTGCGTTGCTCGGTCGGATGCCAAGTGCCGTTGGTTATCAACCAACTTTGGCTACAGAGATGGGGCAACTGCAAGAAAGAATTACCTCAACTAAAAAGGGATCAATTACCTCTATTCAGGCTGTCTATGTTCCAGCCGATGATTATACTGACCCTGCGCCTGCAACAACTTTTGCACACCTTGATGCTACTACTAATTTGGAACGAAGCTTAGTCGAACAAGGAATTTATCCAGCTGTTGATCCATTAGAGTCGACCTCGAGCGCTTTAGATCCTGAAATTGTTGGTGATGAGCATTACAAAGTTGCAACTCGGGTTCAGCATATTCTCCAGCGCTATCATGAATTGCAAGATATTATCTCTGTTTTAGGTATGGACGAATTATCTGATGAAGAGAAAGTCATTGTAAGTCGTGCAAGAAAAATCCAATTTTTCTTGTCGCAAAATTTCTTTGTTGCTGAACAATTTACGGGTGTTGCTGGTTCATATGTGCCAATTAAAGAAACTATTAAAGGATTTAAGATGATCTTAGATGGTCATTTAGATGATCTTCCAGAAGATGCTTTCCGTGGTGTTGGACCAATTGAAGATGTTTTGAAAAAAGCGCAACAAATGGGTGTAACTGCTAGTGATCCAGAAGCAAAAGCTTTATTAGAAAAGTAGGGTGATGTCATATGGCTGATCCAGAAAAACTTTTTATGGTAAATGTTGTAACTCCGGATGGATTGATTTTTTCTCATCATGCCAGTTTTGTTGAAATGCGAGCAGTTGACGGGCAGCGTTCGATTATGTACAATCATTTACCGATTTTGACGCCATTGGTAATTGGTGAGATCAAAGTAAAGCGAAGCCGGGAAATGAATAGTGTAATTAATCATATTGCAATTAGCGGTGGCTATTTTGAATTTTCTGACAATGTTGCTACGTTTATTGCTGACAGTGCTGAGCGTTCAACTAAAATCGATGTTTCGCGTGCAGAGGCAGCTAGAGAACGTGCACAGCGTGCAATGGAACAAGCTAAGTCTGTACATGATCAGCGATCTTTAGAGCGTGCACAAGTTGCATTAAGAAGAGCAATTAATAGAATTAGTGTTTATAATTCAAATAAATAGTATTCTTTATAACGGATGCACAAAAGTGTATCCGTTTTTGCTTAGTTTAAATTAGAAAAAGAGAGGAAAAATGTTTCAACTTGGAGTACATGCTTTGATCAGTATCTTTATTTATTTATTAACAATTGGCTTATCATTTCAAATTATGAAAAGTATTCAGATTGAAAAGATTATTCGGATAAATCGAACTTTTGAAGCGCAACTTTTACTAGTTTTTTTGTCAATTGGTCTTGGTTATTTAGTGGGTACTTTTTTTATAACACTAATAGATACGTCATTGCAATTAAGTAATTTATTTTAAAACTTCATAAAGTGAACAAGGGAAAAGGAAAAATCGCTATCTTTATGGTAAAATGTACATTGAATATTTATGGAGGATTATTGTGGCACGAGATATAGGAATTGATTTAGGGACAGCCAATGTGCTTATCAACGTCTCTGGAAAAGGAATTGTGTTAAATGAGCCATCAGTGGTAGCTGTTAATACAAGTACAAATAAAGTAGTGGCTGTTGGCACTGAGGCATATAAAATGGTAGGCCGAACACCTGGAAATATTCGGGTAATTCGTCCATTAAAAAATGGTGTGATTGCTGATTTTGACATTACTGAAGCAATGCTGTCATATTTTATTGAAAAGTTAAATGTTAAAGGCTTTATGTCAAAGCCAAGTATCTTAATTTGTGCACCAACTGGTGTTACTTCAATAGAACAAAAGGCAATTATTCAGGCAGCAGAAAAATCTGGTGGTGGCAAGGTTTATCTTGACTTTGAGCCTAAGGTTGCTGCAGTTGGCGCAGGTCTTGATATTTTTAAACCGCAAGGTAATATTGTTATTGACATTGGTGGCGGAACGACTGATATTGCTGTTTTATCTATGGGAGAAATCGTTACTAGCCAATCACTTAGGTATGCCGGAGATCATATGAATCAAGCTGTAGTTGCTTATATCAAAAATAAGCATAATTTATTGATTGGTTCGAGAACCGCTGAGCAGATAAAAATAGAGATTGGTAGTGCATTTGAACCTGATCCCGAAGGAACAATTACTGTTCGGGGTCGTGATGTGGTTGATGGCTTACCCAAACAAGCCACGGTCTCAGCTGTAGAAATTCAAGAAGCATTGCATGATGGATTAATGACAATTATTTCTGCAACCAAAGAAGTTTTAGAGAAAACTCCACCTGAACTCTCTGCTGATATTATTGACCGTGGGATCATGCTAACTGGTGGAGGTGCTCTGCTTAAGAATATTGATAAATTAATATCTTATTACTTAAAAGTTCCAGTTTTAACCGCGGATCATCCATTAGAAGCTGTTGCTTTGGGAACAGGGATATTATTAAAAAATATTGAAAAGCACCAAAGACATTAGTTTAGGGAGGTTGACTTGCGTAGGCTCTTAATTTTTTTAGTAAAAATGTACCAGAAATTTATTTCACCTGCTTTACCTAAAAGCTGCCGGTACTACCCAACTTGTTCAACCTATATGATTGATGCTTTAAAAAAGTTTGGTCCAGTTTTGGGATTAATTATGGGTATTTGTCGAATTTTGCGTTGTAATCCTTTTATTCGGGGTGGTGTGGATCCTGTATCAGATAAGTTTACTATTTTTCGTAATCCTCACCCAGAAAAATATGAAGATGAAATTATAGCCCAAAAATTTCATCCATCTGTAAAGTAGGAGATATTATGTCTAAAAAACCAGAAAATATAAATATTGAGATCAATGAAATAAAGGGAAATAAAACTCCAACTTGGGAGGTAATTATACCTCATAAAAAGGAAATTGGAAGGATTGAAAAAATGGCAGGACGTTATCGTGCCATTACTAATAAAACTAACAATATTTTGTATTCTAAAAGTTTGGAAAGCAGTATTAATGATTTGCTTTCTTATTTTGCATTACATGAAAAATAGTGGACAGTGATAATTAATGGTAAAAGTTGAAAACAAAACTGATTTGTTTGATCGTATTGCATGGAATGTTGCTATACCAGTGTTGTTATTGGCTGCAGTTGGACTCTATTCAATTTATTTTGCGGCCATTGATGATCCAAGTCATATGGGAAATCCAATAAAGGCAGTCTTGATGCAAGCCTTATGGTATATTGTTTCAGTTGCAATTGTGTTGGTTGTAATTCAATTTGATGCAGAACAGCTTTTTCGCATTGCTCCATATGTATATGGCTTTGGGATTTTGCTTTTAATTGCTGTTCTTTTTTTCTACAATCGAAGTTTAGCAGTAGATACAGGGTCAAAGAATTGGTTCAAGCTTGGTCCAATTTCTTTTCAGCCTTCCGAAGTAATGAAGCCAGCATTTATCTTGATGTTGGCACGAGTTGTTCATCAGCATAATCAAAAGTTAATGCATACTATTAAAAATGATTGGATTTTAATTGGCAAAATCATTGCCTGTTTGGTACCAATTGCAATATTATTGAAATTACAAAAAGATTTTGGGACAATGCTCGTCTTTATTGCTATTGCAGGTGGAGTAATCTTAGTTTCAGGGATTTCTTGGAAAATTATTATTCCAATGTTTATAGCATTTGGAATATTAGGAATTACAGTTATTTTTATGGTAACAACGCCTCAAGGTCAGGTAGTTTTGAGCCACTTTTTTGAACCATATCAGTTTAAGAGAATTATGTCTTGGCGCGATCCTTCATCTGACACTTCCAAAGCTGCATATCAGTTGTGGCTAAGTATGCAAGCTATCGGTTCGGGTCAGATATTTGGTAACGGTTTCGGAAAATTAAATGTATATGTTCCTGTTCGCGGTTCAGATATGGTATATTCTGTTATCGGTGAATCTTTTGGTTTTATAGGTAGTGTAGCAATTATCTTATTGTATCTTTATTTAATTATTCAAATGGTTAGGATTACATTTGATACTAAGAATGCTTTCTATTCTTATGTTTCAACTGGAGTCATTATGATGATTCTTTTCCATGTTTTTGAAAACATTGGTATGAGTATTGATTTATTACCATTAACAGGAATTCCTTTACCATTTATTTCGCAAGGTGGTTCTGCATTAATTGGGAATATGGTCGGTATCGGCATGATTTTATCAATGAAATTTCATAATAAGGACTACATGTTTAGTCAAGCTGGTGACTTTTAAAAATTATAATTTAAATAAACATTTACACCCCTTTAAGACAAAACTAAGCAAATTACAAATATCAAATATAAGGTGCATATCGGTGCAGGGCGAAAATGCATAAACACTAAAGAATAAGCCCCACCGGTTAAGGTACTGGCCAATTATGGCAATGTGATTGTTGGGACTGATCTTACTACATAAAAGGAAGAAGAAATCATTGCAGATACCTTGTTAATGATCAATAGTTGCTTGTTCTCGCTGATTAAAGGTATACGCGCAATTAGTCACAGCCAGTCTATTAAATAAAGTACCTTTAAAAACTGCTGGCGAAGAATAATAGCATATACAAAAAGCTCAATTCCTCATTCTGAGAAGTTGAGCTTTTTTCATGCTATTTTAGAATTTCCCTCGTAGCAGAGGGTTATCTTCCGTTATTTTATTTTGCTACCCGAGCATTCGTGTGAGCGGCAGACCAGCACATCGCATTTAGCTGTGCGAGTGACGTAATCAGTTACACTACCAATCAAAATGCGTTCCACGGTGTTGAGACCCGTTGCTCCTAATACAATTAGATCAATCTGATGTTTTAGCGGAAATTTGTGAGAAATGATTGCCTTGGGAGAGCCAAATTCAATGGCGTAGTGTACTTCTTTGACGCCTTCATCTTGCGCTTTCTGATAATATTCTTTCAATTTTTTCAGGGCACTATCTGATACTTGTTCTACCATTTTGGAGTCAAAACTAGAAACATTCTGGAATGAGCGCGTATCTATGACGTGTAAAATTTCTAAGCTTGCGTCACTGCGTTTAGTTACCTTGACCGCCTTGTAAAACGCAAAGTCGGCTTCTTTTGAACCGTCAACGGCAACTTGAATTCGGTGATATTGTTTCATCATTTTTAATACCTCTTCTTACTCCCATTTTATCAAATTTTGCTTAGATTATTCATCCCTTTGATTAATTGCTAAACCAAAAAATAAAATTGTTAAACAGCTCAAAATTAAGGTGATAAAGTTCAGGTACTTGTCATCTTGCAACAATATAACGAAGCCAATTAGGCTATCCGCAACCAAGGCAATCGCCGTGATGGCCATTATTGAAGTAAAATTGGTCTTGTTCTGATTATTATAAATTAAAAAGTGATCGTTGCGTTTCTGCCAGAGGCACCAAGCAGCTATGAGCAATACAACAAGATAGATTGATATAACAACTTTAAGCATTTTAATTACTCCATAAAAAAACGGTCCTTTGACCGTTTCCTAACTTTCAAAAAAATCTGAGTTGACGAGCAGTTTGGCAAAACAAGTGCTGTTGAACCCGCAGTGTTCAAAAAAATGAGCAGTAGCGCAACGAATATGGATCCTATACATTGATAGTTTTCCGATTCGACAGTTATTTACTTACTCGCACGTTGATAGTTTGACCGGTCAACTTTATCTAATTAAGCCTAGTCGCCAACTCAGACCAATATTATAGTAGTCAATCTGCTGGTATTTGTCAAGAATGGCCGCAACTGAAGATGACTAATTAGCCCTCTGAATGAAACAATGCTACTCAAATAGTTAGGTAATGATGTTTATTTCAACTTCAAATGTTTAAGCTAAAACTGAAGAATATTTATCTTAAAATAAAAATAATATACGAAACTTAGTCTAATTGTTTTTAAGTGAATTACTGTTATTTTTATTATAATGTTATTTTAAATTTTATGCTTGGTTTGCCAACTAATAGTTGCTGCTTACATTAAAAATGTATTAGCATATTATTCTTAATAATAACTAATCAAATAGTTATTTAAATTATACATAAAAAAACAATTTTGATATTGCTATTTGTGGTACATGGCTTTAAAATAATGCTCTGTATAGGTTTAGTTAAGTAGGAAAGAGATTTTTATGTTAGGAAAAAATAACTATAATGAACGTCTAAGAAAAATGGAAATGCAAGCGAAGCAAGATCACTTTTCAATTCGTAAATTGAATGTTGGTGTTGCTTCGGTGTTGTTAGGTTTTACTTTCTTCGGCTTGAATAGTCAAGCAGTAAAGGCTGAAACAGTTGCTCCAACAGAAGACGCTAGAACCAATACGCCGGCAGCTGAGACGCGGGCGCCTAGTGATACGAGAGTGCCTTTGGTAGCAGATAACATTAATGACTCTCCTGCTGCACCAGTTGCAGAACAAACGCCAACTATGTCTAATGAACCAACAACTGGAACGTCAGCTAATGTAAATGAACAAGCCATTGCCCCTAAGAAAAGCATTGAGACGCGGGCAAAACGCTCACAAACTGATTTGAACACCTATCGAGGCTTAAAGTCTTTTTTGCAGGTAAAAGAAAAAGAAGACCGATCCACAGCAAGCGCTCAGCCAACTCAAAAAGCACCTCGAGCTATTAAAGCACAGCGTGTAGGAATAGATACGAATGCACAGACTGGTTCTTTGTCTGCGCAACCAGTTAATCAACTAACGGTGATTGATGATCAGCCAACCGAAACTACCAAGTCGCAGATCCTAACTAATAAAGATCCGCAGGGGAAACAAATGACTGTTCCATCTCAGGATCATAATGAGACCAAGCCACTGACCCCAACTGACCAGGATCAGAACAACAAGTCGGGTATTAATGCGCAAGATGATAACGGTGGTAAGATCAGCGAGGTAACTAATTGGAAAGATTATCTTGTAGCCTTAAGCGACTCTACCGTTACCGAAATTGATATCATGAATGACTTTGCTGCTCCAGATGGTTACAATCTTACACCAATTGCAAGCAGCAACTCGCGTCCACGTAATTTGTTGATTTCATCAAAGGGCGGTAAGCATAAGGTTGATTATAAAGGTACGAGTTTAACTTGTGCATTTAAGATCAATATCACTTATGACAATTTAGAGCTTTGGTGTGCTAATTATTATGGTGTGATTAATACGGATAATACTCCTGTTGCAACTGTCACCTTTAAAGACATTGATTTTCATGGCAGTCAGATGGCTCATGCAACGTCTCATACGCACTATCATTTTAAAGGAACCAACAATGCTGAAACCGTTCGAATGCCATATCCAGGAACTACTGTAATTCTGGCTAATAATCAACAATTGCTTGAGTTAATGAATTCAGATAATAGTATTGATTTTGATGATGGTACTTTTACTGGTTCTACATACAATGGAACTGTAATCGAATTAGGTAGTCGTTATAGTCTCTCATCATATAATAAGGTAAATATTGCTGCTGGCGCTAAAGTTGTTTTAAATCCGGGAAAAAATGCAGATAACTTAGTTACAGCAGGGAGTGCCGAATATACTAATGCCCAATATGGTATCTACATGTATGGCTCGAATCTAAACGTTAATGTTAATGGGACTTTACAAATTAATGTTGGTCAAGCTGGCTTTAAGCAGACTACGGCTGATAATCGGCAAGCTTCTGGTATCTATATCAGTAAGGGTTCCAATAATTTTAATATTAAGACTGGTGGGCAGGTTGAGGTGCAAACTAACGGTGACATCTCGACAATTAACACTGACTCTAATAGCGGTAACTTAATCTACAATGGTGGTAACTTTAAGATTGATCCGAAGGGTAGTCTCAAAGTAACTGGTACCAACATGAGAAAATATAGCGGTACCTTGTTCATGATTAAAGGAAGTGCTAATGTCAATAATGGTACCTTTGAAATCAAATTAGATGGTGATGCAAATGATGATGGCGCTGGAACAGGTGTAATTACTTTAGTTGATATCCAAGGGACCCTAAACGTTAATAATCCTCAGTCCTTGATTTTGAATGCTCAGAATAATAAAGCAGTGGGGACTACAATTATTGGTCAAAACATGATCACATTAAGTAACGTTAGTCAGGTTTTGCGAATAAGCAATCAAGAACTTAATCTACCGCCGTTTGCAAAATTACAACTAAATAGAGGAAAAGTTACTGACAAGGGTACAATAATTGGAGTTTCAGCCTTAAACCTGCTCAACGGTCAAAGAAAAATAACTCCAGAATTGCTTAGTAGCATTACCGATACTAAGTATAAGGCTCTAATTAACTTATTAGTGTCGAAGGGGTTGCTCGGTGCCAATATGACTTTTGACGATGCCTTTAAGAATATTATTATTGCTGCTTTTGGTGATAAGACACTCTTTAGTGATGGTTATAATAATATTCATTTTAAATCTGCCAATCCTGATGGCTTTTTAGATATTGAAAATGTGTCAGTAACTACTGGTGCGAATGGTAGCCGTATTATTAAAGGGCATATAACAAATTATAATGATAAAAATGATGGTCCTGATAGTGATGGTATTTTTAGTAAAATTTTACCAGGAGGAACATATGCCTATGTTGGAGCCAAATTTGAGTCAGCAAATAGTTTATTGAATGATAAGAACTATATTGGTACGATTAAAAATCCAAATCCTTATGGTGAAACAAACGTTACCGAAGCACAAAACGAATTTGCTGCTCAAGCAGATGGGAATGGCTATTTTGAATTTGAAATTCCAGCAGATAAAGTTAATCAGCTTAAACCTGGAGATAAGATAGAATTAGTACCATATGCGAACTTTATCAGTTATGATCCAGAAAATAAGGATGATCATAGTTATGATTTACAAATATTGAGCGTAGCAGAGCAAAAGAGCGCTGCGAAGCAAGCGATCCAGGAGGAAGCCCAAGCTACCAAGGAAAAGATCGCTGCCGATAAGAGCTTGACCGCGGCGGAAAAGACGCAGCAAACGCAGGCTGTCGACGACGCCGTCCAAGACGCCAATGACAAGATCGATCAGGCAACAAATGCGGATGGTGTCAATACAGCCGTAACGGATGGTAAAACTAACATCGATCAGGCGTATAAGCCAGGCACCAGCGTAGCAGAGCAAAAGAGCGCTGCGAAGCAAGCGATCCAGGAGGAAGCCCAAGCTACCAAGGAAAAGATCGCTGCCGATAAGAGCTTGACCGCGGCGGAAAAGACGCAGCAAACGCAGGCTGTCGACGACGCCGTCCAAGACGCCAATGACAAGATCGATCAGGCAACAAATGCGGATGGTGTCAATACAGCCGTAACGGATGGTAAAACTAACATCGATCAGGCGTATAAGCCAGGCACCAGCGTAGCAGAGCAAAAGAGCCAAGCCAAAGATGCCGTAGATGAAGCAGCTAAGGATGCCAAAGACAAGGTAGATAGCAATAAAGATATAACGGATAAGCAAAAGGCTAAGGATCAGATTGATAAAATTGCCAAAGATACTAAGGATAAGATCGACAATGCTCAGGATCAAGCAATAATTAATAGCAGTAAGAATCAGGGTATTGCGGATATCAATAAGATAGCCGATGGCAAGGATAATAAAGATGATCAGGCTGAAGCAAAAGAGAAAGCCAAAGCTGACGTAGATAAGGCAGCTAAAGATGCCAAAGACAAGGTAGATAGCAATAAAGATATAACGGATAAGCAAAAGGCTAAGGATCAGATTGATAAAATTGCCAAAGATGCTAAGGATAAGATCGACAATGCCCAGGATCAAGCAATAATTA
>NZ_JBXSQM010000003.1:0-113407 GCF_057063645.1 Lactobacillus sp. X-49
GAAGCATCATGCCAGTTATGGATACTGGCCTGTAACTGATACTCTGAGGATGACTTATCACCTAATGGTTAATCATAAACGTGTTCAACGCTTAATGCGTGAGAACAATTTAGGAGCTAATAAATATAATCTGAGAGCCGGTAAATATGATTCTTCAAAGGGTCCACAAAATAAGAAAGCTAAGAATCGGTTCCATCAAAAGTTTAAGACTGATAGACCATATCAAAAGGTCGTAACTGATATTAGTGAATTTAGATATGGGAACATGACTATCCGTGATCGTGTATATTTATCGCCATTTAAGGACTTATTCAGCGGTGAAATTATTAGTTATACGATCACCGATCGTCCATTAACAAGATATGTTCTAGAAGGATTAGAGGGAGTGTTTACTGCAAGACCAAAGCTATTAAATTATCGAATGACAATCCATAGTGATCAAGGAATTCAATATCAATCTAATCCATATCGACATGCTTTACGAAAACATAAATGTCACGAAGAGCTACATGTCATGATAATGCAGCTATGGAAAGTTTCTTTCACATTATGAAAGTTGAAATGAATTATTTTACACATCACTTTGATACTAAGAAACAATTGGTTAAGGCGATGAAAGAATGGATAAGTTATTACAATGAAGATAGAATTCGGCACAAACTAAAAGGCTTAACTCCGATTCAATATCGGAATCAAGCCTTAAGTAAAATGATATAAAACTAACGTCCAGTTTTAGGGGTTAGCTTCATATGAAGCGGTTTTTTGCTAATGGTAATTTTTTAATAAACGCCACCATCGTAGAAATTGAAGCGAGGCTTGTTAAAATCAAAGTCTTTTAACTCACTAATTTTAATTGCATTATCGCAAACGCCCCAGCTCATTAAATTAATAGATTTACCAAAGTCTTCGTCGGGAATAACTAAGATAATGTACTTACCTTGAGACATTGCATATCCTAATTCCATACCCAAGCCAACATCTTCTTCATCTGGAAGGTAAACCCCAATCATGATATCACTGCCTTTAATTCCGGTTAAATCACCACGGTAAGTAGCAGTAGCCCATTCGCGATCATGTAAATATTCTGGATGTTCGGCAACATTAATTCCTTTGTATTGGTGGTCTAAAGGAACGTAACTGTTTTCAAGATTAATCGTTGGATTGGCTTTTAAAGCGACCATTGCATCTTGATAAGCTTTGTTTTGCTTATCATTAAACCATCCGGCACCAAAATAGACAGTTTTTGTTTTACTCATTACTCTACTCCTTCATTTACTCAAGATAATTACGTTGCAACTGATCAATTTCATCATCAGTCAATTTCATTATATTATGTAAGTAGTTATCAACGCTACCATAATTTTTATTTATGGTTTCTATTACGTAATTAAAATATTCTGGACAAACGGTTTGCAGATCATGCAAGACGCTTAAAGTAACGTCATTAGCGCCTTCAGCTTTAGCTTTTTGCAGAAATTCGGTGACAAAGTTTTTAGTAGCGATATTAGTAAAGAGATAATCTTCTCTGATTGTCTCAAGAGGTACACCTAAAACAGTCAATATGAGAATTGCAGCAACACCCGTACGATCCTTGCCAGCAGTACAATGAAAAATCACGCTTTTGCCTGGTTCGGTATTTGCAAGCAGAATATCAAAAAATTGGCGGTACGATTTTTGAGCTGCCTCACTCTTGATCATGTCATCATAAGCAAGAAACATATGATTAAATCCGGCTTTAGGGTCATCATTTTTCTGGCTAATGATGTCGTCAATTCCTTTTGAAGCATTAGTTAAGTCTTCACTAAAAACGGGATCGAAATTGTACGTTGCTTCATTAGGCACACGATCTGGTTCGTTTTCGACTTCATCTTTACTTCTGAAGTCAACGATATATTTAACACCATATTCTTGTAGAAGTTTAAGGTCAGCTTCATTAAGTGTTGCTAAGTTTGCTGTTCGCAATAGCTTATGCATTTTAATGGTTCTACCGTCCTTAGTTGTGTAGCCGCCAAGTTCACGGAAGTTTCGACCGCTAGAGATTGGGAGTAAATGTTTTTTTAAATTTTCAGTCATAAATTGTTCCACCTTTTACCGTCTGACATTTAATACTTATTCTAGCAATAATTTATCGTGCAAACAATTATAAAAAAATTACTGTTACCAAAATTGTGTTAAAATGAATGAAACTAAGTGCAAAGTAAGAATGAGGACATGAGTATGAACAAAGTAAAAATTTTAGTTCCGGTTGATGGCTCTGAAGCAGCTGAAAGATCTTTTGATAAAGCAGTAAAAATTGCTATGACAGAAAATGCTCACATTGATATTTTAAATGTAATTGACACCAGACAATTTCTAGGTGAAATGCAGGATACGTTAATTACCGGTGATACGGTCTATCAGATGACACAGGATGCTGAAAAATATATGCAGAGCCTAAAAAAATGGGCACATGATAACTTGAACTTTGATGATATTGACTACCATATTCGCTATGGGAGTCCCAAAGCAGTTATTTCTTATGATTTTATTCAGGATCATCATAATAATTTGATTATCATGGGTGCAACAGGTCTCAATGCGGTTGAAAGAATGTTGATGGGTTCGGTTACGTCTTATGTTAATCAACATGCGTTAGCTGATGTTTTAATTGTCAGAACGGATATTGCTAACAAGCCACTTAAGTAAAGTTTACAAATATAGGTAATAAAAAGGACATGCAAAAAGTTGTATGCCCTTTTTATTATCTAAAACTTATTGTTCGTTTTTTGCTAATATATATTTATATATATAAAAAATATTATTTATTTTATTGTTTTTAACGAACAATAATGATATTATTTATATAAAATAAACGTAAAACAACTTAACGCTACTAATACTTTAAAACTGATTTTCTGTTTAGAGTTAGCTTTTAAATTAATTTCTAAATTGTACGTTTATTTTTCTTGCAGTTAATCGCATAAGCTAAAACGGATCTGATTTTGCTGGTGTTTTTAAGTCTTTAAAAGGAGAAAGTGATAGAACAAAAAGTATTTAAATTTACGGGCACTGCCAAGAATGAACTGGTATAAAATCGAGCATGGCAGTTGGTTAATTTTAAAAAATAATTCTATATAGGAGCATAAATAAAATGACTAAAATCAAAAAATTTATATTAGCATTTTTGGTACTATTACTGGCAGTTGGTGCAACTGCTTGTTCAAACAAAAAAACAGCTTCAAGTAGTTCGGAACCTAAATCACTTAATGTGCAATTTGTTCCTAGTGTTGGTGCAAATAAGTTGCAAGCACGCGCAAAACCAATGGAAAAGTTGCTATCAAAGCGCTTAGGCATTCCTGTTCATGTTTCAATGTCGACTGACTATAATGGCTTAGTTGAAGCTATGAAATCCAAAAAAGTTGATGTTGGTTTCTTACCATCCGATGCTTATATTATGGCGCATAAGCAAGGTGCAGCTAATCTGCTTTTAAAAGCAGAACGCTATGGTATTAGGCAGCCAGGTGGAGTAGCAACTAAAGAATTAGTTACGTTTTATCGTGGAGAAATTCTGGTTAAGAAGGGCTCTAAGATTAAGACTTGGAAAGACTTAAAGGGAAAATCAATTTCGGTTCAAGACGTCACCTCAGATTCAGGCTATGTTTTCCCTGTTGCAGAATTGAAACAAAAAGGTCTTGATGTCACTAAGAGTTGTAAAATCGTATCTGTAAAAGGTGCTGATCAAGGTGTTTTAAACGTTTTAAATGGTGATACAGATGCAGCATTCGTTTTTGAAGATGCTCGAAATGTTGTAAAAAACGATGAACCAAAAATTATGGACAAAGTGATTCCAATTTACTTCACTAAGGCGATTCCTAACGATACAATTTCGGTTGTTCCTAATATGCCGAAAGATTTTCAGAAGAAACTTGCCCAAGCCTTTATTGATATTAGTAAGACTGAGCAAGGGAAACACATTATTGAAAGTGTCTATAGTCATGAGGGTTATGTTCATGCCCAAGACAGCGACTACAACATTATTCGTAAATATAATAAAATCATTGCGGCTAATAAGAAATAAGATTGCTACTCCAGAGTAGACGGGCATATAAAGTAAGCTAGACAGCTTAAAGCAAAAAGTTTCCAGCAAATTTACTTTGCTAAATAAGATATTTCTGTTATTATTTGGTACGAATAATAATAAGGCAATGAAAGGAGACGTAGACTATGCAGAAGTGTGAACGATTCGCATCATTCACTATCCTTCCTGTGAGGAAGTCTCTTCGTTGCTTTCAAAATGTAGGTATTGTTCGTTTTTTGATTAAAGTTGTCATTGAAGGACTTAGTATAATTCACATTTGTGTTTTTAGCTAAAGTCTTTTTTTATGTCTAGGAGGACATGATGAAAAAATTTAGAAAATTATTAGCTGGTGTTGCTGTTTTGATTGCGGCTACAATGGCAACTGCCTGCTCAAATGGCTCAAATAAGAAGAGTGCAGGTAGCGATGAACCTAAGTCTTTAAATGTTCAATTTGTACCTAGTCAGGCTGCAACTAAGTTGGAGTCACGGGCTAAGCCATTAGAAAAAATGTTGTCTGATCGGTTAGGTATTCCTGTTCATGTTTCAATGTCAACGGATTACAACACAGTGGTTGAGGCAATGAAATCTAAGAAAGTTGATGTTGGCTTTTTGCCACCAAATGGTTATGTGTTAGCACATAACCAAGGTGCAGCGGATGTCCTTTTACAAGCCCAAAGATATGGTGTAAAGCAACCGGATGGACGCCCAACGAAGAATTTGGTTAATTTCTACCGTTCTGAAATTGTAGTTAAAAAAGGCTCTAATATTAAGTCATGGAAAGATTTAAAGGGTAAGTCAATTTCAGTCCAAAGTCCAACTTCTTCAGCTGGCTATGTTTATCCAATTGCCGAATTAAAAGAGAAAGGTTTAGATGTACCTAAGAAATGTAAGCTAGTAACAGTTACCGGTCAAGACCAAGCTGTCTTGAATGTCTTAAATGGTGATACTGATGCTGCATTCGTCTTTGAAGATGCACGAACAATTGTTAAGGATGATAATCCAAAAATTATGCAGCAAGTTGTTCCAATTTACTTCACTAAGCCAATACCAAATGACACAATTTCAGTTGTACCTAGCATGTCTAAGTCATTTCGTAAAAAGCTAGCTGCAGCGTTTATTGACATTGGTAAATCTAAGAAGGGTAAAAAGATTATCGAAAGTATTTATACACATGAAGGCTATGTAACTTCTAAGGACAGCGACTTCAATACTGTTCGTAAATATGAAAAAATCATCGAATCAACAAAAAAATAAAGGAAGTATATAATGGCAGATTCTGCAGCTAAACCAATAATTGAGTTGAAAAATGTTAAAAAAGTTTACGGGAAAGATGTTGTTGGTTTAAAAGACGTCAATCTAACGATTAATCAAGGTGAATTTATAGTTATTGTAGGATTATCTGGCGCTGGTAAGTCAACACTGTTGCGTTCTATTAATCGCTTAATTGATATTAGTGCAGGCGATATTTTAATTAATGGTGAATCGATTACAAAAGCCAAGGGGAAAGAATTGCGGACTTTGCGGCGCAACATCGGAATGATTTTCCAGAACTTTAACTTAGTTAAGCGCTCGAGCGTCTTACGTAATGTGTTAACTGGTCGAGTAGGCTATTATCCAACTTGGAAGAGTACCTTGAATCTCTTTAGTAAAGAAGACAAGCAACGTGCTTATGATGCCTTACAACAAGTTGATTTAGCTGACAAAGTTTATTCACGTGCAGATGAGTTGTCTGGTGGGCAACAACAACGAGTTGCGATTGCTCGTGTATTAACACAAAATCCAGATATCATTTTGGCTGATGAGCCCACTGCTTCTCTTGATCCCCAAACATCACGGCGGGTGATGCAGGATTTGAAAATGCTGAATGAAAAGCATGGAATGACAGTAATAATTAACCTGCATAGCGTTGAGCTTGCCCGCGAATTTGGTAAACGAGTCATTGGTGTCCGAGCTGGCGAGATTATCTATGATGGTAAGATGAGTGAAACTCCAGAGTCAACTTTTGCGCAAATTTATAGTGGTGGTGACCAAGATGACTAATGCTGACGAAGAAAAATTGCTGACCTTACCTCGCAAAAAATTTAATTTTTGGAATTTGGTTTGGCTCATTATCTTTATTGGTGGCTTGTTTGTTTCAACTGGTGTTACCAAAACTAGTTTAAATGCTTTTTTTACCAATTTTGATCAGTTTTCTGACATTTTTGTTCAAATGTTGCACCCTAATTGGGCATACATGGAGACGGTAATTCCACTATTACTAGAAACAATTAAAATGGCGGTTTTGGGAACAGTCATTGGCTCTGTTCTTGCTTTTATTTATTCACTGCTAATTGCACGTAACATTGTAAAAAATAAGGCCATAACTGGTATTTTACGGGTCATTATGAATATTATTCGAACAGTTCCTGATTTGTTGCTCGGTGCGGTTTTTGTAGCTATTGTTGGAATAGGTCCTGTTGCAGGTATATTGGCTTTAGCAATTTGCACTTTCGGAATTGTTGTTAAATTGTTTTATGAGGCAATTGAAACAATTGACCCTGGTCCCATTGAAGCCCTAACAGCAGTTGGCGCAAATAAATTGCAAATTATTGTTTTTGCTGTGTTGCCGCAAGTCATTACTTATTTTATTTCATACTGTCTGTATGCTTTTGAAATTAATGTCAGAGCATCAACTGTGTTAGGTTACATTGGAGCTGGTGGTATTGGGTTATATTTGCAACAGACACTGCAGGTCTTTGATTATGCCAAAACAGGAACGATTATTATTGTAATCATATTGGTTGTTGTTTTAATTGACTATGTTTCATCTAAATCACGGGAGGCGTTAATGAAATAATGGATATTACAATGAAAAAATTACCTCCTAAACCAGTTGATTTAAAGAAAAGAATAGTGCACTGGGCAATATCACTAATTACAATTGGAATAATTGTTTGGTCATGTACTGGAATAGATTTTGGTGGTATTAAAGAAACTGCTGGGCAAATTGCGGGTGCGATTTTCTCTGGAATTTTCCATCCCGATTGGTCTTATATCTATAACGGTACCGGTGAAGACCTGGTTTCCCAGTTATGGGAAACCATTTGTATTGCTTTTCTGGGGACTTTCATTTCGGCAATTATTTCCATACCATTTGCCTTTTGGGCTGCACATACTAAATATAAAAGATGGTATGTCTCGCGTGTAGGTAAAGTTGTCTTGGCAATTATCCGTTCTTTTCCAGAGATTGTTTTGGCATTAATGTTTATTAAAGCAGTAGGACCAGGATCAGCTGCGGGGGTTTTAGCTTTAGGCTTTCATTCTGTTGGAATGTTAGCAAAATTATTTTCAGAAGCAATCGAAAACTTGGATGACGGCCCAAATGAGGCTGTAGTTGCTGCTGGTGGTTCAAAAACAAATGTTGTAATGTTTTCAATTTTACCAAATTTGATGCCTGCCCTAATTTCGAATACGCTCTATCGTTTTGATGTTTCAATTCGTTCAGCGTCCATTCTCGGATTAGTTGGAGCTGGTGGTATTGGTTACCCGTTAATCATTGCATTACAGTACCGGCAATGGAATCGAGTAGGAGTTATTTTACTTGGAATCATTGTAATGGTAATTGTGATTGATGGCATCTCAGGTTGGATTCGTAAAAAGCTAGTATAAATATAATGTAGAAGAGTGAATCACGCTGTGTTGCGCGGTTCATTTTTTGTTAGCCATGATATTTAAATGGACAATTTTCAAGATGATCATTAACTAAGCCGATTCCTTGTAAGTAAGAATAAATAGTAATTGGCCCCACAAAAGTGAAACCGTCTTTTTTCATTTGTTTTGATAATTTGATCGCAAGTGCACTCGTTGTTGGTACTTCGCTGGCTGTCTGCGGATGATGAATGATGGGTGTTTTAATAAAATTTTGTAAGTAATGAGCAAAACTGCCATTTTGGGTTTCAATAGTTAAAATGGCCTTAGCATTTTGAATTGCTGCCGAAATTTTTAGGCGATTGCGAATGATTGACTGATCTTGCATCAGCATTGCAATATCAGTTTCTGTCAGTTGGGCAACATCTTCTAAAACAAAATTCTTAAAAGCACGATGAAAATTCTCCCGTTTGTGCAAAATAATAGCCCAATTGAGGCCAGATTGAAATAACTCAAGTACAAGCATTTCATATAAATATTGCTCATTTAAATTCAATTTACCCCATTCATGATCATGATACTGTTGTATCATGGAATCATTGCTGCATCCCCAGGGGCAACGTAAATTTTGGTACATAATAAATTTCCCTTTCTAAAACACAATTTTTATTACAATTAAATACGAAAAAAAGGTATTATTCATTTAAATAAATAATAAATTTTAATATTTATCATTCTTTTATAAAAAATCGCCTTCAAAAAGTGCATTAGTAGTTTTTTTGGTATAATATAGAATGAACTTTAGGAGGATATCATGGAGAAGTTAGCTATAATGACTTTGGCCGATGATTTGGCCGCAAATCAAGAGAGTATTTTAAATAAAGAGACAGATTTTGATGCAGAGGCTGTTTATCAGGCGATTGATAGTCTGCAAGTATTACATAAGCCAATCAAAGAATACCTTAAAATGACGCAGGAAGAGTATTACGAGACTGAAAGTGATCATAAACTGACTTTGATTAACTTATCTGAACAATTGACTGATTTGCATGATCGTATTTTAACAAATCATGTTGACGGTTTTATTGATCAAAATGAAATCAATTTGACATATAATCATGAAAATCCTTATGAAGATGATTTTTATAATAATATAGTTGATTTTCACGTTGTTACATATAGCTTGAAAGTAATTGGTGCAGTTCAAGCAATTGCGGCTAAGGAATTACAAGCAGTTTTGTCTAAGGATGCGCTTTTGTCAATTGGGTTGGCAACTTATGCTTTGGCAAATAACAAATAGTTTTTGAAGCTGCGGCATAATGCCCAGCTTTTTTCTTTAGTCTGAGGCGAAAAATGAATGTATTTAAATATGTTAGAGGATTGGCTGATCAATTAAGCGGAATAAAAGACCATGCGCTATTTAATAAAAAAAATATTCCACTTGATCCAATGCAGGATTATTTGACAGTGGGCGAGTATCATATTGGTGCTGAGCAGCAAACGCCTCATGGTCAACCGTATACTCTAATCGTATATAAAGATGAAAATGATATTCTGCATCAAGCACTTAGCTCAGAAAGTTCAGATAAATTGGAACCAGAGTATGTGCGAGAGTTTAATCCTGAGTTGGAACGTTATCGTGCATTTGTTAATACTAAAACGGGCCGACGGTATATTGTAGAGGACTATCTTGATCAATTTTTGCAGCGCACTCGAAGACATATTCGCCAAGGTAAAAATTCCGTTAATGTGAGCGTAATAACTGATACTCATTTTAAAGATTCTAATAGTATGGACTTTTATGGCTGGAATGGACTAACGCATGTCAAAGAGTTTTCTTATCTTGATCAATCAGGCATACTTGATTTAAAGCTTCATTTGGGCGATTGGATTGATGGCTCTGATACCGGCTTTTTGGGTGAAAGTGAGTTAATTAAGCTGCGAGATTCCTTTAAATCGACAGACGTGCCATATATGATGATCAAGGGTAATCATGACGAAAATGATAAATATGATGAGCACCATGACCTAAAGGCTTCTTTTCCAGAGAATGAATTTGAAAAAATTATGTGGCCGCAGATGTATGCTCAAAAAGATGTGCATTATATTTCTCGCCAACATGGTGTCTGTTATTATGATGTAGACGATGTGCGCTTTATTTGCGTTAATACTTCGGATCTTCCATATCATTTAGATCTTCAAGGACATAAAAAGTATGATGCGAAAATTACTTTAGCAGTTAGAGAAGATCAGATTGAAGAAATTATTGAAATCTTACAGCAATCGTCAAATAAGCGCATCGTTTTGATGAGTCATGCTAATCCGATTAATTGTAAGGGATCAAATGCGTTAAAGTATAATGGTCGATCGCTGCATGAGTTGCTGGTTGCCTTTAATCAAAGAGAAAAAGGACAAATGCATTCTAGTCGTGGAATTCCGCCCGAGTTTCGTTTGGCAAATGATTTTGATTTTACAAATATAAAAAATGCCCACATCATTGCTTATTTTTGTGGTCATCGCCATACTGAAGACCAGTATCGCATTAATGGTATTCAATATATTCTCTTTAATTGTTCAGCCTTGATGGGTTCTAACCATGTTCTGACCACTAAGTACAATAAGAATTGGAAGCGGCAAATTGATCACGCTACTGAGTTTGCTGGCTACGTGGTAAATATTGACTTACGTCGACACTGTATTCAAGTATTTGGTTATGGCGCGGCTAGCAAGAGAAGAATTTTTTATATTTAGTAAAGAAAGTTGGGCAATTTGGTAATTGGCTGCCTTTTAGCCTATAATAGTAAAGTTAGACTAAGGAAAATAGATGTTTGAAATAATTTAAGGAAGATAAACTATGTGCGGAATTGTTGCATTTTATAATCCAGAAATAAACGATAAGCAAGCCGCCATCGGTAAAATGATGGCAACAATTAAGCACCGTGGTCCTAATTCAGATGGGCTTTACACTAACGATAAAGTCGCACTGGGTTTTAGACGGTTATCGATTATTGATTTGCGTGGCGGTAGCCAACCAATTTTTAACGAAGACAAAACGCGGGCAATTATTTTTAACGGAGAAATTTATAATTTTAAGCCGCTAAGAGAAGAGCTAATTGCGGCTGGACATACCTTTACAACTAAATCAGATACTGATGTTTTACTACATGGATATGAAGAATGGGGCATGGATGGTCTTCTCAAGCGGGTTCGGGGAATGTTTGCCTTTATTATTTGGGATGATAATACCCAAACAATGTATGGTGCTCGCGACTTCTTTGGTATCAAGCCATTATATTACAGCAATGACAATGGTCATCTTATTATGGGCTCTGAAATCAAGAGTTTTCTTGCTTTCCCTGGTTTTAAACGTAGACTCAATACTGAGGCAGTTAAGCCATATTTAATGAATCAATACAATGACTTAAGTGAAACGTTCTTCAAAGGAATTCACCGTTTTCCGGCAGGGCATTGGTTCGAATATAAAGCTGGCGAGATGAAAATTCATCAATATTGGGATGCCGAATACAAGGCTAATAGTCTTAGCTTTGAAGAAACGGTCAAGAAAATTGATGAGGATTTGAAAGAAACAGTTGAACTGTACCATAATGCTGATGTTCCGGTAGGGGCCTTTTTATCTGAGGGTGTTGATTCAAGCTACATTACTAGTATTTTAAATCCTGATGATGTGTTCTCAATTTCCTTTGATGATGCCACTTATGATGAGGCGTCTAAAGCAAAAGACTTAGCCGATATTAAGGGATGGAAGTTTTATTCAGATAAAGTAAATGCTGATGAAGCAATGCATGATTTTGCAGAAATGCAATACCATATGGATGAACCAGATGCTAATCCGTCAATTATTCCTTTATGGTATCTATGTAAAATGGCACGGAAGCACGTCACAGTGGCATTATCTGGTGAAGGTGCTGATGAATTATTTGCAGGTTATGTTAATTATGGCATGCACACCCATAACAGTGTAATTAAGGCTTTTACTTCTCAATGTGTAAAACTACCTAAAAACACCAAAATAAAATTGGCGCGCAAGATAAAGAAAATGCCAAACTTTCCAGGGAAAGTGCATTTATATACTAATTTGGCGCAACCAAGTGAATTTTATGTAGGGCAGTCCGTCATCTATGACATGGATTACCCAACTATTTTTACTTCTAAAGATGCCAATAGTATTTTGCGACCATCTTATCGCAATCAGTTAACGGTTAATGGCATTTATCAAAGTGACTTTAAGAAAGTTAAAGATTTGGATAATGTTCGCCAAATGCAATATATCGATTTGCATCACTTTATGCTAAACGATATTGAACAAAAAGCTGATAAGATTTCAATGGCGCACTCGTTAGAACTACGAGTTCCTTACCTAGATAAGAAAATGGCAGAACGTGCTAATTCAATTCCGACAGATTATTTGGTTAATAGCCATGACACCAAGTATGCTTTGCGTAAGGCCTCTGAAAAAGTATTGCCAGATGAATGGGCTAAACGTCCTAAACTAGGTTTTCCAACACCAATTAAACAATGGTTACAAGAACCACGCTTTTATAAGCAAGTAAGGGAATTATTCAGCGAAGACTTTGTCCAAGATATTTTTGAGCAAGATAAGATATTGCAATTATTAGATGATAATTATAAGGGCGATGGGACGCACCGGCGTCAAATTTGGACGATATATACTTTTTTAGTATGGTATAAGTTATTCTTTGTTGATTATGAGGGAACAGTATCCAAGTATCAGCACGTGCAACCAGAAGTAGCTAGCTTGATTGAGCAAGGAAAGTTAGTCTGATAGGAGCAGATTTTTAAAATGAAACAATTTACACCCATCTTACTTGGTAGTGATATTAATGTTTATGGTATGGCTCGATCATTTAATGAAGCCTATGGCATTAAAGTTAAGGCATTAGCTGATACCCAATTGGCACCAACGCGTTATTCTAAAATTGTAAACGTTGAATTACATCATGGCTTTAGTACAGATCCGACCTTTATGGATGTCATGTATGAACAAATGAAAATTTATCAAGACCACCAGGAACCGGTAATTTTAATTGCTTGTGGGGATGGTTATGCAGAACTGCTTTCTAAGCATAAGACTGAGTTAAGCGACGTTTTTGTTGTTCCGTATATTGACTATGATCTTTTAGAAAAATTGATTTCTAAAGAAGGCTTTTATCAAATTGCGGAAGAATATGGCTTGCCTTATCCAAAGACAAAAATTGTAACATTGGCTGACTATCAGGAAGAAAATTATTTAGAGCTTCCTTTTGGTTATCCGCTGGAATTAAAGCCTGAAGACCCAGTTTCTTGGCTTGATGTTCAATTTGAAGGTCGTAAAAAGGCGTTTACCATTCATAATGAAGCCGAATTAAAAGATATTATCGGCAAGATTTATGGTAATGGCTATAAAGAAGACCTGATTTTGCAGGACTTTATTCCCGGAGATGATTCTAACATGCGTGTTTTAAATGCTTATGTTGACAAGGATCATCACGTCAAGATGATGTGCATGGGGCATCCGCTCTTAGAAGATCCGACTCCGCAGTCAATTGGTAATTATATGGCGATTCTACCTGAATATGATGAAAAGCTATATGAGCAAGTTGAAGCATTCTTAGAAAAATTAAATTATACTGGAATGGCCAACTTTGATATTAAATATGATACCCGTGATGGCAAGTATAAGTTCTTTGAAATCAACTTGCGTCAAGGTCGCTCTAGCTTTTATGTCACTTTGAATGATTATAATCTCGCTAAGTGGTACGTAGAAGATTATGTTGAAGATAGTTTAAAAGATAAAGAAACTGTTTATGGGAATAAACTAAAGTCTAAGCATGTTTTGTGGCTGGGGCTACCAGTTAAAGTTTTCCAACGATATGCAGTAGATAATGATGCCAAGCAGTTGGCGGAAGAATTAATTCATGAGGGTCGCTATGGTACGACAGTGTTTTATGACAAGGATCGTAACTTTAAGCGCTGGCTATTAATGAAATATATGTTCCATAATTATAATGGTCGTTATCAAAAGTATTATCAGGAAAATAAAGGACAATTTTTTAATAAATAATATTAGTTAAAAAAGCAGATCAGTTAAGTTTTTAAACTTAACTGATCTGCTTTTTAGTTTGTCGTAAGAGGTTAAGAAATGATTTTTCTCATGAAAGGTGATATATATTGAAAAAACCTGTTGTGATTTTTTTCAGTATGATTATAAGATAAATGTTATTGAATATCAAAGATCATTTAAATTTGGTCAACAAATTTTTGGGTAAGCCTATTTGCATTGCTGCGATAAAAAAAACCAATATCAGCATCAAAATCCCAATTGATATTTTTGACGACAAATGGCGCACACGAACTTGCTAATGACTTATGTATTAAAAATAAATTGTTATCTAAAAGTGCAAAATTAATTTTAGCTTTATTGTAAACAGAGTAACTAGTTAAATGAATTTTTTTGCACTTCTTTTGTAGATACTGTTTAATTTTTTCTGATTGCTTTAAAACATTATTTTTGATAATTAAAACGTTTTGATTACTTAAATCTGAAACAACTAATTTATCTTTTTTTGCTAATAAATTTTCTGGCGGAACGGCAACCATTAAAGGAGTAGTAGATACTTTTTTAAATAAAAAGCCTTGCTTAGGTATAGGTTCTTGTGAATAAATACCTTCGATTAAATCAATATTGCTAGGAATTTGTTCGTAATTGATAATTTCTTGAAAATTGAGTTTTATATTTTTGCTTTTAGAGAAAGATGCCCAATATTGTTCAAGCAAATCTGTAGTACTAAGATAACCTGTACCAACAGTGATTGTATTTTGATATGCTTGCATAATCTGATCTGTCTCTAAACTTATTTGCTTAAATTTATTTGCTTGAATTAAAAACAACTTACCAGCTTCTGTTAGTACAACACCATGAGAGTTGCGATTAAAAAGTTTACAATTCAGTTTGCTTTCTAATAAATTAATCTGTTGAGTAACAGCTGGTTTTGAGATATACAGTTTTCTAGAAGCAGCTGAAAAGCTCCCAGTTTCTGCAACTATGATAAAAGTATCAATATCATGATTGTACATACTTTTCACCTCACCACCGTTAAGTCTAACCTTATATCGATGTAAACGCAATCAAGGAAGCGATGTTTATAAAAAATAATATAATTAATTTAAATGTTAAAAGGAGAGGAAATATGGATAATTTTGATATTGTAGTAGTTGGTGCAGGGGCTTCTGGTATAAGTGCGGCATTAACCGCTGTACAAAAAGGACGTAAAGTAGCAATGCTTGAGAAGGGTGATCGCTTTGGTGGTGCGGGTATGTTTGGTGCACAAGGACTATTTGCTGTGGAAAGTGAGGCACAAAAGCAAATAGACCAAAATTATACCTTAAAAGATGCATATGAGGAAGTAATTAGTTATACTCATCATTCATCTAATGCAAGAATAACTAAGGCAATCTTGGCAAAATCTGCTTCTACAATCAAATGGATGAAAGAAAATGGATTAGATACAGAATTAGTAGCTAATACTCAGGAAGTTCATCAAGGACATCCTAGAACATATCATCAATTTATTGATAAATTCAATGGTTTTAAGCGATTAATGGATAATTTTAAAAAAGCTGGTGGAGTTTTATTAACAGAAACGACTGGTAACAAAATCATTCAAAAAAATGGTCAAGTAACAGCGATTGATGTAATCAATAATGGTAAACATAGGTGTCTTAAAACAAAAGCTGTAATTCTAGCCGATGGGGGGTTTGTCGGTAGTAAAGAAGAAGTTTCTAAAAGTATTTCAATAAATTTAGATGATCTCTATTCTATGGGCGAAAGAAAAGCAACTGGTGATGGGTTACGAATGCTTAAGGAAGTTGGTGGAATAAATAATTATAAACGGATATTTGAAAATCATGCGGCAACAGTCTTTTCCAAAACTAATCCTAAATGGCATAATGACACAATATTTACTTTAACTTGCTTGCCCTTTCTTTGGATTGATAAAGAGGGGAAGAGATTTACTAATGAAGATTTGGTTTATGATTTTGCCCTTTGGGGTGATACAGTTTATTCTAACGGTGGATACTATTATTTCTTAATGGATCAGAAATTAATAAGCAGTTTGAAAAACAATAGCTTAAACTGGACAAGTTCTTTTGAAAGAACTTTTAGACTACTAGATGGTCAGAAGATGACTTATAAAGTTGGACCATTTAAGACAATTGAATCTGATCTAAATGAAGCAATTAAGGAAGGTGCTGCTGTTAAAGCCAACACAATTGATGAATTGGCTACTAAAATGGGAGTTAATTATCAAAATCTTAAGGAATCTATTGCTCGATACCATCAACTTGTTGAACAAGGCTTAGATTCAGATTTTTATAAAGATAGTAAATTTATGTCTGTTGATATTCAAGAAGGTCCATTTTATGCAGTGCGTGCAAATTCTACAACTTTAGGTACAGTTGGTGGTGGACTGGTAAATGAAGATTTTGCTGCCCTCAACTATAAACGAGAAATAATTCCAGGTGTATATGTTGTTGGTAACAATGCATCAGGTATGTTTGATTCATCATATCCTACAATTGAAGGATTAAGTAATGCTTTTGCGTGGAATTCTGGCCGAATAGCTGGTGAAAAAGCAAGCATTTTCGTTGATTAGAAAATACTGCACAAAAAATAATTAAAAGCTTACATGAAGAAAATATTGATGATTTATACATCAATGAAGCAGATTTTTAGTGTTTAACAGTTAATATTATTTTGATTTGCTAAGGTCGTATGTCGATAAAATATCGGTATACGATCTTTTTATATTTATTATAAGTCTTGGGTACAAGGGTAGTTTATTGAAATAAAATAGAATCAAAATTGTGATATGCATCTGCATTAAGTATACGTATATTTATTTTTTGCTTTATTATTTTTTTACTTAACTTACAAAAATAAAAACAGCGCAATAATTATATTGGCTTAATTTTTTGCTGATTATGAAGCTTAACTTTTAATTTATTCTATCAATTATTATCTTTTATATATATTTAGTTATACAATTGATTATAAGATACAATTTATTATTTTATAAGAAATAATTGTATTATTAGCTGTAAGTTTTGTGGAAGAAGCAAATATGAAAAAACGTAAAAGTTTTAATCAAAAGAATAAAAAGATAATGGTTAGTAGTATTGCCGCCAGCACGTTATTGATATTAGGAATTACTGAAAATAACACCGTTGAAGCGGCTGACTTGCGACCTAGAATTTCTGAGCATTTTGCTGCAACTAACTTGCCCAAAGTTGCATCAAATAATCAATTGACTAGATCACAACAACTTATGTGGAACGGTACTATACCACTAAAATATGATGCTAGCAGCAATACCCTAACTATTGGAGCACCTGGGGAAAAGTATACTATTAATGGTCCTGGTAATTATCCTGGTATGCTTGCAATGGTAGCACCAGGAGTGAAACATATAGTTATTGCTGCTGATTTAATAAAAATTAGTGGTTCTGCTGCTGGTATATTTGCCCAGTTAGATCAATTACAAGACATTCAGAATTTGGATAGACTTGATACTTCAGATGTAACTAATATGAGTAGTATGTTTTTTGATGACCGTAATCTAGCTGGAGTGGATGTTTCGCACTTTAACACAGCTAAGGTTACTGATATGAAAATTATGTTTGGCGCTTGTGAGAAAATAACAGAATTAGACGTTAGTCGTTTTGACACGAGCAATGTTACTGGTAGTGGGCTGATACACATGTTTTCGAACTTGAGGTCCGTTAAAAAGCTCGATATTTCAAACTTTAAAGTTGATAAGGTGACTGATCTGAATGACATGTTTTTTGGCTGTTTGTCATTAGAACAGGTAAAACTCCCTCAATGGAATAGTGAAAAAATCGCTGCTTTGGGAGGTATGTTTGAGTGGTGTGAAAAGTTAAAAGAAATTGACCTCAGTAGTTTTAAAAACTCGACCCCGACCGAGATGGATCAAATGTTTCACGATTGTAAAAGTTTAGAGAAATTAGATCTTAGTGGTTTTAAAATGACCAGTTCAACTCTACGTTCAGATATGTTGACAGACTTACCTAAGTTGAAATGGCTAAAATTAGGCAAAAACAACGTCTTAGATGGGTCTGGCTTAAATACTCCTGTAACGTGGTATAACCAAGGTGATGATCCTTCTTATCTGCCAGCTAATACTCATAAATGGAGTTCAAGCGAGCTAATTAGTAATTATAATCCAAATACGGACGCTGATACCTACGCTACTAAAGAGGCTGTACCAAAACCGCTACCTTCGCCTGTACCACCAACTGATTCAACAAGTCAAACGCCATCTATTCCCAGCACTTCTAATCCTAGTAATCATGTCCCGTCAACTAATGATATGGTTAAAGAAGTTGTGCTTAAACACAATGCTTATCTCTATGATCAAGATGGTAAGCGGGCAAATAGGGTTACGCTTAAGTTTGATTCAGAGTTAGCTGTGCATGGTAAAGAAAAGATTAATGGCAGAACATTTTATGTTTTAGTTGATCAAGGTGCTGACAAGCAGAAATATTATGTAGTCGCTAGTAACGCTGACGCAACTGCGCAGGTGCTAAAGCATAATGCATATGTTTATAATCGGTATGGCAAGCGAATTAAGCACTCAAAAATGTTGCGCAACAAACAAAGAATTGACACCTATGGTGATCCATTAACCATTCGCGGACACAAATATTTTATCATTGCCCGTAATCGTTTCATCAAGGCCAATAACGTTATGCCAATTACAGTGCAATCATTAACTACAGGTGGTATGAAAGTAAGCGTAAATGTAAATAATCTCGTTGAAAAGCAAATTATGCACAATGCTTATCTTTATGATGAGCAAGGACAACGTGCCAATAAAGTGATTCTTACCACCACCTCAGTTGTAGATGTCATAGGCAAGAAAGTTTTAAAAGGTACGAACTATTATGAACTTTCTAATGGTTTGTACATTGTTGCTAACAATATCGATGGTACTAATATGAGACTCAAGCATAATTCGTATGTTTACAGTCATTATGGCAATCGGTTAGGCAAAAAAGTGTTCAAAAAGAATCATTTGGTTAGAACTTACGGTAGCAGTGTAACGATTAAGAAAAAGAAGTATTATATTATCGGTCAAGGTACTTATATGAAAGTGGCAAATTTTAAGTAATTAACGTTAATTACAATATAGAAATATAGAACACCCGCAAGTTAAGCACGAATCCAGAAGTTAAAGTAAGCATTTTGATTCGGTCATTAACACCTTGGGGTGTTCTTTTTTTAAACTTCTTGCTAAACTGGTAAATAGAGTCTAAGTGGAGAGGATTAATTATATGAAACTTGCACATGGATTAAATAATAATGAAATAGAAGTCAAATTGCGCTGGCTGCTGTTAGGAGAATTGGTAACTTGGATTGGGTCAAGCTTTGTTTGGCCATTAACCTCAGTATATCTTAACAAACAGTTACATATCAGTTTATCAGTGATTGGTATTGTTTTATTCTGCAATTGTGCCAGCAATGTGTTGGGATCATTGGTAGCGGGTTGGCTTTATGATCGCTGCAACCCATATCCGTTAATTGTTACTGGACTTGGGATAGATGCATTAATTTTGATTTTGATGGCGTTTTTCCATGGCTGGCCAGAATATTGGTTCTGGTTGGTGCTAACTGGCTTTGCTAGCGGATGGAACGGAACCCTAATCAATTCAATTGCAACTAGCCTGCGCAAGTATCCGGGACGCTATGTTTTCAATCTAATTTACTTTGCCCAGAACGTTGGGACAGTGACAGGCACACTCTTAGTGGGCTACCTATATGATTTTTCGATCGAATTTCTGTTCTTGTTGGCAGCGGCTTTATTTGCAATTGGCTTTGTTAATGCCGCAATTCATTATCGTCCAATTAGCAATTTTCATAAGCAAAGACATGCTAAGAAAACACAATTAGGCAAAAAACTTAAGGCTGAACCGATGCCTAAATATAATTTGATGCTGATGGTAGGATTCTTAATTTCACTAGCAGTAACGTGGCTAATGTATATGAACTGGGAATCTAATCTTTCCGTTTATATGGTATCTTTGGGTATTCCGTTTCACTTATATAGTCTATTATGGACTCTTAATGGAGCAATTATCGTGATTGTGCAAGTAATTTTGGCACGGTACCCAAACATTTTTAAGAGCTTGTTCCAACAAATCGTGTTCGGCACTTTGATGTTTGCCATTTCTTTTGCAACCTTGATTGTTGCTCGGGACTTTTTGCATTTTGCCTTATCGATGGTTATCTTAACTTTGGGCGAATCTACAGCTTTTCCAGCTGTTCCGGCTTACATTAATGATTTATCGCCCAATACCAGTAAGGGTAAATATCAGGGGGTAATCAATGTTGCTCGCGGGATAGGTCAAGCCTTTGGTCCCTTATTTGGCGGGATGATAATTGATCGAGCAGGCTATATACCATTTTTCATGGTTGCCGCTGGCGGAATTTTTCTAATGGTTATTCTGCTATTACCGCTTTATGCGAAGTTACGGCATCGGATAAAACTTTACAAATAGAGTTTGTAAAAGCTTTTTAATATTAACCTGATAATTAAAATGATAATATTAATCTAGTTAAATTTTAATCTTGATCCCAAGGGAGGATTTTTAAATGAAAATAATTTCTACAATTCGTGGCGGAAGCGGCGATGTAATTGAACCTAAAGTGGGTACACGTCCCCAAGACAATATTTATCTAGCGGTTAACTCGGACTGGCTTGAAAAGACTAAGATTCCTAGTGACCGTTCGCGTATGGCATCTTTTGATGGGATTGACGTTAATGTTGAAAAGCATTTAATGCAAGATTTCGCAGATTTTGCCTCTGGTAAAAAAGAGGTGCCCAATGTTCCTAACTTGAAAAAGGCGGTTAAGCTTTACCAATTAGCAAGCGATTTTGATAAACGTAATCGCGAAGGGGCAGAGCCGATAAAATCCGACTTGGCACTTCTTGCTGAACTTAAGGACTTCTCTGATTTTAATTTGAAGGCACCAGACTTAACAACTTTTGCATCAATGCCATTTGGCTTTGATGTGGAACCGGATATGAAAAACACCAAAGTTAATGTACTGAACTTTGCCGGTCCTGGAACCTTTTTGCCAGATACTACAACTTATCAAACTGAAGATGCGGCTAAATTATTAACTATTTTGCAACAGCAATCAGTTAAGTTGCTTGAAATGGCTGGAATAGATCCTGCAGTAGCAGAAAAATATGCGGCAGATGCAATTAAGTTTGATGCCAAACTAGCTAAAGTAGTTAAGTCATCTGAAGAATGGGCTGATTATCCAGCAACTTATAATCCAATGAAAATTGCTGATTTTGAAGCTAAATTTAGTGAATTCAAGATTGATTACTACTTGAAAGAAGTCATTGGGGAAGAGCCTGCCAGAATTATCGTAGCAGAACCACGTTATTTAGATCATATCAATGAACTGGTCAATAAGGATAATTTCGAAGAAATTAAGGGCTGGATGATTGTCAACTTTATTAATGATGTTGCTTCTGAACTATCACAAAGCTTCAGAGAAGCTGCCTTTCCGTTTAGTCAAGCCTTGTCGGGTCAGCCACAATTATCCGATGGTGTTAAACAGGCATATCATATTGCCAATGGTAGTTTTAGTGAAGTTGTTGGTGTTTATTACGGTCAAACGTATTTTGGCTCTGAAGCCAAAAAAGATGTTGAAGATATGATTCGGCGCATGTTGGCTGTTTATAAAGAACGCTTGGCAAAGAATAGTTGGCTATCCGAAGCTACCAAAAAGAAGGCAATTGTAAAACTTGAAGCTTTGGAACTTAAAATTGGTTATCCTGATAAGATTGAAGAAATCTACAATCGCTTAGAGGTTATTCCAGCTAGTCAAGGCGGCAGTCTTTACTCCAATGAACGCGCTTTTGCAATCGAAGAGCAGAAATACAACATTGAACAATTGCACCGTGAAGTTGATCGAACAATTTGGGCAATGCCAGGCAATTTAGTTAACGCTTGTTATGATCCGCAAAGAAATGACTTAACTTTCCCAGCCGCAATTTTGCAAGCACCATTTTATGATTTAAAGCAAGATCGTGCCACTAACTTTGGTGGGATTGGGACTGTGATTGCTCACGAAGTTTCGCATGCATTTGACAATAATGGGGCGCAATTCGATGAGTTAGGTAATATGACCAATTGGTGGACTGATGAAGACTATGCCGAATTTAAAAAGCGGACACAAGCTGAAATTGATCTGTTTGATGGTCTTGAATATGGTCCAGTTAAATTGAATGGTAAGCAAATTGTGTCTGAAAACATTGCCGATCAGGGCGGATTGACTGCTGCAGTTGAGGCTGCTAAAAATGAAAATGACGATTTAAAGAAATTGTTTGAAAACTTTGCTAGAATTTGGGCAAATAAGCAGTTGACTGAGTCAATTAAGACTCAAACGGCAGTCGATGTTCATGCACCAGGTCCATTACGGGCAAATGTCCAAACGCAATGTCAAGATGATTTCTATGAAGCCTTTGATGTGAAGCCAGAAGATGGTATGTGGTTAGAACCAGATAAACGTGTTCATATTTGGTAATTTAATTATTAAAACCAAAACAGCACTATTCCCAAGTGGAATGGTGCTATTTTTATATTGTTTAATTGCTTTACTCACTTTGCTAGATAACTAGTAATTAAAATCTGTTTGGATAAAACCATGACTTCAAAAAGACTATATATATTATACCTAGATCGGTAAGTGAAAAATAACATTTTCTAAATAAATGGATAATGTTTTATTAATCTGATGTGTATAACCCTAAATAAAAAGTCTCAAATGACTGAGCAAAAAGAGGCTTCAATTTTATATATAAAATAACACAAAATCAGTATATATATCAAAAAATATGATACAATATTTATGGTGGTATATAAATAGGAGATGTAATTATGGGTAAAAAAGCAAATTTTTATTTAGGCAAGGCCTTAGTAACTAGTGTAGCTGCGGCGGCCTTAGGTGTAGTAGCATTAAATACTCAAGATGTGAAGGCTGATCAAACAACTGATCAATCGGTTAACACTGCAAAATTAAAGCAAACTGTAAATAATATTGTACCAGTTGCAAATACAACTAATGATGCTGATAATAATTTATCAAATCAGACAGGTAGTGAAACAAATGAAAAAGTTCAACCTCCTGTTAATGATAACCAACCAGCGCAACCAAAAAAGACTATCAAAACGGTAGCTGCTTCGCCAACATCAATAAAATGGAAAGATAGGGAAATACAACAAGACAGCAATGTAACTTTGACGCTAATTGACGATGGCAATGATGGTTACGAGTTAGATATTTCCGGTGGTACTATTACCAATCCTATGGATTTATTCTCGACTTGTCTTCAAAACTGTAGAATTTATCCTAGTATGGAACTTAAAAAAATAAAGATAACCGGTAATTTAACAATTACAGGGAATGCTTCATACTTATTTGGTGGCCTGGGAGCTTTAACTCAAATTGAAGGCCTAGAGAAGTTAGATACTTCCGGTGTGACTAGCATGTCCAGCATGTTTGAGGAATGTTATAGTTTAACTTCATTAGATGCCAGCCACTTTGACACGTCAAAAGTAACTGACATGTCCCACATGTTTAGTAATTGCAGCAGTTTATATAATTTGGATTTAACCAATTTTAATACTAAACATGTGGTAATGGGTGCCATGTTTGCTAATTGTGCCGCATTGAATACCTTAAAGTTAGGCACCGAATTTGTCAATTCGTCGAATAAATATCTCCCAACGAGTGGTAGTGCCGGATACTGGAAATGGTACAAGGTAGGCAAAGGCACTTCTGTTCATCCTGAAGACCAAGATGAACATTCAAGTAATTTCTTCGATAATTTTGATGGTTCTAAAAATGCGGGCACTTATGTGCGTTTAGATTCAGAGAATTCTACTCGTGCTAAAGACATCATTGTTCATTACCTAGATAAAAGTAGTAACAACAAGATCAAAGATGAAACATGCGAAGGATTGCTTGGTGAAAAATTTATTCCAAAACAAGAGATAACTGACAACAATGGCCGAAGATATTTCTTAACTAATGATAACAGGAATTCGCAGAATGTTATTTTTGTCGATCCGTACAATGGTGAACAAGTACAACCAAAGGAATTTAGTTTTTATTATACTAAGGAAAATATCCCTAATGCTGGCTCCAGTATTCAGAATGTTCAAGGCGGCGATGTGACAGTTCATTATCAAGATGAACAAGGCAACACTTTGGCACCAGATGAAATTCTTAAAGGGCATCTGGGAGAAGGTTATACTTCCCAAGAAAAGAAAATTACTGGTTATAGTCTAAAATTAAGACCAGAAAAGGCAACGGGCTTTTTTGAAAATAATCCTCAAAGTATTACATATGTTTATACTTTAGATCAAGCAAAAATCAGTAAAAAACTAATGCATAACGCCTTTATCTATGATATTAATCATCACCGAGTTGGTAATTCGAAGTTTCACTCATATGAAAATATCATGGTTTATCCTAAAACCGTGCGTTTAACTGATGGCGTTTTAGCTTATAAATTAGCTGATAACCAATACGTGCTTGCAGCTAACATTGATGGCACCTTGCGCCAATTAAAGCATAATTCCTATGTTTATCAAACTGGCAGTAAGCGTGCTAATCATCGCTTGCTACGTAAGGGCAGATATCTTCGAACATATGGTGCACCTTATCAATTTAAAAACGGTAAGTTATATTACCGCATTGGTGGACCGAAGAAACAATACGTCAAAGTAAGAAATTTTAAGTAAGAAAAAAGAATTGTATCAAGTAAAAGATACAATTCTTTTTTTTATTCATCATCCTCATTTTTGAGGTGGGAATAATCACGTGGCGCAACGCGCTTAATGTGTAAGTCACGGCTCGGACGACCAAGAATCAGCGGCACACTTTCAACAACCGTGTCTGTATATTCAAGACCAAACCATGAAGCAGGATTTGAAGAAAGGTTTTGTAACCAGACACGAGCAGTCACAATCCATTTTTCAAAGCCTTTGAGCTTGGTTAAGGGGCTGACTACATCGTTGACGATAACAAAGGAGAAGTCTCCCACTTCACGTCCCGGGGTAGTGGTGTATTCCTGTGGCTGCGATTCAATAGTGCCATCTTTAATCAAATCATGAACTACTTGGCGCAAGTATACATTTACGCTGGTTTGCTTTTTAAAGCCTAGGAAAAGCTGCACATTGATGACATTTTTGGTGCCATAGGTGTTAACCGCATATTTAGCGGTAAAGGGTTCATTGGTAATATTAACGGAAACAAACCAATATGCACTAGCCCTTTTTGGCCGCTTATCTAAGATTGAGTAGAGAATTTCCCGTTTAATAAACTTGTTGTATTTAACTTTAGCCATATAAACAAGGTTGGTGGCATAAACAGGGTAATCATCATCATGACTAAGGTCGGTAAGCATATCGGTGTAATTATCTAGGCGAACATAGGTATTAGCGCCTTCGTGCTTGTCACGAACCTTATTACCAAAGTACCAGATGAACATAATAATGCCGATGAAGCCCGCAATTAAAACGGTCACGTATCCACCATGAGTAAATTTGGTTAAACTAGAAATTAAAAACATGCCTTCAATAAAGCCAAAGGCGATTAAGAAACAAAGTCGCAGGATGAATGGATGGTGTTTAGCCCCGAGATATTCAAATAATAAGACGGTGGTCATAAGCATCGTCACCGTAATTGACAGCCCATAGGCAGCTTCCATATGTTCTGAAGTTTGGAAAAAGACAACGATGGCCATTGTGGCTACGCAAATCATCTTATTGACGGAAGGAATATAAATCTGTCCATGTTCGGTAGTTGGATAGTTAATTTTCATTCGTGGTAAGAATTTTAAACCACTGGCTTCGGAAACAAGTGTGAATGAACCGGTAATCAGGGCTTGCGAAGCAATAATGGCCGCAATCGTTGCCAAAATAATGGCAAACAGACGTAAGTTGGTCGGAACGGCTTCAAAGAATGGGTTAAGCTCTGTGCCGTGAGTTTGATAGTTGGGATTCTGTAAAATCCATACTCCTTGACCCAGATAATTTAGTGCCAAGCAAAGAAATACATATGGCCACGACCCTAGAATGTTGCCGCGACCAACGTGACCAACATCGGAATAGAGGGCTTCAGCACCCGTCGTAGCAAGGAAGATTGATCCCAAAATAAAGATGCCGGCTTTATTAGTTGGACTGAATAATACTTTAATAGCAAGAATGGGGTTGAGTGCTTGCAAGATTGACCAATCTTGATTCATATTGTAAATGCCAATCAGTCCAAGGAAAGTAAACCAGACAAACATAATTGGACCAAAAGCCTTACCAATACTACTAGTACCAAGCATTTGAATTGAAAAGAGCACCAGTAATATTACCAGTGTAATTATGACCACTGAACTTTGGTTAGGAACAGGAATGCTCGAACCAAAGCGCATATTCTTCAAGCCTTCAATTGAGGTGGTTACCGTAACCGCCGGCGTCAAAGTCCCGTCAGCAAGTAGTGCTGCTCCTCCAATTAATGCGGGCATTACCAGCCATTTGGCACGTTTGCGCACGAGGGCATAGAGAGCAAAGATGCCACCTTCACCGTGGTTGGTTGCGTGCAAGGCAATCATCACGTACTTAACAGTTGTTAATAAGGTCACTGTCCAAAAAATCAAAGAAATTGAGCCCAAAATTAATTCACGGTTCACGTTGGCAATTCCGCCATTACCAGTAACGATTGACTTCATAACGTATAACGGACTGGTACCAATATCGCCATACACAATTCCAATCGTAATCAGCAGACCCGCCGCAGAAATCCGTTTTTTTTTTTGATCCATATTATTATGTACTCCAATAAACTAATATCAATATTTTTTAAATAAAAGAGAATGTCAATTTGACATTCTCAGCTAAATATATATTTTGTTCTTTTTTAAGTGATAATACAAGCAAATTATGATAAAGAAGTCGAAAAATTATTGCGACGTTCTTCATACCAATTATCCCAGTCTTCGTATGAAGTCATTGATTCTTGGTCAATGTGATCTTGGCGAACAATTTCATCTACCAATTGGTGGAAATTATTATCGTGGTATTGTAGGGCATGACGCACAAGTTCTTTACGAGTAAAGTGAATGTTATCAACCAGATAATGATTGATGTCAACCATGTTGGAATTAACATCATAAGTACTCATAACTTCTAAATCACGCTGGTTGAATTTGGCAATATAAAAGTTAGTGAAAACCTGCAGATATTCAGGTTGTTCTTTGAACTCCTCTTGCGGCATGGTTGTCCAAGTGGCTTCGGGCATTACGACTTTAATTTCGTCATTTTCTTGTTCATTTTCGTTAGTTGTATCTTTAATATTATTTTCTTTTTCAGTCAAAGCGGACACTCCTTTAATAAAAATAGGAAACGTGAAAGTCAATAGTCATTTTACCGAGTTTAGACTATAAAAGCAACTATTCTAATGCTTCAGCAAAATAACAGCTCTCTTTTTGGGTAAGGTTAATAAAATTATATCATCTTATCTATTGTTATTATAATTGGAGAAATAAAAAATCGCCGCTTGGGCGATTTTTAATTAATGCGTTATGGTTTTAAATATTGTTGAACGTCACTCTTAGTGATTTTATTTGGACTAGTGCGCTTGGAGCTGCGGAAAAGATCGATTAAGTCTTGCGGACTCCATGACATGCCGTCAAAGCCTAATTTAGTTACGCGCTTGCGTAATTGGGTAATTTGATCAGTGGTAACAGTCTTGCCGCGCACCTTGTGATTACCCATCGAGCCTTCACCAGTTTTACCTGCATTACCGGTTTCGCCCACGTTATTTTTGACCTTACCAGATTTTACACCATAACCTTGGGTTGAACTAGTACCGTCACCAGTCTTGGCAGCTTTTTGAGCATCCTTAAGTCCGTCTTGTGCCTGCTCTTTATACTTAGCATAATATTTGCCATCAATGTAAGGTAAATCCAGCACTTTCTGGTACTGGTCGCTAGCCATCTGGTATTGCTTGTTAGTCAGGGCTTGTTTTGCCACGGACAGAATCGGTTTAATCTCGTGTTCATAATTATCTTGAACGTTGGCAATTGTTTTCTTCAATTGGCGTCCTTGACTAATTAGCACATTATAACCGCTGCTTTTGGTAATGACACTGTTAGTCTTGATTAGTGCTCGAGCGTACTTGCCAGCCTTGGCAGCTTTAATTGCACTAAGCATATTATCTGCTTGCTCCTTATAAGCTGCTGCTTGCGCCGTCTTCTTAATGGCTAAAGCGGCAGCAAACTTGCTGCTGGCCTTGGCATAGTCCTTATCTTTGACAGCGGTCTTACCACTAGTAATTGCTTTATTATAAGAAGCATCAACTTGGTTGCTAGTTGATTGCCTGGTTGCGTAGAAGACTCCGCCGCCAATAGCAATGATAATCACTGCTACAATCGTCCCAATCGTCGTTTTTTTCATAATAGGAATATATCCTCCTTGTTAATACTAAGTTAATTATAGATGGTTTTAGCTGATTTGACTACTTATTGAGGACTGCTTGGCTTAATTAGCAAATTTTTGCCAAAAAATTGTTACAATTTGCCGATTCATTTCGTTAATAATAGTGTAAGACATCGGCGCCGAAATCTTACAACTAAAAGATAACCTATAGTAAGGAAGGTATTAAAAATGAATTTCGAATTAATTGACCAATCTGTTCAGTACAAATTTTTGAACTCTAAGAAGTATGGTGATAAGGGCTTCAAGAACCGCGTCATGCAGAACGTTAAGAAAAATGCCACTGCTAGTGGCTTAGCCGAAGTCGGTAAGGCACTGGCACAACTGCAAAATGATACGCTAGGCGACATTGTCTTGATTCAAAAACAAGCAGTTCCAATGGATCAAATTGGATAATAATATCAGAGATATTTACTAGGAAGAGGAAATAATCATGCCAACTACAACCAAATCGTTACAACTAGTATTCTTAAATTCCGAAAACAAAAAGACCAGCATCGTGTTGCCTGATGCCTCAGACAATGTGACTGCAGAAGCTGTTCAAAGTGCAATGACCACAATTGCCCAAGCTGATGCTTTTAATAAGGGTGGAGTTGATCTGTATAAGGTTCCCCAATCTGCTGCATATGTTGAACGCACTGTTACTAGTGTGTTCGATCATTCTGAAAATAAGTCAAACTAGTCTCAAGCTTTTACAGACATTAGTTAGCATAATTAAGGAACTCAAACGTTTTTTAAGCTAACGATAATTGTCTTATTAAAAGGTCACGTCAATTATTGACGCGACCTTTTTTAATGTAACGCTAATGAAGCATTGTCAATATTCTGTAAAATTTTTGCCGTAATAAAATTTCTACTGTAATCTTATTGAGATAAATATACTAAGGATTAATTGTTATAGCAAGCTTATTTAAGTTCAACTAACTTGATAATTTAATGTTGGCTTTGTAAGCGTTTGTTACAAAAGTGTGTAAAATAACTACATGCCTTGCAATTTCTACTAAAGGCAGGTACAATATGAAATGTGGTGAGTAATAGCCTATGCTTCAGGTAAATAAGCCTGTACGCATGCGCGTTCTTCAGTTGGAGAGCTACCTCATAAGAGTTATAAACTTATGAATTCGACTCGAAGAGTGTTGTAACAATGTAGGCTCAACTACTGAACCTATAGCCTATTACTATTTTGTATATACACAAGGAGGAAAAGACCACATGAAGAAAAATTTAAGAATTGTTAGTGCTACTGCAGCCGCTTTATTAGCTGTTGCTCCAGTTGCTGCTACTAGTGTATCATCAGTATTTGCTGCTGATACTCCTACAACTACTCCAGCACCTGTAGGAAAGCTTACAGCCAATATTAATAGTAACAACTTGAGTACGGGTGATAACAATCACCTTAACTTAAAAGTATCGGCAGATACAATTACAAAAGTTGTTGATGGTGACGGTGTTTCAAACAATAACTTACAAGTTAAGATCAATTTAAACAATATGCCAACAGGATTTGCAGTTGATCAAGTTAAAAATGTATCAGATGTTTTAGTTTATAAGTCTTCTGATGTAAATGTTGGAGCAGATGGTCAAGCTAAAGTAGTAGCAAATGCAACTCCAGTCAAAAACTTTAGAGCTAATGAAAGTTATGTGGCTGTTGTATCAATGGATATTGGTAACTTGGCTGCTGATGGTGAGTACCGCATAAACGATAGTTCTGATGTAGTTAAAGCAAATTCATCTCATACTGCTCATATTACTTTAGCAAGTAACATGTTTACAATTTACACTGATGATCTGCAAGGTGCACCTTATGTGAGAACTAAGGGTACTGATGCTCATCAAGTATCAGAAGGTCAAATTGTTTTTGCTAATACTATCAATGGTATCTTGAAAAACATTAATGATAAGTATGAAGTTGCTACTACTGTGATTACTCCTGGTAGCCATACAGCTCTTAGTTATTGGACTAATTTGGAGCAAGATGTTAGAGATGGTCTTAAGGCTGCAGGCATTACTGTAAGAGCTGATGGTAGTTTTGACAAACCTTCAAGCCCAATTACTCTTACTTTAGGAATTAGTGCAACTAACCACAACAAAGGCTCATTTAATTTAACTGTACTTCCAGATCCATCAAATGGTGACGATACATACCCACAAATGAAATTTAACGGTGTGGGTGAGAACTTAAAAGGAACTAGAGAGTTTGATGTTGGTGATGCAGCATACAACTATATTCCACTTAATGGTTATGTAGATATTAATGCTATCCGCTCTGCTTTTAAGACGACTGTAAGTGCTACTGACTCAACTGCATTAATTCCAACTGTTGATGCAAGCAAAGTAAACACTAAAGTTGTTGGTAGATATCCTGTAACTGTTAGTGCTACTAACGCAGCTGGCAAGACTACTAAAGTTACTTTCTATTTGACTGTTGGTGCTAAGGGTGCCACTTACACCACTGTTCAAGCTGACACTGATAGTGTTCCAGTTTATCAAATTAATGGTAATACTGTAACTGATACCAAGACTACTGTTAAGAATGGCGACCAAATTGCTACTTTTGGTACTATTACTGTTGGTGACAAGTCATATACTCGTATCAATGCTTTAGACTCAAATCTTTACGTAGAAACTAAGTATGTTGATGGTTCAATTAAGCCAGCTCCTACAGTTGCTAAGAAGGTTATGCACAACGCATACATCTATGACGCAAACCACAAGCGTGTTGGTTCAAACACATTAGCTGCTTACACTACTGTAAATGTTTACGGTAACGCAACTAAGCTTGCCGATGGTAGCCTTGTTTACAAGATTGGTGACAACCAATACGTAATGGCTGACAATATTGATGGTACTTCACGTACTTTGACTCACAACGCTTACGTTTACAAGACTTCTAAGAAGCGTGCTGACCGTCGCGTATTACGTAAGGGTTCAACTGTAACTACTTACGGTGCTCCTTACAAGTTCAAGAACGGTAAATCATACTACCGTATCGGTGGACCTGCTAAGCAATACGTTAAAGTTGCTAACTTTTAATTAATTAACCAATTAAATAATTAATTACCAAAACGGAAACAAATTGTTGTTTTCGTTTTTTGGTTACTTTAATATTTGATTGAGTTTAGGTACGTTTCTTGCATTTTTGGCTAAATATGCGTACAATTTGAAGCGTGGTAGGTAATAGATATGTCTTTGCTTCGTTAGCCTATAAGCATGCGTATTATTCAGCTTGAAAGCTACCTCATAAGACCTAATAAACTTATGAATTCAGCTTGAAGGATGTTGTTTACAAGATGGGTTCTTACGATTAATACAGTCTGTTACCTTTTTTATATATTCAAGGAGGATAGACCACATGAAAAAGAATTTACGAATTGTCAGTGCCACTGCTGCTGCTTTATTAGCCGTTGCTCCGGCTGCTGCTTCTACTTTGTCAACAGTTTTTGCTGATATGAATGTGCCTGTTGTTGGTGGTACGACAAATGTCGGCTCAACTAAAGCTGAACTTAAATTAAAGGTTACTAACATTCCTAGTTTAGTTGCTGGTGCTGCTGCTTCAACTGCCCAAGCATCATTGTTAACGCCTAATTTACCTGCTGGTGCTTCAGTATCAGTCTCAAGTGCTAAGATTTATAAATCAAGCGATGTTGATGTTACTGGTGCTCAAGGTGCATCCCTTAAACCAAATGCATCTGAAGTTTCTAACTTTAATGGCGATGATACTTATAGAGCATCTGCTACGGTAACAATTACTGGTTTAACAGCTGGACAAGGATATGCTATTACTGTAGGTGGTAATACTTATAATGTAACTGCTTCAGGTTCAGGCACCATTGCCGATCTTAGAATTGCAAGTGACGCCTTCAAGTTGTTCAATTCAAACTTAACTGGTGCACCTTACGTGCAAGATAGTAAGGGTAACTTGGTAAACTCTGGGGCAGTTTCTTTAACTGCTACTGGTAACAGTGTTGCCAGCGTTGTTAAGAGTATTACTGATGCTTATAAGCCAGCTATTACAACTGCAGGTGCAAAGGATGCTGCTGATGCTTCATTTACAGACATTGACCAAGACGTTCTTTCTGGCTTAAGAACTGCTGGTGTTACCCTTAAGGCTAATGGTACCTTTGATCAACCAGCAACTGCTTTCCCAGTTACTATTAATTTAATTGCTACTAATGGTAGGCCGGGTAGCTTTACTGTTACAGTGAGTCCAAGTACAGACACTAGTGACCCAACTTATCCTGCAATTACACTTGATGGTTACAATGGTAATAAGGCAATGAGTGTTTCTGCTACTATCAAAGATTTACCAGACAGTGTTAAGTTCAACTATGTACCAGTCAATGGCACTGTTGATACTAAGGCAATTCAGGATGCCTTTAAGACTACAATCAGTGCTACTAACACGACAGTCTTAGTGCCAAATGTTGACATCAGCAAGGTTAATACTGCTGTTGCTGGGAAGTATCCAGTAGTTGTTTCAGCTACTAACCCTGACAATAAGACTACTAAGGTAACCTTTATGTTAACGGTGGGTGCTAAAGGTGCTACTTACAAGACGGTGCAAGCTGATACCGACACGGTGCCGGTTTACGAGATTACGGGTAACACAGTAACTCTATCTAAGACCACGATCAAGAATGGTGACCAGATTGCTACTTTTGGTAACCCAGTTAAGATCGGTGACAAGACATATATTCACGTTAACAGCGCTGATTCTAACCAATATATTGAAAATAAGTACGTTGATGGCTCAGTTGCCCCAGCGCCTACAGTTACTAAGCAAGTTATGCACAATTCCTACATCTACGACGCAAACCACAAGCGCGTTGGCACTAAGACTTTAGCTTCTTACAGTACCGTAAATGTTTATGGTGACGCAACTAAGCTTGCCGATGGCAGTCTTGTTTATAAGATTGGTGACAACCAATACGTAATGGCTGACAACATTGACGGAACTTCTCGTACTTTGACTCACAACGCTTATGTTTACAAGACCAGTACCAAGCGCGCTGACAAGCGGGTCTTGAAGAAGGGTTCCACTGTTACTACTTACGGTGCTCCTTTCAAGTTCAAGAACGGTAAGACTTACTACCGCATTGGTGGACCTGCTAAACAATACGTTAGAGTTGCTAACTTTTAATTAGACAATTAAATAATTGCTAACCAAAACGGAAACGAATGATCGTTTCCGTTTTTTTGGTTGCCCAAAATAAGGTAAACACCTCATGAAATTATTAAGATAATTTTTAAATACTAGACGCTGCATTTTCAAAGACATTGGCATTTTAAGTCATAATGAAAGCGCTATAATTATTTATTATGCACTATAAAAAATGAAAGGATGGTTAATTGTGCGTAAAGAAAATAGCCAATGGAATTTACCCTTAAAAGTAGAGTATAGAAAGTGGTCCAAAACGCTAATACGTGAACGTATAGGAAAGGATGCGCTTCTTGATCAGTATTTGATTACAGATCCTGACTATTGTATTAACCCCGATACTCTGGTACTTTATCAGTTTCAACATCAGCCCCTTCTTGGTGAATATAAGAGTGTTATTTTTGATCGTCGTAAAGGAATTGTCTTAAGTCGACGTAGCAGCAGTGCTCTTTTTACGGCATTTAGTCGGCGTAATCTGCTCGCGGGGTTAGAATTTCAAAGATATTTAGCTCGCAGATTTAATTTTCGGGGCAGCAATGTTATTGCGACTGGGCGTTTAGCTTATTTTTCAACACGCAGTTATAATCGGGGCAATATCGACTGGATAGCGTTACACCGAATGGTGGAGGCGAGCAATTTGAGTATTTCCAGTCTGGCTTTTAAAACAATAGATTACAATTATTGCTTTATCTTCGACCAATGCAGTCGCTATATCGGTACGCAGTTATCACGCAGCTTAACCTACAACCACGTTCTCTTTAAGTTGATCCATACTCATTTACAAGAATATCTTGGCTGGCAGGTTAAGCAACCCAAAGGTCAATCATTAATTGATCAAACAGATTATTTTTTCCCAAGTCCTGTTACCGATGATCATCAGTTGAAGGATGCGGTCATGGAATTGTTGCAACAAAAACAGCTGAGGTATATTAACGAATTAAGTGACTACTATGAATTGCCCTTTTTAAGACAGGCAGATTATCCCATCTTTCGCTTTAGTTGCCGCCTTGATACATTATATTGATTGAATTAGAAAACTTTTTTACCCAGAATTGACTTAGGATGGTGCAATAATTTGCAGTCTTTTTATTTTTTTACCATTTGACAATTATTATATTACCAAGTAATTGCAAGTGATTAACGCTGGTTTTGGTTTTAAAGCTAATACTGATAATCTCAAGGTGCACAAGCGCTTGTGACAAAATTACGAAAAGGAATGTCACAACTAATGATTAGTAAAGAAAGTTTTATGCTCGCTTGGAGTAACCAGAAATTAGTCCGTGGAGCATTGAAAAAAGCCCATGTTCGCCTAGATTACAGTAATTATGATGATCTTTTTCAGGAAGGAATTATCGTCTATGCGTCAATATTGCAACAAGAAAAGAATTTGTCACGTGCAGAAATTGATCGCAAAGCTTTTGGCAAGATTATTTGGCATACGCTTGACCGGTTGCGTCAAGAGCAGGTGCATTGTGCTCGTGAGGTACCGCTTCTTTTGGAAGCAGAAATTGGGCAAATAAGCAATCTAAATAATTGGTTAGAACTTGAAAATGAGGTAAAACAGATGTCAGAAGAAGAAATCATGTTATTCTATCGTCATCTGATAGAAAATAACACGATTACTTTTTTAGCTCAAGAAACTGGTATCAGCAGGGGACAGCTTCAGCGAATTAAACGCCACCTACTTACTAAGCTTCAACATAGTTTAGAAATATAGATTACTATTTGTAATATAAGCTAGACAATATTACTTTTTGACTACAATTAAAAGTAAGCTATTGTTTATCCACAGCTAGCTCGATACAATAAAAGTGTCGATTAAGGAGGAAAATACATTTATGAAGAAGAGACTAATCACTGGATTATCCACGGCTGTTTTAGCAGCTGCAGCCGTAATTCCAGTTACCAACAACTTAATTGCCAATTCCCCGGCGCGGGTTCAACAAGTATCTGCAGCGCAGGGAAATGAAACTGCATTCTTAGACACGGCTGCTTGTCAGGCACAGAAAGTAGCAAAGAAGTATGGTTTATATCCATCTGTCATGATTGCGCAAGCAATTGTTGAATCTAATTGGGGGCAATCTGGCTTGGCGGTAAATGCCAATAATTTATTTGGTATGAAGGCTGATGACAGCTGGCCGGGTCAGACATATTCGGCTAAGACGCGCGAAGAAGATAAGAACGGTAAGAGCTACTATGTAGTTGCCAAGTTTAGAAAATATAATACTTATCAAGAATCTTTTGATGATAATGGTAAGAAATTACGCCAAGGTGTTACTTGGCAACCAGATCGCTATCAAGGTGCATGGTTAGAAAATGCGGCTTCTTATACTGATGCGACGAAGGCCTTAACTGGAACCTATGCAACGGCGAATAATTACGATAGCATTTTAAATAATCGGATTACCAGTTACAATTTAACGCAATATGACCCGCAGATTTCTAATGATAGTAAATCTTATGTTGTCAAAAAGAATGCGGCAACCTATGCTTGGCCAACGGATCATTCACTATCGGCTAAGACGGATAGTGTCAATGCAGGTGATTCGATTACAGTTACCAAGACAATTACTTACTATAACGGTAGTAAGCGGATGTATATTGCCGGCAAAGGCTGGGTTAATGGCACCGTTTTAGATACTGGCAGTGCACTGCCGCCAGCTGCCCAAGCGCCGCGAGACGATAAGAAGGTCAATAAGACTTTAATGCATACTGCTTATGTTTATAATAATAAAGGTGAGCGGGTTAATGGCATGAAAGCCATAAAGGTTAATAGTAATGGCAAGATCATTGCAACTTATGGTATCAAGACTATTAACGGTAAGAAGTATTACCGCGTTGGCGAAAACCACTATATTGCTAGTGGCAATATTGATGGGACGATGAAACTGTTAAAGCGAAATTCTTATGTTTATAATGACTACGGCAATCGTGATAATCAAAGCATAATGAAGAAGGGTAAGTCAGTTGCTACCTTTGGCTCAGCAATTACAATTTACGGTAATAAATATTATCGTATCGGAGTTAACCAGTATATTAGGCAAGCAAACTTTTAGCTTGTATTAAGGCTGCTAAGCAGAAATGAGGAATGAACGGTTAGAATGAAGCTCAAAAAACTAATAACTACTATTGCTATCGGGGTAGGTTTAGTTGCTCCTATTTATCAAACAAATCAAAGTCAAGCGGTAGAAGCCGCATCAATTAATTCAATAGCTAAACAAAACAGTTATGTTGGTGTAACTTTTTTGAATAAAATGTTGCAAACACAGAACATTCAATACAATAAGTTTTATGCCAATGGTAATAAGATATATTATCGCAAAGGTAAACCTGAAGGAATTGTTATTCATGAAACGGCCACACCGGGTGCATCAGCCTATAATGAGGCGATTTATTTCAACCGTGAGTGGATGAACATGTATTCCTACGTTCACGCCTTTGTTGACAGTCAACAAGTTATTCAGATGATGACGCCCAACTATGGTGTTTGGGGTGCTGGTGCCAATGCCAATAATCGATTTATTCAAATTGAACTTTGCCAAGAAAACACTAGGGATAACTTTGCTAAGAGTGTCAACAATGACGCAATCTATGCGGCTAAGCTCTTGCATCGCTATAATCTTGTGCCATCCAATGCCTGCAACACAGGCAGCGGCACAATCTGGTCGCACCATGCCGTTTCGCGCTTTTTAGGCGGAACGAATCATACTGACCCTGATGGTTACTTTAACAAGTGGGGCTATTCGATGGATCAATTTTATTCTTTGGTCAAGTATTACTACGACTTGCAAGGAGCTGATACTGGCGCTAAGCCAGATGCGGGCAATAACAATTCGGCTACTGATACTGGGCAAAGTGATGTTGGTGCCGGAAAAGATACCACTTCTAAACTGCCAACTGGTAATAAGACCTTGATGCATGATGCTTATACATATGATGCAACTGGTCAACGTACCAATTCAGGACTAAAAACCGCTGGCACAACTGTCACGGTGACAGCTGCGAAGTTGATTAATAATAAGCAATATTTGCAAATAGGAGATAATGAATATATTGTCGCAAGTAATATTGTTGGCAAGAAGCGTATACTAACTCGGAATGCTTATACTTACGATACTGCGGGTCGGCGTACGACTGATCCGAAATTATTACGCAACCACAGCATTCAGACTTACGGTGGTCAAGTTACAATTGCTGGCAAGCGCTACTACGCCATTAGTCCAACACAATTTGTGAAAGTAGTTAATTTTAGATAAAAATGCGATCCTTAATCTGAACCCTATAATTAGGTAATGTCATTAAGTTAGGCCAAAAAGCTCAGTTAATTAACTTTAACTGGGCTTTTTGCTTGCATTCTTTTCCCTATCTAAGCAATCATAATTCTAATAGTTTATAAAAATGGAGCTATGATATGACTTTTGCCGTTGATTTAAGATCTAAGTTGCTAAACGCTATTCAATTTTTGGTAATATCTACCTAGCTTTAACCAGCATCACCTAAAAAAGAGTGTTGCTTAACTTAATGACATTGCCCAAATTTTAGTGGTCACATCATTTCTGTTAGGCTGTTTGTGTTGCTAATGCTAATTATGATAATCCAAATCCGTCATCATCTAATGTGTCTCTAAAGTGTTTAAATTCCGAAAGATTCTTTGCTTGTTCATCTGGAGAAATTTCTTTACCAACATTTTGTGAACGAGCACGTAAATTAGGCTCCATGCCTTGAATACCATGTTTATACGTCCAATCTTTCAATTTTGTCATATCATTGGAAAAGTAATAATCGGCTAACATCTTCTGCCAAGTGGTCCAATAATCTAGCGGTACATTAATTAGCCCTGCTCCGTTATCAATCATTATCTTATTAGCAGCAATTGTGGCTGTCCGTTTATTACCATCGTAAAACATCTGCTCACGCATATTGTGATACATAATGGTCAATGCCTTATCGGTAGTGGTGCGCTTACTTGCTAAAATTGAATTCAAATAATGCTCTTGCTCTTGTTCGTCAATTATTGGCGGTTCAAAATCACCTCGATAGGTACTTACACCGCCAGTTCCGTTTCGTAAGTAACCAGGGAAAGCGGCACTATCACGAGCAACAATTGCATTAATTTTTTTTTCTGTTGCTAAAGTTAAAGGCTCTTTATTATTAATTATAAATTGCCAACCTCTTTTTAGCTGCACAATCGTATTAATATCGTCAATCGATACACCGTCAACTCCCAAACCGTCAATAATTGTTTGAGTTTGCGGCATAGTCGTAGTTAAACCTTCAAAACGTGAATTGGTAAAAACTAGCTTGGTTAGATTCGTTTTAGCAAATCGTCTATTTTCTTCTGCTGTTAAGTGAAACTTATCTTCGTAATCCAATATTTTTTACCTCACTATCAATAATTATAGCCCAAACTGTCTTGATAAGGTCAGACAGTTCTTGCTGTTGTTTGAGTATTTTGTTTAAAGGCTACTGCTCGATCAAGAGTGTCTTCAAACAATTAATTTAGCAATTCGATCACTCATTATCTTTACCCCAAATTTTATCAATCCTTTTAAGTTATTGAGGATTAGGATTAATTACATAATCTAAGATGTATTCAATATCACTTTTTCAGAATTCCCACTCTAAATGACTTGCTTCTATTACTCCCCCTTATTTGCTGATACATAAATTTATCTGGGATAACCACTCCTTGAATAGATTTATTTTTATCATTAATGTCTAAAGTATAAGCCTTTGGTTGTAACATGTTTAATAATCGCCCCAGGCTTTCTGATAAATAATGACTGATGTGACCTTTAGCAGTACAGTGCTGATAAGCAGAATCGTGAATATTTAAAATGGCTTGCCAGTTGCCTAAGATATAACTCTTAGCCCGCTTTAAATTTTAAGGCCATGCCGGCTATATTGGGTAAAGTCTAAGGCGTGATCAAGCCAAAAGAATAATGGTGAGCTTTTGTTTATCTTGGTAAAGCGAGAATTGCTGAAAAGGCTAATGTTGCTAAATCAACAATCTCCAAAATTGAAACTGGTCAAAGGAAGCAAACTTACAAGTTAATGATTGACGGAGGCTTTTGCTTGGGCCAAGACATCCATTACATTAATGCTGTGATGATATAGCATATTGGCAGTCTGAACATCATGTTGGTCAATAATTTTAACAAAGTCAGTAAATTCGCTAGCCATCCGGTGCAGAAACTTATTATAATTGTAACGCTGAGTGTCACCATTACGCAGTTCGATTGTAAAGGAATTAAGGACTCCGGTAGAACCATCAAAATGGATTGTTCCTTTCTCTCCTTCAATAAAGGAACGTGGAGTAGTGTAGCAGTCCTTCGATGCTATTAATACAGCCTGTTTATCTGGGTAGGTTAGATTCAGAATGCCAGAAGTATCGATCTTTTTTTGCATAACAGGGTAGTATTGAACGGATTGGGGCTTACCAAAAAGACCAACAGCCAAGTGAATATTATAAATATTTAAATCCATCAGAGTTCCCCCGTCTTTTTTAGGGTCAAAGACAGGTGCAATCTTATCTGCTAAAAAATCATCATAGCGACTAGAATATTGGGTGTAGTTAAGAGAAATAATGTGAATTGGAGCAATTTGGGCTAGTGCCGTTTTAATTGCTTGATAGTTGGGCAAATGTAAATTGGTGATTGCCTCAACGATGATTACATTATGTTGATCAGCAAGTTGCTTAAGTTCTTCAGCTTCAGCTACAGTTTCAACATATGGCTTCTCACAGATGACATTTTTGTTTGCCATAATTGCCTGCTTAACAATTTCATAATGTAATGAATTAGGTACGGCAACATAGACAGTATCAACACTATTATCACTACATAATTGCGCATTATCGTCAAAGACATCACGAATACCGTATCTTTGTGCCAAGTCCTGTGCAATCGCTTGACTGCGTTTGGTAGTTGAAATTGCGGTCAATTCTAAATTAGTGATTTTATCTGCGGTTTGTAAAAAATCATGCACAATTTTGCCACTACCAATAATTCCTAGTTTCATAATTAAACCTCCATTAAGAAATTTACTATCTCATACTTACAATCATAACCGTTTCCGCTTTCAACAACAATCTTATTGTCAAGATAACTTGAAAGAGCCCAAATTGATTGTGTAGCCGCCTTTGTTGATGCTACGAGTGAGGCGACATATTGGTTTGTTGCCCCAGATAGAAATGTTTTCAATGACACGAAGAAAATCCTTCTACTTGAATTGCCTACAAATTTTACATAAAACTAACTTTTAACAATTTACCAAAAGCGTGCATTACATAATATGTAAGGAGATGATGAAATGAAAAAGAAAAAAGCCAAAGAAAAAAGCTACAGTAAAGCTAATCATCAAAATCAACTAAATATTCTAAAATAGTCCCCAATTACAACATGCTTTTGCATTGGATAAAAAAGGCGCTAACGATACAAGAGTAGCAAAATTAACAGGTATTAGCCGAATAACAGTTAAACGATATAGAGAAAAGTATGCAATAACGCAGTCAAGTTCTTGCATAAAATAAAGCCAAACGTGCTACAATATGATTGTAAGAAAAAGAAGCCTTGAACAAACAAGACTTCTCTTCTGAATTTCAAGCAGCCGCTTTAAAGGCGGTTGGCAAATTATAAGTTAATCAAAAAGACCAATCCCATAACTCGCCAAAGTTTTGTTGGGACGGTCTTTTTGTTTGCTTGTGCTTGTCGATATAAGTCAACAAGACGAGAATAAACGTAGCGAATGCCAGCGCTAATTCTAGCGCATGATAAACGCTCAATGACTGTCAACCTTTCTGAAGAATTTCGCACCATAAGCACCTTCTCCTTTCCTAGGAAAAACAGCCAACCGCCCTCAAAACAATTTGCTCTCAATTCAAATATAATTATAGCAAAGAAACAAACAATAGACTGTACTCTAATAAATAAATATTATTTTTATTAATTTAAAATCAAATGAACCAAACTATATAAGATAAAATAATATAGTATTATATTAAGGATGTATATTATGAAAAAACAAAGAATTTTATCAATTAGTTTTTTAGCTATGTTAAGTTTGTCTGGAGCAATGATGTTAAGTTCTAATATAGTCTCTGCAGTTACACCGAGTTGGTATGATCTAAATTGGGGAAGTTTAATTAACTCAACCATTAGTAATATTACTGGTGATCTGATTACGGGGCTTCATTAATTATGTCTAATGAAGAATATGTTGAACTTTTATCTGATTTAAAAAAGAGCTTACAAAATAGTTCTTTTACTAAATTGAATAAAGTTTATAGAGAGATAAATAAAACAATAATGAATTTACAAAAAGAAAAGTTGGAAGGAATTGATTTACCAATTAGAGTACAAAAATTTGTGTATTTCATGAATAATTGTATTGCATTTGATGGTATGAAGTTGAATTCTGATCAAAAAAATATCTTGGCTTATCAGACATCAGATGAATTATTTGAACGCTAACTAGATTGCATTTATCAAATTAATACAGGTGTTCAATTTAATATTGTAATTTTTGCACAAAATAAAGCCAAAGATGTTATAATACAATAGAAAAGAAAAAGAAGCCTTGAATAAACAAGACTTCTCTTCTAAATTTCAAGCAGCCGCTTTAAAGGCGGTTGGCAAATTATAAATTAATCAAAAAGACCAATCCCATAACCTGCCAAAGTTTTGCTGGGACGGTCTTTTTGTTTACTTGTGCTTGTCGATATAAGTCAGCAAGACGAGAATAAACGTAGCGAATGCTAGCACTAATTCTAGCGCATGATAAACGCTCAATGACTGTCAACCTTTCTGAAGAATTTCGCGCCATAAGCACCTTCTCCTTTCCTAGGAAAAACAGCCAACCGCCCTCAAAACAATTTGCTCTCAATTCAAATATGATTATAGCAAAGAAACAAACAATGGACTATACAGTTACTGGGAAACGTGAACAGCATATTTAGCAAAAAACATTACCTTGAGTTTCAAGGTAATGTTTTTTTAATGAAGCTAGATTCACTTTGATTAATAATAAAAAGAAGACAATCAAAGAAGTTAACCCTTTGGATTAGATCGAAAATCAATTTCGGGGTTAACTTTATAACTTAGGTGTTTTTTGATAGTTATTTTTTTTGCTTTGGCAGTGGTTTTGCCGTTAAAACATTATTCGGTATCTTGAGAAAATCCTGATTACGCATATTAGCATAACTCTGTCCAATATTCATTTGGAACATTTTGCCTATTTGTAAATTAACTTTGTAATTAAATGTTGCTAATTTTTGGTTTTTAATTACGAGTTTGACGTCCATCTTCTTATATTTGCCGGCTTTGACTAACTTGTGGTAGGTAGGATATTGCCGCTGACTTTGAGTATTGGTAAGTAAAATCGGCTCGGCTGCCTCGCGCATAATTTTAGGGTCGGTAATTGTGGCCGTCAATGTATAGGTGTTGCCGGAACGTTTCATTTTATAAGCGTTAACTAATTTTTGTGGTGGGTTCATTAGCAAATTATTATTCATGATTGCGTCAAGTAGATCGGCGTATGAATGGCCGCTCATTTGCTTAAGGTCCGAGTAATACCAATTACTTTGCCCATTAATATAAGTTTTGTTAGTATTACTGATCCATTCTTCGATATTATTGTTTTTGTCCTTAACTTGAGTTTGGTAATTAAGGTGAAAAACAGTGGGATTGCCACCAAAGGTATAAGAACTTGTAATAACCTGACTAGCTGTATCAGTACTAAGATCAATTAATTGCTTAGCTTGACCACTTTTGAAAGTCTGTTGTGCTTTTTTGATTGCGGCAGTTTTTGTTAAAACCGGTTCAGATTGCTTTTTTGTTTGTGAACAACCACCGGTAAATAGTGCGGTCACTGTTGCAAGACCGAGAAATAATTTTTTGAACTTCATCATGATGAACTTTTCTCTTTCTGATAATCATTACTTTCTCTATTGTAGCTTAAATTAGGCAATTAAAACATTATTTTTGGTTCTAAACTCTATGAAAACAAAATGTAAATGTGTAAAATAATAAGTGAAACTTTTAATTTGCAAAGGAGATATTTCATGTCAAAATTAGTTTTGATTCGTCACGGTCAAAGTGAATGGAACCTTGAAAACAAGTTTACTGGTTGGGTTGATGTTGACCTATCCGATAAAGGTGTTGAAGAAGCCAAGAACGCAGGTAAATTGCTTAAAAAGCATGGCTTAAAGTTTGACCAAGCTTATACTTCTGTTTTAACTCGTGCCATTAAGACATTGCATTATGCATTAGCCGAAAGTGACCAACTTTGGGTACCAGAAACGAAATCATGGCGGTTAAATGAACGTCATTACGGTGGTTTGCAAGGTTTAAACAAGAAGGCAACTGCAGACAAGTATGGTGACGAGCAAGTTCACATTTGGCGACGTTCATACGATGTTTTACCACCAAAATTGGAAGATGATTCAGAATTTAGTCAAGTACATGACCGCCGTTATGCTGATCTTGACCCCAACATCATTCCACGGACTGAAAACCTTAAGGTTTGTTTAGGACGGGTAATGCCATTCTGGGAAGATCACATTGCACCAGACTTATTAGCTGGTAAGAATGTCATTATTGCTGCTCATGGTAATTCACTTCGCGCATTAACCAAGTACATCGAAAATATTTCTGATGAAGATATTATGAACTTGGAAATGAAGACTGGTGAACCAGTAGTTTACACATTTGATGATAAATTAAATGTAGTTAATAAAGAAAAATTGGATGACTAACCTGATTTTCTAATAATTTTTAACATCAAAAAGACCACTATAATAAATTTTTAGGTGGTCTTTTTTGTATTGAAAAGCTTTGTAAAAATATTGACAAGAAAATTAATAAGCAATATCATGAAATTACCTGAAAGGTAATTTCATGATATTGGAGAAAATACATGGAGATTATTTACAAGAATAACAAAGTACGGCAGCAATGTACTTCACTGAAGAAGGCAAAAAAAGATTTCTCTGATAAAATTGCAAGAAAATTAATTCAAAAGATTAATTTTATTGAAGCTGCTGAAAATTTGGATTCAATTATAAATAATGGTACATTTAATTTTCATGGTTTAAAGGGGAAGCTTGAGGGCTATTATGCTATTGATATTGATGGTCGAAGAAGCAAATATAGACTGATAACTTGTTTTGATGAATATGATAAGAAACAAGTGTTTACAAATTCTAGTTCCATAACAATAATTAAGATAACGGAGGTTAGTAAGCATTATGAGTAATATAGTTGAATATGAAGACTTAATTGCTTTTCATCCGGGTTCATATATTGAAGATATTATAGATAATCTAAATATCACACAAACGGAATTTGCAACTAGATTAGATGTTTCTCCTAAAACAGTTAGTAAATTGGTTAACGGAGAAGAAAATTTAAGTACTTCAACGGCAAATAAATTAGCTAAATTAACTGGAATTTCTCTTAGAACATGGTTAAATTTGCAAGCAAATTATGATGCTAAAATAGCGGCAATTGAAAATGAAAAAGATATCGATGAGAAAAAAATCTGTTCATATATCGACAGCTCTTATTTGAAAAAAAATAATTTTATTGAAAACAAAAGATACAGTGAAAATGATAAAATTGTCGAATTAAGAAAATTACTTAATTATTCAAATATCTCTCAATTACGTGAATTTAATTCAGCGGTAAGTTATAGAAGATCCAATACAAAAAATGAAGAAAAATCCATTGTTTGCTCAAATGTTATGCTTGAGCTGGCTTCTAATGATGCTAGAAATAAGACTACTAATAAATATAATAAAGCGAATTTGGAATGTAAATTAAATACTATTAGAAAGATGACTATACAAGAACCTAGTAAGTTTTATCCTAAGTTAGAACAAATTTTATTAGAATGTGGTATTGTTTTAGAAGCTTTTCCCAATCTCACTGGTGCTGGACTAAATGGTGCAACAAAAAGATTTAAAAATGGTAGTATCTTATTATTAATTACTGATAAAAACAAATTTTCTGATATTTTTTGGTTTTCGCTTGTTCATGAAATAGGTCATATTTATTATGAAGACTTCTATTCTAATTATGAAGATAAAGAAGGATATCATAGAAAAGAAAAACGAGCTGATAAATTTGCAGAAGACTTTTTTATTCCGGAAAAAGAATATACCAAGTTTGTAAATAGTCATGATTTTTCAAAAGCAGCTATTAAAAAATTTGCTGATGAGCTTGAAATCAGTCCCGGTATAGTGGTTGGACGATTACAGTCCAATGACTTATTGAAGCACTGGGAATTTAACGATTTAAAAATAGAATATAATATTTTGTTATAAAAGCATAAGATTATTCAAACTTATATATGGTCATAAAATATAAATCTTAATTAAGGACTGACACCTAATATTTATGGGGGTTAATCCTTTTAATTTTTTCTTTTTTATAAAAGCACTTGACTTAAAGTGTACTTTAAGGGCTATCTTAATAATGTAAGAGGTGAAGCTAATGAAGACAGCAGCAAGATATCATATTGGACAATTCAGTCAATTGACACACTTACCACCAGCAACTTTACGCTATTATGAACAAGAAGGTCTATTAGCACCCGAGCGTGATGCGTCTGGTCAACGTTTTTACACCGATGCTGATCGGTCATGGCTTGAATTTATCTTACATTTGAAGGGCACAGGAATGACAATTACCGAATTAAAGGAATATGTTGCTTTGCGTGCTCAAGGTGATGGGACGATTCCAGGCAGGCTAGCGTTATTAAAAGAAGTGCAGAAAAATGCAATGCGCCAGCTAGAGGAATTAACTGACAATATTAAATTATTAAATCAAAAAATTGACTGGTACGAAGAAAAGCAAAACCGGACAATTTCAGATGATGAAACCTTTGCGGCATATTTGAAGCGAATTAAGGAGAAAAATGAAAATGAATAATCATGAAGATGAGGTAAAAAATGGTCTTTTTGCTTTAGGCGATAAAAACGAAGCATATCAAAAATATTTTATTGGTCAAAGCTATCTACAAAGTTTGGTTGCTGATCCTAAAGTTAATGTTGGTGTAGCAAATGTTAGTTTTGAACCAGGATGCCGTAATAACTGGCACAAGCACAATGGCGGTTTTCAAATTTTATTAGCAACTGCTGGTGAAGGATGGTACCAAGAAGAAGGTCAACCTGCCCGAAAGCTTCATCCCGGTGATGTTGTTGTGGTTCATGATGGTATTAAACATTGGCATGGAGCAACTAAAGATAGTTGGTTTTCACATTTGGCAATCACTGCCGGTACGCCTGAATGGCTTGAGCCAGTAACTGATGAAGATTATCAACAATTGGAGGATTAATAATGAAAAAACAAACTGCTGGGCGTGATAACTTAGGTAAATTTGCTCCTAAGTTTGCCGAATTAAATGATGATGTCTTATTTGGTGAAGTTTGGTCACGTGAAAAAGAAATGCCAGCACGTGATCGCAGCTTAATTACTTGTGCCGCTTTGATGGCACAAGGTGCTTTTCCACAATTAAAAGCTCATATGGGAATGGCGAAAACAAATGGCGTCACCAAAGAAGAAATGGTTGAATTAATTACCCACCTCGCCTTTTATTGTGGATGGCCGAAGGCATGGTCTGCTTTTGATCTTGCTAAAGAAGTATATGGCGAATAAAGCTAAAACAGTCAGCTTCAATCATGATTGAAGCTGGCTGTTTTTATGTTGTTTAAGAATCATAATCAGTTATAATACGAGTAATAAATACATGGTTTATTTCTAAGTAGGAGTATTATTATGTCTAAGAAAATTCTTGTATTACACACCGGTGGTACGATTTCAATGTCAGAAGATGAGTCAGGCAATATCAAACCGAACAAGCAAAATCCACTTGCAGAGCTGTCTTTAGATAATCAAGGTGAAGTGGAATTAGTGACAGAGGAAATTTTCAATGTGCCATCTCCCCATATGGATCCTAAACATATGTTACAACTTTCATTAAGAATTCGGCGAGCAGAAGAAGAGGGCTTTTTTGGTGCGGTAGTTACGCACGGAACGGACACTTTAGAAGAGACAGCAATTTTTCTAGATTTAACAATTTCGAGTAAAATACCTGTTGTTTTAACTGGTGCAATGCGCTCTTCAAATGAAATTGGGACTGATGGTTTATATAATTTTCGCGCCGCAGTGATTGTCGCTAGTTCACCGGAATCGGTAGGTAAAGGTGTCGTTGTTGTGATGAACGATGAAATTCATTCGGCACGCTATGTAACCAAGACACATACGACTAATGTGGCAACATTTCGCACGCCAACATTTGGGCCGATTGGAATCGTCTCTGATGGTCACGTTAATTATGTGCAAACGATTAAACCGCTGCCGCATTTGCCAATTGATCATGTTGTCGATCGGGTCTTTTTGGTTAAGGCATTCGCAGGGATGGGGTCAGAGCTTTTACAAGCTTTAAATAATTCATCGACTAATGGAATTGTGATTGAAGCGCTAGGTGCGGGTAATATGCCACCACAAACATTGCCAGTCTTGCAGGCACTTCTTGATAATCATATCCCGTTAGTATTAGTTTCACGTTGCTTTAATGGAATAGCCGAACCGGTTTATGACTATGAGGGTGGCGGCGTCAACTTAGCAAAAATGGGTATTATTTTTTGCCGCGGCCTTACGGGTCCTAAGGCTCGAATCAAGTTGTTGGTTGGACTTAGTGCTGGATTAAAGGGTAAAAAACTGGCTAAATATCTTAATAATTAATTGAAAATCGCTCATCATTGTTGGTGAGCGATTATTTGATATATTGTTCTATTATTATGTATGTGATATAATTAACATATTAACAGTTAAAGCGATTTCATTAAGGAGAAATAATATGATTTATCAAAATGGTATTGATTGGGATGCTAATTATGATGTTGTTGTATTAGGCTTTGGTGGTGCTGGTGCAACTGCAGCTCGATTTGCAGCAGATAACGGTGCTAAAGTATTGTTGGTTGATGCGGCACCTGAAGGACATGAAGGTGGCAATACTCGCTATTCTGCACAATTGTTAGGAACTGGTGATGATTTCACCGAAAGTAAAAAGTATTATAAAAATTTAACAAAACCAATGTCGCTTGATGAAGATATGATTGATACCTTTGTTAAAGGAATGGTTGATATGCCTAATTATGTATCTAACTACTTAGGTGTGAAGCCATGCAGTGCAAAAGATTATGCACCAGAAACACGTTGGGCATTTGAAGAATATCCTGAGTTTGAAGGCTCAGAAACATATGATTTTACAACCGTAGCTCAAACATGGTTTGATGCGTCACTATGGCAAAATTTAAAATCACAAGTTCAAAAACGCAAGGATAAGATTGATGTTTTATATGATACTCCAGCGACAGAGTTAATCCAAGATCCTGAGACTCGCCAAATTGAGGGTGTAGTAATCGAACGTAAAGGGAAATCACTCAAAGTTCAGGCTAAAAATGGTGTGATTATGACTACTGGCGGTTTTGAAAACAATCAAAAGATGATTGAAGACTATTTAGGCGCAACTAAACTAGCTCCTTTAGGCACTTTATATAATAAGGGTGATGGCATCAGAATGGCTCAAGAAATAGGAGCAGATTTTTGGCACATGAACAATTTTGAATCTTTAGGATTGCTACATGGGATGACGTTTGCGGTGCAAAAGGGTGAACGTGGGCGACTGATGTTTGGTGTACAAAATGAAAAAGTAACTCATGGCAGCGTATTTGTGGTTGGTGACGATGGAACTAGATACTTTAACGAAGCAGAAGAAAATCGTCATGGTCATATTAAAAATCATGGTCAATGGAAAGTGCCAATGAATCAAGACCATCCATATTTGATTTTTGATGAAAATAAGAAGCAAGAATTGGATAACGATCCAATTATTGGTGAGTACAAACCATATTGTGATCATGTAATTATGGCCGAATCAGTTAGTGAATTAGCTGAAAAAATTGGGCTTGATTCTACGATTTTGCAAACTACAGTTGATCGCTTTAATAAGGCAGCAAATGAACAAAATGATCCCGAATTTCACCGTGATCCGCACTCTATGCGCGCCTTTGTTGGCAGTAAAATTTTTGCAGTTAAAATGGAACAAACCATGCTTAATACCCAAGGTGGTCCAAGAAGAAATACTAAAGCAGAGGTTTTGGATACTAAAGGTAATCCGATACCAAATTTGTACTCTGCAGGTGAATTGGGCGGAATTTGTGCTAATCAATATCAAGGTGGTGGAAACTTGGCAGAATGTTTGATTTGGGGTAAAATTGCTGGCGAAAATGCAGCAAAGCCAAAATCAAACAGTAAAACTGATGTAGCAAGCGGTGCATCAGAACAAGCAAGTTATTTAACTTCAGATATACAAACAGAAAATTATCCAACGGGTGAAAACCAATATATTGGTCGTTCAAGCCGTGGAATGGGTGATGAAATTGTTGTACGAGTTACCGCTGATAAACAGAAAAATCTGAAACAAATTGAGGTATTAAAACAAGCTGAATCAGCGGATTATGGGCAAAAAGCGATTAATATTTTACCTCAGGAAATGGTTGAACATAATAGTGTTGATGTTGATGCAGTCTCAGGTGCTTCTAGTACAAGCCGAGGATTACGGGATGCAGTTTTAGATGCATTAAGCCAAATTAACTAGTAATTAGTTTAAAAAAAGACCGTTGGCAACAATGGTCTTTTTGAATGGTTAAAGTTTATAATTAAGGTGAAATAATTTTATGTTAGTCAATTAGCAATTGCGGAGAATAAAAGAATGAATTTTACCCAGTTACGCTGTTTTATCAAGGCAGTAGATAATTCTAGCTTTACGATTGCGGCAGAGCGAATGAACTTTTCTCAATCAGCTGTTTCCAAAAATATTAAAGATTTAGAGAATACGATTGGTGTAACGCTAATTAATCGTGCCCATCACCGTATCTCTCTTACTGATGCTGGAAAGTATTTTTATCGTGTTGCTCGCAACATTGTCGATGATATGGATTATACAGTGGCATATTTACAAAGTAAGAAGAATGACCCAGAAACACTTTTACGAATTGGGGTGTGCGATACGCCATTAGAACAAAAGATTTTGCCCATTTTTTTAAAAAAATTGCGAGCAGCACAAAGTAACCTTAATATCCAATTTGTCTTTGTGTTAAATAATTCAATTGGTGAACTACTCAATCACCATGTTGATCTATGTGCGATTGCCCGAGATGATGTTAATGTTGTGGATGATGTTCATTTTTCACCTTTAATTCAAGGCAGGGTGGTTTTGGCTTGTCCACCTAATTCGCGCTTAGCTCAAAGGTCACGGCTTCTTTTAGATGACTTGGAAAAAGAAGAACTTTTCCTACTTGATCCTAATAGTTCTTTGAATGTTCAAATGAATTTTCAAAACGAACTAATTAATCGCATGGGTATGGAACATATTAAGTTTGTCCAAGACTTTTTGGCAATGAACATTTATGTTAAAGCTGGCTGGGGTTATGGGATTATCCCAAACTTTATTGCTGATAACCGTGCCGATGATATTACTTATGTACCGATTGATTATCATGAGATTTCCCCATATGGTATTGCTTATATGGAATCTTTTACCAATGATTCTGTTTTAAAAGAAGTAATTACAACATTAAAGTTAGCAATTAATGAGTATTTAAATCAAAATAATAAATAATACACAAATTAATAGTAAACTGAAATAAGCTTGTGAAAGGCGCTAAAACGTTGATTCACAAGCTTATTTATGTTGGTTGATAAAGATAGCTAATCGTCAGCATTCCATTTAGTAATCTTCAATTCTAAATTTAGTGCAAAGATTCACTTAATCCATAGTATTATGAAAGCGATAAAAAAAGTTACATTAAAAGTGAGGGATAAAAATGGTAAGTACTTATGATGTGATTATTGCCGGCGCTAGCAATGCTGGTGCAATGGCAGCATGTGCTGCTGCTGAAAAGGGTGCCAAAGTTTTGTTAATTGATAAATCTGGCAGCTCCCAGTTCTTATTCCGTTCTTTCTTTGCGGCACTTAACAGTAACGCTCAACAAAGAGCAGGCATCAAGGTAGATAAAGCTAAATTAATGAATTTTTTAACGCTTTTCTTCCAAGACAATGTTGATGAAAGATTGCTTTGGACTTGGGCTAATCATGCTGATGAAACAGCCAACTGGCTTGAAGATAATATTTTAAAACCTAATGGTGGTATCTTAAGACCGCAAGAAGATGCTTATTACGAAACAATTGTCAATACCGCTTTTAATACAGAATTGGCCATTGCCACCCCAGATAATGGCTGGGCTCACTATGGTGAATGGGTACTCAATAAAGCACAAGAATTAGGCGTGACCATTAAATATAATACCAAGCTGGAGGAACTAGTTACTGATGATAATAAAGCAGTAATAGGAGTAATAACAAGTGACCGAGCTAGTGGTGAAAAGACTCAGTATAATGCTAATAAAGGTGTCATTATTTGTACCGGTGGTTATGGTGGCAGTGTTGATTTAATGAAGAAATGGAATCCACTTGGTTACAAGAAGAATGTCTACTCTGATGGACCACGAGATGATGGTTCAGGGATTCTAGCCGGCTTAAAAGTTGGTGCTGCACGTGATGAAGAACCAGCTGAAATTATTTTTGATCGTGGTGCAGTTCCAGTTGGTACAAAGGCTGAAGATCATTATGAAATTGACTTTAAGGGACCAGGATATTTCTGGATGGGAGCATATCCACTACTTAAGGTTAATTTGAAAGGTGAACGTTTTGGTAACGAAAGTGTCCCTTATCAGTTTGATATTAATGCAATGTCGAAGCAGCCGGGCTATCTTGAGGCTCAGATTTGGTCAGAAGATACCATGGATCACTTAGCACAATTTGATACACAGGGGTGCTCACGTTTAGGCTGGCCTGGTATTTATAATACTGAAGAAAATAAAGCCGAAATTCAACGGCGAATTGATGATGGAATGGTGCAAAAAGCCGATACGATTGAAGAACTGGCTGAAAAATTAGCTTTACCAAAAGACAAGTTGGTTGCAACAGTTAAACGATATAACCAGATGTGTAAGCAAGGTGTAGATACCGATTTTGGCAAAGAAAAATTCAGATTATACCCGGTCGAACATGGCCCATATTATGGCGTCATAATGGGGGGACGTCTTCTTGCAACGCTTGATGGCTTACGGATCAATTCTAAGATGGAAGTGATTGATAAAGATGGTAACCCAATTCCGCATCTTTATGCAGCGGGTAATGCTAGTGGCGGCTTTTTCTGGGGTTCATATCCAGACCGTGTTCCGGGCTTAACTTGTAGTCACGCGCAGACTTTCGGTAGGTTAGCCGGTCAATTCGCAGCAGAAAATTAGTTTAATTTAAAAAGGAGTTTTAAAAATGATGGATGAAAGACAAATGCCCAAGCTTTCAAACTATCGGTGGGTAATTTTGACCATTGTCGCCTTACTAGATTTAACGAGTAATTATATTCAATTTCAAATCTCAGCTTTAGCTATTCAAATTATGCCAATGCTTCATATTTCGACTGCTCAGTTTCAAAGCCTAGTTATGGCACCAATGTTGATTGCGGTTTTTTTGAGTATTCCAGCAGGTACTTTAGCTGATAAGTTTGGTGCTAAAAAAATTGTTTCAATTGGTTTGATTATTTCAGTTATCGGTGCATTTGGTCGCTTAATTGCTCATAACTTTATTACTATGATGCTGATGTTACTACTGTTTGGTGTCTATATGGCGTTATTAAATGCCAATACTTTAAAAATTTTTGGCATGTGGTTTAAACAAGATACAAACATTGCAATGGGAATATTCTTTGCGTCTGCTAGTGTTGGCATCATCTTATCTCGGATTACTAGTCCAAGATTTCCGAGTGTACAATCAGCTTATATGTTTTCATCGATTTTGCTACTTGTATTGGCAATTTGCTGGTTATTTTTTATGAAAGATATGCCTGCAGGTGAAAAACTTCCCCCTGAAGCAGTAAAGCAAGATCATACTGAATCATCAATGGAATTTTTCAAGGCTGCAGCTCGTAGTAAGAAGACGTGGATTGTTGCAATTAGTGTCGGTGTTGGAATGGGTGCGAGCGAAGCATTTTCAAGTATTATGCCACCAGCTTTTGCTGCCAGAGGTTTATCTTCTGTTCAAGGCAATACAATTGCTGCAATTGCAACTATTGGTAGTCTATGTGGTTCTCTTTTTGGTCCTGCAATTATTGGTAAAGCAAGAAAGGCAAAGCCGTTGATGATTTTAGTGACACTTTTAGCTGGGATGTTAATTGCTATCACATGGTTTATTCCATTAGGCTTACCTCTAATTATTAGTTTGGTTCTAGGTGGTTTATTTGGCGCAATGACTGGCCCATTGATGCAAGCAATGCCGATTACTTTTCCAGAAATTGGACCCAAGTATGCGGGTTCTGCTGGTGGATTAATTGGCACTGTATCATTACTTTTCTCATACTGTATTCCAGTTATTATTTCTTTGGTTGCTGGGCGCAACTATATGTTGACCTTTATTATTCAAGGTATTGTTTTGATGTTAACTGCTGTTTTCATTGCCATATTGCCAGACGCAAATGATGCACGTCGTCGTAAATAAGTTATTTGATTAGTTAAGAAGGATTTTAATTATGGTAAAAATCACTACTAAGCCCGGTAAATACACTGGTTCCGGTCAAGGCAAGGAAAGTCAAATTAACCTTGAGGTCGAAGTGGGCTCAGATCAAATTATTAGCGTTAAGGCACTTGATCAATATGCACCCGGAAGTTTGGCCGATAATGCCTTCAAGAAGATGGCGCAAAAAATTGTTGCGCATCAGGATGTTGATGTGGATGTCGTTTCTGGAGCTTCCGAAACATCACGTGGAATAATCGAAGGAGTTAAAAATGCTTTAACAAAAGCTGATGTTGACTTTGAAGCGCTAAAAGCTAATGGTGCTAAGACCACTATAAGTGCTAAGAAAACCATTAATGTTGATGTTGCGGTTGTTGGTGCTGGTGGAGCCGGTGTAGCTGCCGCACTTGCTGCCAGACAACATGGCGTTAGTGTTGCTCTTTTAGAAAAGACAATTTCGCCATTAGGTGCCAGTACCTTTGCCGGCGGGATGTTTGCCGGTGATAGTCAGCAACAAAAAGATCAAGACCAAGTCGTTTCTAAAAAGTGGCTTTATGATGAATATATGGATGCGTCACAAGGCTATATGAATTCAATTTTAGTACGCAGAATTATTGATGAATCTGGAAAAACGGTTGACTGGCTCAATGAAAATGGTGCAATTATGAAGTTGGTTGATGCCGGAACAGGTGGCAGTTTTGATCATATTGGCATGCCGGCAACTTTGCATGGTTATCAAGAAGGTGGTACAAAAGCCGTTACCAAACTGATTGAAAAGTTTAAATCTCTTGGTGGACAAATGTACTTCGGCTTTGCAGGGCAGAAGTTATTACAAGATGATGCTGGTAAGGTAGTTGGCTTAATTGCGCAAGGTGACGATCAAGAATTACAAGTTAATGCTAAGAAAGTAATTATTGCCACAGGTGGCTTTGGCGGTAATGCCAAGATGCGCAAAGAATATCTGGGTGATGTCAGTACCCAAGGTCAGGTTCTACAAAATACTGGGGACGGTTTGAACATGGCTTGGGATGCTGGAACAGCTCGTCATATTAATGGTTCAACTCACTATTTCTGGCAAACTTTCAGCAATGAGGATATTGGCGCTATGGCCAAGTTAGTGGGACCGAATTGGATGCCATTAAATGCTTTAGCAGATTTTCCTAACTTACGGGTTAATAATCGTGGTCAGCGCTATGCTAGTGAAACTCATGCTTTGGATTTTGCAGTTCACGGTGCGGAACTATCAGAGCAGCCTAAGCAAACCGAATTTGTGATTTTGGATCAAGCGATGCTTGACAAGATTAAGGAAGGCGGCACGGTTGCGATTGAAGATCACTACGGTAAGTGGAAGAATAAGCGTGAATTCTATATGGAATTCAATTATCCGACTGATACCGACGAAAGTATTAAACGTGAACACGAAAAGACGGATTTTACAAGTCTTTTAAACAAGTTGGCTTCTACTAATGTTGTTTTTATTGGTCAAACTATCGCTGAATTAGCTGAACAAATGGGTGTTGATCCTGATAATCTGCAAAAATCGATTACACAATATAATGAAGCCAAAACCAAAGGCGAAGATGATCTATTCTTCTCTGATACTAAGCGAATGATTCCAGTGGAAGAGGGACCATTTTACGCAGTTAAGTTTATTGCCCGCAATCTTGGTACATTAGGCGGTGCCACAATTGATGAAAGAATGCGTGCTTTAGCGCCAAACGGAGAACCAGTTGCTAACTTATATGTTGCAGGAGCCGATGCTTCAGGCATGTATGGAAAGGCTTATGTTGATTTTGAAGGCGGAACTTTAGGCTTTGCATATATTTCGGGTCGCTTAGCCGGAATTGACGCAGCCGAGTCAGTTAAGAAGAACAAGTAATTTTAAAAGGCATGGACAAATTGTACATGCTTTTTATAAAATAATGAGGTCTGAATAATGGAAGAATATGATGTAATAATCGTAGGTGCTGGGTTAGCTGGTTTTGCTGCCGCTACTGAAGCTGCTGACCAGCATTTGAAAACATTGTTGGTAGAAAAGGGCAGAACAACAGGTGGTACTGGCAATTATGTTGAAGGAGTCTTCGCTGCTGATTCTGAAATACAGCAAAAGGAAAATGCTGTTATTGATAAAGACGAATTGCTCAACGAGGAATTAACTTATTCTCATTACCGAGCTGATGGTAAAATGTGGCAAAAATACATTAATCACGCTGGTAAGAATGTATCTTGGCTACAAGATCACGGTGTTAAAATTGCAATGGTTGCCAATTTGGGGTCTGGTGCAAGAACATGGCATCTGTTTGAAGGTAAAGGCCATGATGCAATTCACAATGGTCTTGAACCTTATGTTAAAGAAAAAGGAATTGAGATTGTAACTTTAACAAGAGTAACAAGTCTTAAGAAAAATAATGATCATACTTTTATTGTTACTCTGACTCAAGTTGAAGATAAGAGTGAGCGACTAGTCCGAACAAAGAATGTTGTTCTAGCAACAGGTGGTTACCTTAATGATCAAAAATTAATGCAAAAGACGCCGCATCAAAATCCAGATAATATTATTCCTGTTAATTCTGGTAAAAATACTGGAGATGGCTTGAGACTAGCATGGAGTTTAGGTGCCAAAAAATTCTTTACTGGTATGGCCATGATGTTTGGTGGTCAGCTAAAAGATCATACAATTCCTTCATTCAAACTGTGGGGAACCGCTATTTGGAGTTCTGTTTGTGATCAACCACAATGCTGGGTTAACGAATTGGGAGAGCGCTTTGTTGACGAAAGTGCAGCTGTAGTTAATTGGGCAAATGAGGGCAATGCAATGAACCGCCAAGATCGTGTTTTTTGTATCTTTAGTCAACAAATCTTGGACGATTTTACTGATAAATCTTATCCAAGGTCAATGAAGCCATTTGTTCCAGAGGATCGTTATCCAAGTTTGCGCTCTGATATTGAGCAAGCAGAAAAAGATGGGCGCGAATATTTGCATAAAGCGCTAACCATAGAAGAACTTGCACAAGAAATTGATACGCCAAATTTGCCAGCTTATATTGAGCATTATAATGAAATGGCAGCACAAGGTGAGGATACCGACTTTCATAAGCCAGCTAAGTATATGCTACCGGTTGATGGAAATGGGCCATTTTATGCAATCGAATTAGGTGTTGGAGCCTATACGACTGGTGACGGCTTGCGCGTTAATATTAAAAATGAAGTTTTAGATACTAAAGGACGACCAATTCAAGGACTATATGCTATTGGCGGGGATGGTTCCGCTGTGTTATACGGTGATACTTATGGAGTAAATGTACCAGGAACTCATGCCGGTTATTGTGTTTTCTCAGGTAGAAATGCCATCGAAAATATTGCGAGGAAGTAAAATATTAAAAATGAGTCTAAGGAAAAACAATAAATAAACAAAGAAGCTGATAATTTTCGTTAATTAAAACGTTAATTGATCAGCTTTTATTTTGGGATTTTTTTAATCTGCATGTCGCCACTTGGCGTCTGTCAAAATTCTTGCCGTTAGAAGGCCAATTGGTAAAGCAATGATAATCATTAAGGCATTCATAATCCAGTAAGCACCAATGTTAATATTTGTAATGCCAAAGTTGAATACAGCACGGTACATATATAAACCTGGAACCATGATAACGATAGCTGGTACTGTAATTGCAATCCTAGGAAAGCCGACTCGATCGCGAACAAAACTAGCAATCAACCCCGCAAGTAGTGCACCAATGAATGCGGCCATGGCAGCAGGTGTATGTGAAAAGTCAACTAAACTTAAGCGTAGGGTGTTGGCAAAGGCGCCGATAGCTGCTGCAACTGTTGCCATTGCTGGTGTAGCATTGAACATGATTGAAAACCCATAAACCCCACAAAAACTAGCAATAATGCGAAATATTGTTAAGAAAAGAGGGGATAAATTAAGTGCGGGCATTGAACCAGGACGCAAATTAAGTAAAGTCGCCATTCCCCAACCCGCCATTGTTGCAATCATGACAACCAATATGGCGTATGCAAGTCGCTCAATTCCAGAACGCATATCTAGTTTTGACATATCAAGTCCGGAAGTGATGAATGGAAAGCCAGGAATGACATAAAGTATTGAACCAATATAACCGAATGCATGATGATAATCCCAATGAAGCATAAATTCGCCAAGCTTAAAACTTAAAAAGTAAACAGCACACGAAATAGCCACACCCACAACAATTTTTGCTACTAAAGTAATTTGTTGTTTACCAAGCAAACCGCGGAAGTAATTTCCTATTGCGGCACCGAAAAACGTACAAAGCATTTCAGGCCATCCCCCACCAAGCAAAAAGATAAAACCAGCACATGCTACGCCTGCGCTTAGAGCTGAAATAAGTAGCGGATAACTTTTAGTATTGCGCTCAATTTGCGATAAGCGATGGTGAACTGCACCAATTGTGATGTAATCATTTTCTGCTTCAAAACGACGAACGAAGTTTTCAAGTTTATTTAATTTATTCATATTAACAGCGGTTGAAGCCAGCGATAAGGTTTGAGAATAAGATTGGTTATCAACATCAAAACAGGTATATTCAATAGTAATCAAACCAATATCAGCCGAACAGGTAATATTTAATGCCCGTGCAATTGTATTCATTGAATCTCTAACGCGCCATGCTCCAGTACCACAAGATAATAACATAATGCCAATTCTGCCAACTAAGGAGCCTTTTTCTACAAGTGTTGCGTCTTTGACCAAAGTATCATCTGAACTTTTAAAAAAATCTTTCCAATGAATTTTCATGTGATGTTTAGATGATAGATGATTTTCTACATTATTCGGATTGTTATGTTCCATTAATTAAAATTCCCCCTTAATAGCCAATTTTAATTTTACCACACCGATAAAGGAGGCATTTTTGCATGAAAATGACGCATTTTGATTGTTAATGATTGATTTTATTTACTTAACAGAATAAAATACTTTGGAGGTGAATGGGATGCTCACGCAAGAGCGACAAAAATTAATTGAAAATCGTGTTAATCAACATGGCTTATGTCGGGTAAGCGACTTGTGTGCAATGACTTCAACATCCGAGTCAACAATTCGGCGTGATCTTAATCAAATGGAAGAAAAAGGTTTGATTAAGCGAATTCATGGAGGCGCTCAGTCGGTCACCAGTTTTGCTCATGATGTGTCACAACACATTCGTTTTACAATGAATCACGATGATAAAATCCGAATCGCCCAGTATGCTGTTCAGCACTATGTTCATGAAAATGACTACATTTTTATTGATGCTGGAACAACAGCTTACGAAATGGTGCCATTCTTGGCTAATATGGTCAACGTGACCGTTGTGACCAATGGTCTTGAAACTGCCTTAGGGGCACTTAACCATAATATTAATACTATACTTTTAGGTGGAAGAATTAAGGAAGATACACATGCGGTTGTTGGTCAATCAGCAATTAAGCAATTGAGGAATATGAATTTTGCAGCTTGTTTTGTTGGCACTAACGGGATTGATCATTCGGGGAGTTTGACCACTCCAGATCCTGAAGAAGCGGCAATCAAAAAATTGGCATGGAAACACGCAGAAACAACTTACATTCTTTCTGATATATCAAAGATAGGTGATCAAAGTTTTGCAACGTTTGGTAATATCAAAAATGCAATGTTGATCACTACTATCTTAGATAAAGCGCATCTGGACTTATTACCAGCTAAAATCAATGTGAAAGAGGTTAAATAATGATTTATACGGTCACTGTTAACCCTGCTTTAGACTATGTTATTCAGTTACAGCAGGTGAAAAGTGGGGAAGTTAATAGAAGCAATAATTGCTCATTTTTAGCGGGAGGCAAAGGAATCAATGTTTCTCAAATTTTGAACCAGTTAGGAATTGATAACACTGCTTGGGGATTCGTTGGTGGATTTACTGGTAAAGAACTTGTCCGTCAGCTTAATCAACGGCGAATTGTGAATGATTTTGTTACAATTTCTGATGCTACAAGAGTTAATGTTAAAGTTCATGCCGAAGCCGAAACAGAAATTAATGCTGCAGGTCCAAGCATTACTGAGCAGGAAATAACTGCTTTTAAGGATCGATTAAGTGATTTAAAAAAAGGTGATATTGTTGTTTTAAGTGGTTCATTGGCTCCCACCTTGCCACCCGATTTTTATCAACAGTTGTTACCAACAATTACTCAGGCAGGAGCCAACTTTGTTGTTGATACTACTGGTCAAGCATTGCTGGATACACTTAGTTTTCATCCACTTGTTGTTAAACCCAATCATCATGAATTGGCGGAAATGTTTAATACAACGTTTAATTCTGATGATGAACTGCTTGATTGTGCTCGTAAATTGCTTCAATTAGGTGCACAAAACGTAATGGTATCAATGGCAGGTAAGGGAGGTTACTTAATAACTACTGATCATGTTTATCATGCTAAAGGTGCTGTTGGAACTGCTATAAACTCTGTTGGTGCTGGGGATTCGATGATTGCCGGCTTTGTGGGAACATACGTTAAAAATAATGATCCAGCTGAAAGCTTTAGAATTGGAATGGCTTGTGGTGCAGCAACCGCCTTTACCAAGGATATTGCAGTTAAGAGTCAGATTGAAGCTGTGTTACCGCAGATTAAAGTGGAACAAATTTTATAATTAAGGAAGGATTGTAATGAAAATTAAGGATATATTAGCTCCAGAATCAATGATTATGGAGCTAAAGGCAACTAATCAAAAAGATGCTATTAAAGAAATGGCGGACCTAGAGGTTGAGACCGGTATTGTTAATAATGAAGATGAATTTGTTTCAGCAATATGGGCCCGTGAAAAAGAGTCGACTACTGGTATTGGTGATGGTATTGCAATGCCACATGCTCGTAATAAATCGATTAATAAAGCACGGGTATTGTTTGCAAAGAGTAAAGCAGGAATTGATTATAATTCACTTGATGGTCAACCGGTTTACCTCTTTTTCATGATTGCAGCACCAGCAGGTGCGGATAATACTCACCTTGAGGCTTTAGCAAAGCTATCTAGTTTATTAATTAATCCAGATTTAGTCGAGGCATTGAAAAAGGCTCAGACTCCTGAAGAAGTAATTCAACTTTTTGAAGATGCAGAAGAAAGAACAGATGCAGAGAAAAAGGCAGAGAAAGAAAAGCCCGTTGTAAAGAGTGATCGACCTTTAATAGTCGGGGTAACTGCATGTATTAATGGTATTGCTCATACATATATGGCACAAGAAGCCTTAATTAAAGCTGGTAAAAAACTCGGTGCGGATGTAAGGATTGAAACTAACGGCTCCGAAGGTGTGAAAGACCAGCTGACCGCAGATGAAATTAAGCGCGCACAGGGTGTAATTATTGCTTCTGACAAAAAAGTTGATATGCCACGCTTTGATGGCAAGCCATTAATTAATCGGCCTGTTGTTGATGGGATTAATAAGCCTGATGAATTAGTTGAGAAAATTTTAGCTGGTAATGCCAATGTGTACCATGCGGACGGTCAAGCGGGTGCCCAGAGTAATTCTGGTGAAAATACCAAGCAAGGCTTCTGGGGATCCGTTTACAAGAACTTGATGAATGGTGTTTCGCACATGTTACCGTTCGTTATTGGTGGCGGAATTTTAATGGCCATTTCTTTCATCGTGGAAAACTATGCTGGTGGTCCTAAATCTCCTGCATTCATCTTCTTAAATAATGCTGGTAACATGGCCTTTGCCTTTATGGTACCAATCTTGTCGGGTTACATTGCTGAGTCGATCGGTGATTTGCCTGCTTTAATGCCTGGTTTTGTTGGTGGTTTTATGGCCACCGTATATAGCGGTGCATATGGTGGTGCATATGTTGCCAATGTGGTTACTAATGCAAAATCTCCTGCCGGATTTTTGGGTGGACTTGCCTCAGGATTTATTGCTGGATACTTGGTAGTTGGTTTAAAGAAATTATTCGCTAAGTTACCTAAGTCATTGGAAGGCATGAAGCCAATGCTGATTTATCCAATTCTAAGTTTGCTATTAATCGCTTTGATTATGTATTACATTGTTAATCCGATTTTTAGTACGATTAACTTTGGTATTACCAGTTTCTTAAATCAAATGGGTACAGGAAACTTAACTGTTTTAACTCTGATTTTGGCTGCTATGATGTCAATTGATATGGGGGGACCTTTCAACAAGGCTGCTTATGTCTTTGCTTCTGGTGCATTTGCTAATGATCCTCATTCAACAGTGGCAGCTGTTATGATGGCTGCCGTAATGGTTGGGGGCATGGTTCCACCATTTGCGACTGCAATTGCAACTACTTTCTTTAAGAATAAGTTTACTGCTGATGAACGTCGTGCTGGTGTGACTAACTGGATTTTAGGCTTCTCCTTTATTACTGAAGGTGCTATCCCATTTGCTGCTGCTGATGCTAAACACGTTATTCCTTCATGTATTATAGGTTCTGCAGTTGGAGGAGCTTTAGTCGGCTTTTGGCGAATTGGTGTTCCTGCACCTCATGGTGGTTTATGGGTATCACCATTAGCCAATCATATCGTTTTGTACTTTGTAGCCACAATCATTGGCTCAATTGTCGCAGGTGTGATTTTAGGTCTATGGAAGAAAAATATTAAACATCGTAATTAACAACATAGCATTTAATAAAAAATCTCAATCATTTAGATTGAGATTTTTTTAGTTCCTTTTTTTGGCTGTTTAAAAGCCAAAAAGAGTAATTAAACATGTTTTGTACATTATGAAATTAGTGTTATGGCATAATAAAAGACAAAACTGGGGTAGTCTAACATAAATTAAAGAAGTGAGTGCAAGTTGTTTAATCTATTTATTTTATTATCAGAGCGATTAGGTCTTATTATGGTACTGGCATTTATGCTAGTAAATATGCGTTTTTTTAGGAATCTAATTGAAAAAAGAACGCTTAAATCGCAGACATGGTTGTTTGTAATTTTTTCAATCTTTGTAATTATTTCAAATTTAACTGGGGTGGAGATTTCGAATTCAAAAGAGATTGTAACGCCACTAATTATTACTAAAATGTCTCAATCTGATTCGATTGCTAATACAAGAATGTTAGTGATTACTACAGCTAGTTTGACCGGTGGGCCTTACGTTGGAATGCTGGTTGGATTAGTAGGTGGCTTACACAGAGTCATTTTTGGTGGCTTTTCTGATTATTTTTATATTGTTAGTTCGGTCTTAATTGGATTCTTAATTGGCTTTTTGGGAGACCATGTTAAGAAAAATAATTTGTATCCATCTACACTTTGGACAGTGGTTTTAGCGTTGCTGGCAGAATTGATTCAGATGGCCTTTATTTTTGTATTCCGCGGTTTGGGATTGGTTAAATTGATTTTTGTTCCGATGATATTGCTCAACTCAATTGGCTCGTACTTATTTATTGAGATTTTGCAGACTTATTTATCTAACGAAAGACAATTACGAGCAGTCCAAACTAAAGATGTTTTAGAACTGACTAACAAGACACTACCTTATTTTCGCAATGGGCTTGATCTCGATTCGGCTAAACACGTTTGTCAAATAATTAAAGAATATACTCATTTTGATGCAGTAGGCTTGACCGATCAAAGAAATGTTTTAGCTCATATTGGCATGGGAGAAGATCACCATATTTCAGGAGAACCAGTGCTTACTGATATGTCTAAGTATGTAATTTCAACTGGAAAGGAGAAGGTAGCGTATTCCAAAAAAGACATTGGCTGTCCTCACCACGATTGCCCCCTGACTTCAGCGATTGTTTGTCCATTAAGAGTTAATGATGCAACAATTGGAGCATTAAAGCTCTATTTACGTGAAGGACGGGAAATGACGGTTGTTGAGGAAAATTTGGTTCGTGGGTTAGCGATGATTTTTTCTGGTCAATTGGCAATTGGAATTGCTGAACAGCAGACCAGCCTGGTTAATGAGGCTGAAATAAGAGCACTTCAGCTCCAAATTAACCCACACTTTTTATTTAATGCGATTAATACCATTGGAGCATTGATGCGGGTAAATGTTGATAAAGCGCACGAAGCATTAATGCAATTAAGTACCTATTTTCGACTCAGTCTTAAAAATGGTCAAAAAAAAGAAATTTCATTAGAACAAGAAAAAAAATATGTTGAAGCATATACAGGAATTGAGACACTCCGCTTTCCTAATAAGTTTTCAATTGATTATCAAATCAAAGTACCGGCTGATACCTTGCTACCACCATTTTGTTTACAAATTTTTATTGAAAATGCCATTAGGCATGCTTTTAAGGGGAGAAAGACCGGAAATAAAATTATGGTTGGTTTGACAAAAAAGGGACAATCTTTGGAAATCAAGGTTAGTGATAATGGAAACGGAATCGATTCAAAGGTTCTTGCTCGATTAGGACAAGAAGTAATTGATGAATCACGTGGAAGTGGAACCGCACTTTATAATTTAAATCGACGACTGCAAGGGTTATACGGAACGAGTAGCAAACTTAAAATTGTAACCAGTTCTGCTGGTTCAACTTTCAGCATGAAAATACCAATGAAACAAAGTAAAAATATTGAGAAGATAGCAGGAGATTAAGTTGAAAATTTTAGTTGTAGATGATGAACCGTTAGCACGAACGGAATTATTATATTTAATTAAAAAGAGTCCAAGTTTAAAAAATCACCCAGTAACACTTTATCAAGCAGAAGATATTAAAGAAGCTCAAGGAATTTTGCTAAAGCATCCAATTGATTTATTGTTTTTAGATATTTCATTAAATGATGAAAATGGTTTTGAACTTGCAGAAGAATTGAAGCAGTTAGCTCACGCACCACTAATTATTTTTGCCACCGCATATGATGAATATGCGGTTAAGGCTTTTGATATAGGGGCGTTTGACTACATACTCAAGCCATTTGAGCAAAAGAGAATTGACCGTGCTTTAAAAAAAGCTACTGCAAATCTAACAGCTAAATTTCAGAAGACATCAAGTAACGAAAGTGAAGTTCTGATTGTTGAACTTGATGATCGAAATGTGGTAATTAAAAAAGCAAATATAGTTGCTGCTACAGTTAATAAAGGAGTATTAACGATTACCACTGCCAAACAAAAGTTTGAAACAAGGAAAACTTTGGCCTGGCTAAAGCAGCATTTAACTGATGTAACATTTGTCCAAGTTCATCGTAACGCTATCGTAAATATCGGAGATATTAAAGAAATTCAGCCGTGGTTTAATCATACCTTATTACTTTTGATGAATAATGGTGTCAAAATTCAAGTAGGTCGATCTTATCGAAAAGAATTAAAAAGAAGGTTAGACATGTAAGGACATAAATTTACCTTAAGCGTCTTGTGAAATCGCTTTTAGGTAATTCGTGGTTTATTTTTTGCAGTTCATCCAATAACCAGATACAATTTTCTCTATTTAGCTTATGGTATTACTTGAAAGCAAGTTGTGAGAGAAAGGGAATGGTTTTTATGGAAGAAAAGAAAGTGAAGTCAGCACCAATTTTGGTTCAGATGTTTATTTATGCGGCAATCTTATTTGTGTCACAAGTGATTTCAGATTTGATGCCGAGGTCATTTCCGGTACCAACACCGGTGATTGGATTGATTCTACTTTATGTGTTATTAACTACTAAAGTGATTAAGCTAGAATGGGTTGACTCTTTTGGCAGTGTTCTAATTTCTTTAATTGGTTTTATGTTTGTTCCATCAGGAATTTCATTAGCAGCTAACTTGAAAATTATGAAAGCACAGGGAGTGCAGCTAATAATTGTAATTGTGGCAGCTACAATTATCTTGTTAGTGGTTATTGCATATACAACCAGATTTTTTAGTTGGCTTGTTAATAAGATAACCGAGAGTCAGGTAAATATAAATCACAAAAAGAAAATAGGAGATGCTAAGTAATGAAGTTTATAACTAATCCGTTATTTGGAGTTTTCCTATCACTGGTCGTTTTCTTGATCGGTCAATGGCTATTCAAAAAGTCTAACGGCTTCTTTCTTTTCCAACCTCTGTTTGTAGGAATGATTTTGGGAATTGCTGTTTTAGCAGTTTTAGCCAAATTCTTCAATACAACTACAGCAATAGTTTACACACAAGCCTATAAGCCTGGTGGAGATATCATTTTTTGGTTTATTACCCCGGCAACAATTGCTTTCGCTGTCCCGTTGTACAAGCGTAACGATGTTGTTAAGAAAAACTGGCTGGTAATTTTACTTGGCTTAGTTGTTGGTACATTTATTTCGATGATATTAATTACGCTTGTTTCTAAAGCAGTTGGCCTTGATAGTGTTGGTATTAAGTCAATGCTCAGCCAATCAGCTACCACTGCAGTTGCAATGCCATTAACTAAGTCAATTGGTGGTAATGCTTCAGTAACTGCAATGGCATGCATTATCAATGCGGTCGTTATTTATGCACTTGGTAAGCAACTGGTGAAATGGTTTAATCTCAATGAAGATCCCTTAGGTGCAGGCTTAGGATTAGGAACTTCAGGTCACACAGTTGGTTCAGCTTTTGCGTTAGAATTAGGATCTGTTCAGGGAGCGATGGCATCCGTTGCCGTTGTTGCAACTGCTTTAGTTGATAATTTGTTGGTTCCAATCTTTAGTCATATGATTGGATTATAGTTGTTGAAAATTTTATTATTATGTTACTTACACTGAAAACGTACTGAATATCTGGTACGTTTTTTGTTTTAAAAAATGAAGATAATTTATCACGATAAAAGAAAAATAACTGAAATGTAATATTAATCAGATTGTTAGCAATGTTTAATGCGTTACTTTAATCGTGGCGTTTTTTTAGTGTATAATTGTTATTAATTGTAAGTAACTTTAGTTGAAGTTACGGTTATTTTATTTGGCGATCCCTAACGATAGCCTAAAAATTGTAAAGGAATGACAACAATAATGAATTTTACTAAATTGAAAAAATTATTCGCTGTGACTACCTTAGGGTTACTAGTGCTGACGCTTACTGGGTGTTCATCACAATCAAAAAAAACAGACAAAATTTCAATTATGACTACAACTAATGTTTATGCAGATATTGCAAAGAACGTTGTTGGCAAGTATGGCACAGCACAAGCAATTATTAAGAATGCCAATGTGGATCCCCATGACTTTGAGCCGACTACTAATGATGCTAAAGCTATGTCTCAAGCAGATATTGTGGTTGCTAACGGCTTAGGATATGACAGCTGGATGAACAAATTGGCTTCCTCTGTTGATAAAAAGTCTATATTAGTTGGTGAAGACTTGCTTGGCTTAAAAAAGGGAGATAATCCACATGTCTGGTTTGATTTGAAAATGCCTGCCAAGTATGTTGATTGGTTAGTTAAGGAACTAAGCCGTAAAGATCCACAACATTCACGATATTATCGCAATAATGGTCGTCGGTATTTGGCAGAGATTGCTCGTATTCAAAAAGCTGCTTCAAAAATTGGTGGTCATCACCAGTCAGTCTATGTCAGTGAGCCTGTTTTTGATTATGCATTAAAGGCAGCTGGCTTCAAGGTTGCAGATAAAGATTTTGAAAAAGCGGTTCAAAACAATACGGATCCAAGTCCTGCAACAGTGCAAAAAATGTCGCAGGGAATTAAAGAAAGAAAAATCTCGTTTTTTGTAGTTAATTCTCAGACTTCTAGTTCTACTGTTGATAATTTCGTTAAGATGGCCGATGAACATAATGTTCCTGTTTTAAAAATTCGTGAAACAATTCCAGCAAAAACCACTTATCTAGAGTGGATGACAACAAGTTATCAAAGTTTAGCAGAGATTGCACAAAAATAATATATGAGGAAATAAAAATGAAAAAATTAATTGCTACGATAGCTATGGTTATCGGAATGAGTACGATGCTAACAGCTAGAGTGGTGGAAGTTCATGCTAGTGCCCAGGGTAGTACAATAAATAATAATGCTAAACAGGAAAGTTATGGCGGTCTGACCTATCTGCAGCAAATGTTGCAGCAGGAGGGGATTAAGTACAACTGTTTTTATACAGACAATCCGTTAAATTATCGTAATGGTAAACCTGAAGGAGTTGTCATTCATGAAACAGCAACTCCTAATGCTAGTGCACATGATGAGGCAGTCTATTTCAATCGTGAATGGATGAATATTTATTCTTATGTACATGCCTTTGTCGACCATAATGGTGTTATTCAGATGATGACGCCAGCATATGGTGTTTGGGGAGCCGGTCCTATCGCCAACAATCGCTTTTTCCAAGTAGAATTATGCGAAGAAAATAATCTTACTGATTTTACTAAGAGTGTAAACAATGACGCAATTTATGTGGCTCAAATTATGCACAGATATAATATTGTTCCCGTTAATGCTGTACACACAGGTCAAGGAACAGTTTGGTCACATCGTGCTGTATCGCAGTTTCTTGGTGGAACGGATCATGGCGATCCTGATGGTTATTTTGCCAAATGGGGCTATTCTATGGATGACTTTTTTGACTTAATCAAATATTATTATGACAAACCAGGTTCGCAAGATTCACAAAGTTCGCAGGGAACGCAGAATCCAGACAATTCAGGTAATCATGATAAAGATAATCATACTTCTCAAAAGCCAACTTTGCCAGAAGCTATCGGAAATAAAACTTTAATGCACAATGCAAAAGTTTATGATGAAAATGGTGTAGCTACTGTTACAGAACTAAAAAAAGCTGGTGTAAAGCTTACTATTTATGGTGATAAGATAATTAAAAATAAAAAGTATTTACAAGTAGGACTAAACCAGTATGTTGTTGCCAGCAATGTTGAAGGAAAAATGCGACTTTTAAAGCATAACGCTTATATGTATGATGCAAGCGGAAATCGGACTAATCTAGGCAAATTGTTCCGCGGTAATTCTGTGCGAATATACGGCGGGGCACTCAAAATAACTAATCGCAAATATTATCAAATTGGAATAAATCAATTTGTTAAAGTTGGGAATTTCTAAATAACCAAGTAAGGAGTGTAAATTGTCTGATATTTTAGAAGTAAATAATCTTGCCATGAAATTTGACCAAGAATTAATTTTTGAAAATTTAAAATTTAAATTGAAGCAGGGATCGATGACTGCACTTTTGGGGCCAAATGGGACTGGCAAAACGACTTTGATTAATATTTTAATGAAGATGCTAGTACCAACAGCAGGAAATTTCAAGTTTGATTCAAATACTCGTCTGGGATATGTGCCACAGTTTCGCAATATTAATCCAGAATACCCATTATCAATTGAAGCATTTGTTGGCTTAAATGCTCCCTTAATCAAGAATCGTAAAATTAAGCAGGCAATCAAAGCGCAACTTAAAGAAACAAATTTATATCAAATTCGAAATACTCGAATGGGTGAAGCATCGGGTGGACAAAAACAACGTGCATATTTAGCACAAGCATTGCTGGAAAATCCTAACATGATTATTTTAGATGAGGCAACAGCAAGCCTAGACCCACTTGCTAAGGATGAATTAATGAAGTTAATCAGACATTTAAATCAGAAGCATAAAATCACGGTATTGTTCGTAACCCATGATGTGCCATTGGCAAAAAAATATATGCAGGATTACCTTTATTTAAATCATCATAAAATTGAACAAGGGTCAATGGCACAATTTGAGGAGGCTTACGATTAATGTTTGCTTTTGGATTTATGCGTAACGCCTTTTTAGCTAGTACATTTATTGCAATTACCTGTGGTATTGTCGGTGTTTATGTGGTGGCGCGCAATTTTAGTTTTTTAGCACACACTCTTTCGGAGATTGGCTTTGCTGGAGCCGCTTTTGCAGTTTGGCTGGGAATTAATCCCTTATGGGGAATGCTACTATTTACTTTGTTAGGGTCAGTTAGTGTTGGTGAGTTATCCCTGCATAGTGAACAAAAAGAGTCATCAATTAGCGCAATTTCAGCGCTATTCATTGGGTTAGGGGTCTTTTTTTTAGCAATTTCAGGTAATAATAGCAATTACGCGACCAATATTCTTTTCGGCAGTATAATTGGGGTTGATAAGCAAGGAGTTTGGCAATTAATTATCTTATCTATTATTGTATTATTGCTAATTTTTGTTATTCAAAGACAATTGAATTTTGACTCTTTTGATCATATTGGTGCACTTGCTCACGGTGTCAAAACCGGCTTAGTTAGTTTGATTTTCTTGGTGACTTTGGCGATGTCGGTTTCAATTGGGGCTCAAATTGTGGGATCATTGTTAGTATTTATTTTGTTGACCCTTCCGCCATCAATTGCTAGTTATATTGGCAAGACTATTCCTGCAATGTTGGCTTGGTCAGTTTTCTTTGCATTATTAGGTGTTTGGCTTGGGCTCTATCTTGGGTTTATAACTAATTTACCAGTAACATTTTTTATTGCACTAATTGAAGTGATTATTTATCTTATTGCTTACTTTGTCAGTGTTATTAGACATAATTTATAAGTGAAGATAATATTTACAAGATAAATGTAATTGTTTTCACTAGAATAGGCGAACATATTGAAATTTAACTAACCTGTGTAAGCGATTTTATGTATAATGATAGTTGTGTAGTTTATTGAATAGAATTAACAAAAGGAGTTTTAAAAATGACATCCTATTACAACGGTTTTCCGCAAAGTGATCGCGATGAAGCGATTAATATGATTAATCTTGATGAACTTGAGGAACGTGCAAAGAACGTTATGCCGGAAGGTGCATATTACTACATTGCTTCTGGTTCAGAGAATGAATGGACTTGGAGAAACAATACGACCGCGTTTAATCATTTTCAAATTATTCCGCGTGCCTTGACTAATATGACAGATCCTCAGCTTGATACTGAATTTATGGGCATGAAATTAAAGACTCCGGTTATGATTTCACCGATAGCTTGTCATGGAATTGCTCATAAAGATGCTGAAGTTGCAACACAGATAGGTGCTGCCGCTGCCGGAGCATTGTTTAGCTCTAGTACCTATGCTAACAAGAGCGTTGAAGATATTGCTGCTGCTGCTCCAGAAGCACCACGCTTTTTCCAACTATATCTCAGTAAAGATTGGGATTTCAATAAAATGGTCTTTGATGCAGTCAAAAAAGCCGGCTACAAGGGAATCTTTTTAACAGTTGACGCATTAGTTTCAGGATTTAGAGAAGCTAATTTACGAACTAAGTTTGCTTATCCAGTACCGTTAGATTTCTTTACTCGTTACCAGGGTGCTAAGGGTGAAGGTCAAACAGTCGCTCAAATGTATGCTTCATCTGCTCAAAAGATTGGTCCGGAAGATGTGAAACGGATTAAAGAAATGTCAGGGCTGCCTGTTTTTGTTAAGGGTGTTATGTGTGCTGAAGATGCTTATCTTGCAATGGGTGCCGGTGCTGACGGAATCGTTGTCACTAACCATGGCGGTCGTGAAGTTGATTGTGGGCCTGCAACTATCGATATGCTTCCAGAAATTGCTAAGGCGGTTAATCATCGTGTACCAATCATTTTTGATTCAGGAGTTCGGCGCGGTTCACATGTCTTTAAGGCATTGGCACTGGGTGCCGATCTTGTTGGGATTGGCCGGCCATACCTCTATGGGTTAGCATTAGGTGGAGCAAAAGGAGTTCAATCGGTAATTGAGCAACTAAATAAGGAATTATTGATCGATATGCAATTAACTGGTTGTAAGACGATTGAAGATGTGAAACGAGCAAGAATAACGCATATTAACTATACGGCTGATAATTTGAGATCAAATACTGATCCTGCAAGAATTAAGCCATATCCTGTCACAACAGAAAATCAAATGAAAGTAGATGACTCGGATACTGTTTCAGGTGCATCTCATTCATAATTAATTGTTTTTGCCTGTTAATGGGCTTTGTTTAATTTTGAAAAAAATCACTATTGTAAAAATTGCTAAAAACTCCGAAGTTAGGACAACTTCGGAGTTTTTTTATAACCAAATTTAGGAGGCTTACTAAAAATATTGAAATTTTAATTGTAATTCTATAAAATAATTTAAATTATAATTATATTTATTTATTTTTATTATAAATTAACTAAAATTATATAATTAAATTATTATGTTTTTTGTGGTAGGTTCTTTGAATGACTGCTATCTATGCCGAATTTTGAATTAGTCGTTGTACTTTTATTTTTTGATTATTATAATTATTTTTATTACATACACGGAGGGAAAACAATGAAAAAAGCATGGAAATGGCTTGAAAGTATTCTATTGTTAGTGATACTACTAACCATAATCCCGCAAAATGTTGGTGCTGCCAGTAAAACAGCACCCAAGGTGACAGATAATTATTTACAAAAAGTTAAACAAAAAGGCGAATTGATAATGGGGACTAGTCCTGATTTTCCTCCATATGAATTTGTCAAAAATATTAATGGCAAGTCGAAAGTCGAAGGAATCGATGTTGAAATCGGAAAAAAGATGGCGCACGATTTAGGTGTTAAGCTGGTTGTCCGGACAATGGACTTTGATTCATTACTGGTAGCATTAGAAACCGGTAAAATTGATATGGTTATTTCCGGTATGGATGCAACGCCAAAACGGGCACAAAGTGTAGACTTCAGTCATGCATATTACAAAAGTGGTCAGGATCTTTTAATTAGAACTTCCGATAAGAATAAATATCATGATTATCACTCATTTGCCGGTAAGGCAATTGGTGCACAAACCGGTAGTTTACAGGCCACGCTTATTAAGCAGCAGGCTAAAAAAGTTACATTAAAAACAATGGATAAAGATAGTGATTTGATTTTAGGTTTGCAAACCAAAAAGTTTGATGCTGTTGCCGTTGATACGGCTACTGCCGGTGCTTTTGCGAAGAATACTTCTGGTATTACTGCTATTGCATCAGGCTTTAAGGTTGATTCAGCTGGCTCAGCAATTGCTTTTCATAAGGGGGCAAAGAGCTTAGTGAATGCAGCTAATAAGTCGATAGCAGAAATTAAACAAAAAGATCTGATTAATCAGGTTTATTTACCTAAAGTTGGTAAATATTTGACCAATGGTAAAAACAAAAAGGCTGCTAAGGCCTCTAATTCAATGTGGGCATATAAGGATTTCTTTATAGCTGGTGTGGGGTATACTTTATTCATTTCAGCAATTTCGGTTTTCTTTGGCTTCTTACTTGGCGCAATCTTAGCGCTAATGCGGTTAAGCCATAATCAATTTGCTCATACAATTGCTACGGCCTATATTGAATTTGTCCGGGGAACGCCATTAATGGTACAGTTGCTTTTTATTTATTTCGGGTTAGGGCTAATTATTAATATTCCAGCATTATTATCAGGAATCATTGCTGTTGCTCTTAATTCTGCTGCTTATGTGGCTGAAGTAATTCGTTCAGGGATTAGTTCAATTGCCAAAGGGCAAACAGAGGCTTCACGTTCATTAGGGCTTTCTCGCTCAGCAACAATGCGTTATGTGATTATGCCTCAAGCAATGAAAAATATTTGGCCAGCACTTGGTAATGAATTTGTTTCCCTTATTAAAGAAAGTTCAATTGTATCAGTCATTGGAGTTAAGGATTTAATTTACCAATCGCGAATTGTTCAAGCGGATACCTATAGAGGTGTTATGCCCTTAGTCATTACGATGATTTTATACTTTATTATTACTTTTAGTTTATCCAGTTTAATGAAAGTATTTGAAAGGAAAATGAAACATGACTAATGAGACAGTGATTAAAGTTGAACATTTAAAAAAATCGTTTGGTCAAAATGACATTTTAAAGGATATTAATGCTGAGGTTCGGGATGGTCAGGTTATTTGTTTAGTTGGACCTTCTGGTGCTGGTAAAAGTACCTTTTTACGTTGTATTAACTTGTTGGATCAGCCAACTGCGGGGAAAGTTTTATTTAAAAACAAAGAATTAACAGCTTTAAGTGAAAATCAACTTGATACTTTACGTGAAAAAATGGGTATGGTTTTCCAACAGTTTAATTTGTTTCCCCATATGAGTATTATTGAAAATATTAAGTTAGCTCCGATGAAAGTTAAGCATGTTAGTGATAAAGAGGCTACAGCAACGGGAATTGAGCTCTTAAAACAAGTGGGACTGGAAGATAAGGCTAATACTTTTCCAGCCAGTCTTTCTGGAGGGCAACAACAGCGAGTTGCCATTGCGCGAGCCTTAGCAATGGGACCAGAAGTAATGTTATTTGATGAACCTACGTCTGCACTTGATCCCGAGATGGTTGGTGAAGTTCTTAAAGTAATGCAGGATTTAGCACAAAAAGGAATGACGATGGTTGTTGTAACGCATGAGATGGGGTTTGCCAAAAACGTTGCTGATGAAATTTGGTTCATGGCTGATGGCTATATCCAAGAAAAGGCGAAACCAGAAGAATTTTTCTCACACCCAAAAACACAAAGGGCTCAAGACTTTTTGGCGAAGGTATTAGAAACGTAAGAGAGGGAAAATTGTGGATGAGAAGCGGGCAATAAAGATTTTGACTGATTTATTAGCAATTGATTCAGCAAATGATCATGAAAGCTTAGTGGCAGACTATATAGCAGCTTTATTTGCTAATTACCCAGTCCAAATTGAGCGTATTACTTATAAACCTGGTCGGGATAATTTAGTTGTTACACTAGGCAATAAGGGACCGTTATTAGGCTTTTCTGGTCATGAAGATGTTGTAGATGCTGGGAATCAAACCAATTGGCAATTTCCACCGTTCACACCAACGCTTTATAATGGAAAAATTTATGGTCGTGGAGCCAGTGATATGAAATCTGGGTTAGCTGCAATGATTGTATCAATGCTTGACTTACTTGAGAGTGGCAAAAAGTTACCTGGTCGAATTCGTCTTTTGGCTTCAGTTGGTGAGGAAACTGGTGAATATGGGGCTGCGCAACTAACCAAGAAAGGTTATGTTCAAGACTTGGACGGACTTATTATTGGTGAGCCATCCAATTTTAATATTCGAGTAACACATAAAGGTATAATTGATTATTATGTGTCTTCAAGTGGAAAATGCGTACATTCCTCTATCCCACAAGAAGGTAAAAATGCTATTATGCCACTAATTCAGTTTGCACAACAGGCGCAATCTTTAATGGATAGTCACCAAGAAAAAGATCCTATTTTAGGGTCTTTGACACATGTGATTAGTCAGATTCAGGGTGGTAATCAAATTAATTCTGTGCCAGATCAGGCTTGGCTTTCCGGTAATATTCGGACAACTCCGAAATATCCGAATGATCAAATTTGTAGTGAGTTAGAACAGATAATTGCAAAATTAAATTCTCAAGGAGCAAAGCTTTCAATTCGTTACAGTTATCCTGAAGTACCCCTACCAAATCAATCTAATAGTCAATTAGCCAGATTGGCACAAGAAGTCGTTCAGCAAGAATTTGGTAAAGACTGCGAATTTACAGCAGGAACAGGTGCGACTGATGCCTCTGAATATATTCAGGCTGGTAATTTTCCTGTAATTATTTTAGGACCAGCGGAAGGTAAAACTGATCATCAACCAAATGAATTTATTGAAGTAGCAGATTATCTTGATGGCTGCAAGTTATATCAAAAGCTTGCATGGCGCTTCTGGCAGGAGCGAGTTTAATATAATCAAAAATCACTTTCCTATATAAAATGAGAAAGTGATTTTTGTTTTTGTTATTTAAAATTGTTTTTGATAATACTTTTGAATTCCTCGAGGCGTTGAGCAAAAGTTTTAAAAGCTTCCTCCAAATAATCGGGCTTGGTCATGTCTACTCCTGCTTTTTTCATGATTTCAACTGGATAATTACTTGAACCGGATTTCAAAAAATTAATGTAGTTTTCTTTTTGTGTATAAGTTCCGTGGACTATGTTGTTAGCTAGTGCTGTCGCTGCAGCAAAACCTGTCGCGTACTGATAAACGTAAAAGTTATAATAAAAATGAGGGATTCGGGCCCACTCTTTATCAATATCACTATGTTCTTCAACAGCATCCCCATAATAACGCTGATTTAATTTGCCGTAAGCGTCATTAAGAAAGTCTGCGGTTAATGGTTCACCTTGGGCATCCATTTCATGGATATACTGTTCAAATTCAGCAAATTGGGTTTGTCTGAATAAGGTACCTTTAAAGGAATCAAGATAGTAATTAAGTATAAAAGCGCGCTCTTTTGGTTCAGTAAGATGATTGAGAAAATATTCAGTTAAAATATTTTCGTTAGTAGTTGAAGCAATTTCTGCTACAAAAATAGGGTAATCGCCATAGGCATAAGGCTGATTTTGTCTAGTATACATGCTATGAACAGAATGACCGGTTTCATGGACTAATGTGTAAAGAGAATCAACGCTATCATTCCAATTGAGTAATTCATAAGCATCTGTGTCATAGCTACCGCCAGAATAGGCACCTATTACCTTATGTTGTGACTCAACGACATCAATAACGCGGTTGTTAAAAATGTAATCGACTTGTTTGAGATAATCACTTCCGAGAGGCTCTAGAGCTTCTTTTGCTTTGCTTTTGGCTTGATCAAAAGTATAAGAAAGAGAGGGCGTGCCAGTCAGTGGCACATACATGTCCCACATTTGTAAGTCATCAAGTTGCAAAAGCTGCTTACGTAAAAATACGTAGTCGTGTAGCAAGTTAAGATGGTCGTCTACTTCTTTGATTAAGGTATCATATACTACTTTAGGAATACAATTTTCACTTAGGGCATTATTACAAGCCGAATCATAATGATGAATATAAGCGAGATAATTATGCTTTTTGACAACGCCTGCCAATGTTGATGCAAGAGTATTTTGAAATTGCCCATAAGTTGCATACATTGAATCAAAGGCATCATGTCGCACTTCACGCTTTTGCGATTGAATTAACAGCGAATATAGGCCATCAGACAATTGCACCATTTGACCATCATCGTTTTGGACATAACCGTATTCCATATCGGAGTTTGTTAATACATTATAAGTATTTTCGGGATTTTCTAGGGCGTCTCCCGCCGCTGCGATCAACTTCTCATCATTAGAAGATAAGGTATGTGGTTTCATTTGAATAATTTCATCAAGCAGATGCTGATACTTATTTAAATACGGCTCTTGTTGCATAAATTTATGCAATTTTTCTGGAGAAAGATTTAAAATAGTAGGATTGATAAAAGCAGTAACTGATTCAAATTCATTAGCAAGAGTTTGTGCTTGCGCAACATACCCCAGATAATGTGTATTACTTGTATCAACATCACTTGCCATAGTGGCATAAGTATAGACTTTTTCAAGGCGCCTGCGTATATCAAGAATTTTGGTTAAACCAGTATATAGTTTTTGACCAGATGATATAAAGTCAGAGCGTAACTTAGATAAAGTGGGAATTTCTTGTTTGATTTGTTGGTATTCGGCTATCCACTCATTGTCAGATTTAAAAACACGAGTAAGGTCCCACTTAAGTTTAGTTGGAACTTGCGTTCTTTTAGGAATTGTCATTAGAAATCTCCTTTGAAATTTAGTAATAATTGTGCTCAAAAGCAAAAAATAAGATATTATTAATTATATTTGATAATATTTTAATTCAAGTTCTTAAGTGATACAAATAAAGATGCATAATATGGATGGAAGGATTAAATAAAGGAATGGATCCAAATTCAAAACGTAGAGAAGATTACCGTAAGAAACAATCATCGTTAAATATCCAACGTAATCATGTCTTGGCTGGTCCAACAAGTACGCGTCACGGTAATTCCTTTGCTCGCTTATGTGGTATAGTTGCTGTTATTTTTGTGAGTCTGGGACTTGCATGGACAGCACACATGTATTTTGCACTCCATAGTGCCATTGATGGTGAAGGTGGTAATACAGCTACATCAGCTCGAATTGCTAAACGTCAACCAATTTCGATTTTAATTCTAGGTGTTGATCAAGGACTTGAGGGGCGGCATGATCGCGGTAATTCAGACACTATAATACTGGCTACCGCTAATCCAGCTAAAAGTAAGTCGACAATGACCTCAATTCCTCGGGATACTTTAGCCAATATTTTAGGCGATCCAGGTGATAAATATAATATTTTTAGGATAAATTCAGCTTATGGTGTAGGTGGTAGTTCAGCTGCGGTGAAGACGGTATCTGCGTTAGTTAATGTTCCCATCTACTACTATGTTGAAGTTAATATGAAAGCATTACGAAATTTGGTTAACGCAGTTGGCGGAGTAGATGTCAATGTCCCATTTAGTTTTTCGTATGATTGGTGCGATTTTCATAAAGGTAAGCAACACCTTAATGGTCGACATGCTGTTGCCTATGTTCGAATGCGACATGACGATCCTAGGGGAGATTATGGCCGACAAGTTCGTCAGCGACAAGTAATTACGGCTGTTGTTAATAAGGCGATTTCAGTTGATACTCTTGCGAATTATCGTAAATTAGTTAAAATTTTTACTAAATATGTTAATACGAATCTAACTTTTAATGATATGCTAGCTTTAGCATTAACCTATCGCAATTGTTCGCAGCATATTGATAGTGATTATATTCAGGGGCATGATGCGTGGATTAATGGGTCATCAATTCAAATAGCATCAACTGCTGAATTGCAACGAGTATCTAATAAATTACGTCTGAATTTAGGGTTAGATAGTGAGATTCTTGATAACGATGAAACAAGGCTCAATAAAATGAATGAACAAAATAACAATATTAAATGGAAAGATCCTACTCCATTTAATAATTATCAGATCTATCAATCAGTTCTTTCCAATGACTCTGATGCAACAACTAATAATCAAAGTTCTGCAAATCAATAATTTCTCACTGATTAATTAAAAAATTTCAAGATGTGGAGGCTAAAGGATGCATAAGCAACGAGTTTTTCCTATTGTCTATGGGATTATTTCATCATTAATCGCATTTATTGCTGTTTTTTTCATTAGTAATCGAACTTTTAAATGGTCTTTACCTATAGCTGTTATGGTAGCTAGTATCTTTGCAATGTTTTTCTTTGTTTTATCATGGTTTCGGGGTCATGCTTCAGTTGAAATTAAACGCATTGCTCATGAATTTCAGTTATCTGATGAGGATTTAGCACAAATTACTGGAATGAAGAGAAGTGACTTTCCAATTTATCATGATCGCTTACAGTTGATTCTTCCTAAGCGATATTGGCCTAAAGTATTAACAGCCCTACAAAAATTTGAGCGGGACCAAAAATAAGTTGTACTTTATATGAAATTATTAATTAAGAAGTTAGATATTATTTACAAGGTAATACCTAACTTTTTTATTGAATAGTAATTATTACTTGATTAATTTAAAAAAATTTAGTTAGCGAACAAAAACAAGCTAAAGATATAACTTTATTATATACTAGAGCAAGTTGTTTTTTACTTTAAGGGGATAGATAATGAGTTTACTGACTGTTAATAATTTAGGCCAGCACTTTGTTGATAAAACATTATATGAAGATGCAAATTTTGTTTTGAACAAAGAAGATCACATGGGAGTTACTGGACAAAATGGTGTTGGTAAATCAACTTTAATTAAAATTTTAACTGGTGAAATTTTACCAGATGATGGTCAAGTTAAGTGGCAAAGTCGGGTAAGTGTTGGTTATTTAGATCAGTATGCTAAGTTGACTCCAGGAGTTACAATTCGTGACTTTTTGAGAACCGCTTTTGCGCCACTTTATCAACAAGAAAAAGAGCTAACAAAGCTGTATATGCAGTATGACGATAATGGTACTAATGAATTGCTGCAAAAGGCCGGTAAGATACAAACTTACTTAGAAGAGCATAACTTTTATGGAATTGATACGGAAATTGAACGAGTTGCCGCGGGATTAGGATTAGCTGATTTAGGTTATGATCATGATGTGGCAAAATTATCTGGTGGACAGCGATCAAAAATAATTCTGGCCAAGTTACTTCTGCAAAATCCAGATGTATTGTTATTGGATGAACCTACAAATTATTTAGATGTAACACATATTGACTGGCTTGTAGATTATTTAAATGATTTTTCAGGTGCTTTTATCGTTGTCAGTCATGACTATGATTTTCTAGACCGAATTGCTAACTGTATTATTGATGTTGATTTAGGGACAATTACGCGGTACACGGGAACACTTAAACAGGCAATGCGCCAAAAAGAAGCCAATAAAGAGACCTATTTAAAGGCTTACACTAATCAACAGCGCAAAATTGCCAAGACTGAAGCCTATATTCGCAAGAATAAGGCGGGAACCAGATCCAAGAGCGCAAAGTCTCGAGAACGTCAACTTGCTAGGATGGATATTTTAAATCCTCCAAAAGAAAATCGGCATGCCCACTTTGAATTTCCTTATGTTGCAACTGCCTCAAATTTACTGTTGCAAACACAAAATTTGGTCATTGGATATAACGAGCCACTAGTTAAAAAAGCATTTAATTTTTCTGTTGGTGGTAATGAAAAAGTTGCTATCACAGGTTTTAATGGTATTGGTAAATCAACCTTATTGAAGACTTTATTAGGCCAACTTAACCCACTTGCAGGTTCTTTTGAAATAGTGACAACTGCTAAAATTGCTTATTTTAAACAAGATTTAATTTGGCCCAATAATAACATGACTCCGCTTCAATATTTACAAGAAGAATTTGAACGTAAAAGGCCAAAGGAATTACGTGGAGCATTGGCTAGATTAGGGGTAACCGCCCAGCAGGCAATGAGTCCATTAAAAAAATTATCTGGTGGCGAGCAGGAGAAGGTCAAATTAGCTAAAATGCAATTCGAACCAGCCAATTTATTGTTTTTGGATGAGCCAACTAATCATTTAGATCGTGATTCCAAGGATGCCTTAAGAAAAGCAATAATTAATTTCGCAGGTGGTGTCATTATTGTTAGTCATGAGCGAGACTTTTTCCAAGGAAATTGGATTGATAAAACAATTGATATTGAAACGATGAAATAAGTTTTGAGGTATAAAATTGTGAATGAGCAAGATAAGACTTTTTACCAAGAGTTATTAGATACTTGTTTAACTGTAGGTGAATTGATGATTGAGGGGGGGAGTGAAATGTACCGCGTAGAGGATACAATGATTAGGATCGCGAAGACGGCTGGGGAACCAGATCCGCGTGTTTTTATTGTTCCAACGGGAATATTCATGAGCCTAGATCGAGGAAATTATTGTCAAACGGTGCAAGTTCATGAACGAAATATTAATCTTGAATTGGTAGATCGAATTAATTCATTGTCAAGGGCATTCGCAGATCAAAAAATCAATTTGCAGCAGGTCAGAAATGAGGTAGATAAAATTGCTCATGGAAGTTATCCGACATTTCCAATCTGGTTACAGGCTGTTGGGGCTGCTATAGTTAGTGCAACTTTAATGGTTATGTTTATGAATAATTATGATTGGATTGATTTTCCAGCTGCTGCAATAGTTGGAATGTGTGGCTTCATTTCTTTTTACTATTTTAAACGATTTACAAACGTTAAATTTTTGTCTGAACTAGTTGCTGCCATTGTAATGACAACAATGGCAGTCGGTATGGATCACATATTTCCTACAATGGTCATTGATCATATCTTAACGGGAGCATTAATGCCGTTGGTTCCAGGGTTAGCTTTAACAAATGCTTTGCGTGACTTATTTAAAGGTGACTTGCTTTCTGGAATGGTTAAAATTTGTGAAGCATGTTTAACTGCTTTTGCCTTAGGTGGTGGCGTTGGAATTATATTGAAGTTTTTAGGAGCATAAAAATGCCATTGTGGTTAGAAATAATTATTAATCTTATTTTTGCTTATGGAGCTTCGGTTGGTTTTGCGTTGACAATCAATGTTCCACGAAGAGTTTTGAATTTGAGTGGAATGGCGGGGGTTATTTGCTGGATAATTTATTGGCTGGCAATGAGAGCTAATATGGGGCGCTTAATTGCAAACTTACTTGGGTCCTTTGCTGTAGGAATTTTGGGAATTATTTTTGCAAGAAGAAAGAAGTGTCCAGCAACGGTATTTTATATTCCAGCTATTGTACCACTTGTACCCGGAGTTCCGGCTTATCAAGCGGTGCGTAGATTGACTTCTGGCAATATTCAAGGAGCCAATGATGCTATTTTGCGAGTGATTGTAGTTACAGGAGCAATTGCATTAGGAATGCTATTATCTAATATGTGTGTTGAAATCTTTTTCAGAATAAAAAAATTTTACAAGCGAAATAAAGATGTTTATAATAAGTAATTGCGAGTCGACAAAAACGCGAGATGCGGATTTGGATAAGGACACCCGCCTTAAGTGGCAGACACGGGAAGTGTTGGTCGTTGACTAACCTGATGTGAACAGAAGTAGTCACTCATTGTAAAAATGAGCCTTGATTTAAAAAGGGCAGGTTCTTAATTGAACCTGCCTTTTTTGTTATTTTAAAAATAATGCCTGCTTTCCTTGCTGATTATAGCTACGTTCTAGTCCACTCCAGGAAACTTTTTTATTTTTTTGACCAAAGGGATCATTAACGTAAATTTGCCTTTTTTCCTTGTTAAAACCTGTAAGAACGCAAGCATGTGATGATGGCGTAACATGCACTATTCCTTGCTTAGTTGACCAAGTTTGCATGTCTTTAACGCGGTCAAAATTAGTGGTAGTAATAATCAACACGGGGTGACCCTCAGATACCAGTTTTACTACTTGTATAAAGTCGTGTCCAGTAAAATTTTGAATACGATTAGTATATTTGCGAGCTACCTGCATTAAGGGCTCGTTATAAACGCACCATCCTGCATTTGCTAGACTCATATAGCCCACAAAACCGACATGGGGATTTCCACGATACTGACCATTATCAGTAAAAGAAGCAACATGATTAATCTTTTCTGATAGGTCTAACTTAGTTACTTTAATATTATTATAGCGCAAAAGCATAGCTAAAGAGGTTACTTCACAGCCATTAGGCAGCTCTGGGTACTGATTTTCTAAAGGAACATTTATCTTCTGCTTCGAATTGAGAGTTAACCAATCATAATGATTTATGATCTCTTTTGAATTTAGGCAAACAAAAATAAGCCCCACAATAAGTAAGCCTGATACAACTTTAATTAAAACCTTGTTGAAGAATTTCTTTTTAGTCATAAGGTATTTATATCATGAAAAATAGTGTAAAGCAAAAATCGCTCAATAAAATGAGCGATTTTAATATTTTTATTAATGGTTAAATTAATGGTGACTAGCACCAGATAAAGAATCCATAGTATGGTCAGTACCTTTAACATCCATTCCTTCGACGTCCATTCCTGGGCACCAAACTTCATCCATTGGGATTCCTTTTTCTTCAGCAAAAGCCTTGGTTAAGGTTTCCATATCCATCAAATCATATTTCTTATCTGGTTCTTTTGGATCTACGATCTGGATTTGGGCCATCATTCCTGCATCTTCGTGTTCAATAATGTGACAGTGATACATGAAAACACCAGCATTTTGGAAGTAAACCTTAACGCGGACTGTTTCTTGTGGAGCAACTTCTACGGTATCCTTGTAAACATTTCTTTCATTTGGATAAGGTTCTTTGCCATCGCGCGAAACAACTAAGAAGTGAGCACCATGAATATGGAATGGGTGAAGCATACCATGAGTCTTGTCATTAGTATTAGTAATATCCCAATATTCAGTGCTCATTAGCTTTTGCTTCATATCAATTCTCTGCATTGAAAATTGCTTGCCATTGATCATGTTGTGATTATCCATTGTTACTTTACGTACTTCTGCATCTGGATTAACTTCAGGATCATTTGGCGTAAATAATGTGTCAGGAATAACGCTGTCGTCTTTTTCGTACTTATGAATTCTAAATTCAACCAATTTGAAGTCATCAGTATATAGGTTAACGATATCGCCATCATGATATGCACCAAAATCAACGACAACTTGTTGACGTTCACCGGGCCCGATTAAAACCTTAGTCATTTTCACAGGATGTTCCAAGAAAGAATCATCACCAGCGATCTGAGTCATTACAAGATCATCAGTAAAGTGGAGTCGCCATTCTCGTCGGTTTGAGCCACCTAAGAATAGTAAACGAACCTTTTGAGTAGTTACATCAACATAAGGTTTAATCACAGCATTGATAACAGGAACATCACCAAAGATTCCCATAGCATTATAATCTGCCTTGTAATCAAATTGGTTGTCTTCATGGAAAATTCGATCTTGTAAAATAATTGGAAATTCATCTTTGCCATAAGTCTTAGGAATTGGTAGCTTAGCCTCATTTTCGTCAGTTACTACAACCCCCATTGCTAACCCCATCCAAACTTGGGCAGCAGTTGATGGACATGGATGAGCATGTAGCCATGTTAAGGCAGCGGGTTGGTTAACAGTGAACTCAATGTGCTTTTCTTCTCCAGGATATACAGGTGAATGACATGCACCGTCTGCTCCAGGTCCTGGAACTTCCATTCCGTGCCAATGATAGGTTGTTAACTCGGGTAAGCTATTTTTTAGTGTGACATGAACATTTTGTCCCTTTGTTAAGACCATGGTTTTACCAAGGACGGGGAAATTATATCCCCAAGTATGTGTTTTTTTACCTGGTAAAAATTGGAATTCTCCTTCTTGAGATTCAATTGTAAACCAAATATCGTTACCTTCCTGCTTATCTGGCTCCAAAACTGGTGGTACAATTAGAGGCTGTGCATCGACACCTTCTGGAATATGAAGTTCTTTGTACCCCATATTATGATTTTTATCAAAGTCGGCTGATTTATAGAAATAATCTGTATAAACTTTATCTGACATTTTTGTCTACCTTTCACTAAAAAATTAATTTAATTTTTTATCTGTATGATAAATTTACTCTAGATGAAAACGCTTGTAAAGTGGTCATAGCTACGTTTCCGAAGTAGCTAACAAAAATAATGCGTTTTCGCAAAAATATAAATAATTTTGTTATTTTATTTTTGGGCAAAACACTTATAAATAAAGTGATTTTGTGATAACAATTTAACTTTTGGCAAAATAATTTTGTTTTTTAAATTTGGTGTTTTTTAAAAATAATTTTAAAAGAAATAAAAATAAATTGTTTTTGGGTAAGAATTTGAGTATCGTTATAGAAGACTAATAACTAAGTTTTAAATTTGAAAAGGACTTTTACTTTGAAAATCAATTTAATCGATTTAACCAATAAAATTGAACAGCAAGATTATTTAGAAGATTTAGAAACGATTAAGTACGCTGAAATTAGCAAATCGAAAACCAAAATTAAGACATTGGCATCTAAGATGGTGAAAGAGTTGGGGGCGGCAATAAGGCATGATTCTTTAGGACATATTGCTCTTGAAGTGACAGGACAGCGACCAGTTACATTCGCGATAGAAAATAATATTATCAACTTGCCTTACAGTGATTATAAGAAAATTGCTAATTTCTTTGATGAAAATACGAAACAACCTCTGAATGTTTATTTTGAGACTGAATCAGATTATTTGAATGCATCTGACTTTCGAATTGACCAATTGGCTACGGATAAGGAACTCATTGAAAATGAAGATGAAGTGAGTGAGCGTCTTGTTGATGCGGTAATGGCTAAACTCCATCAAGTGCGTGAGTATCAAAAAAATGAGACACCAGTAAAAAGCAAGACAGTAAGTAATAAAAAGGTAAGTACAAGCAAGGGTTAATTTGGAGTGAGTAAAATTTGGTTGATGAAGTGACATTCATTTAAAGCACCTATCCAAAATAAACTTTTTACAATATAATGGAACTTATAGGAGGTCTATTATGATAAGCTGGAATTTTCTTGGTGTTTTATTATGGGTTATCGCTATTCTTTATCTGGTGTTTATTGTTCAAAATATTCGTAAACGTCATTTAGCGATGATTATCAAGAAGCATCAGCAATTTAATTGGCCCAATTTATTAATCGATCTTTTAGAAGTTCTGGTTTTGCTAATCGGAGTCGGATACCTTTTTGGTAAAACAATGCTCGATAATCCTGATCTTGAAGATACGAGTGAAATTTCATCAACTATTACGTATCAACCATTAATTATTAATACGGGAGCTGGTAACTCCAGTTATGTAACGATTGATTCAAAAAAGAAAAAAATTGGTACCCAGACATACACCTACTATTGTGCTGGGAATAAAACAACAGTTTCAAGTAATTTTGCGACAGTGGCCTATGATAAGAATCCCTTAGATATAAACGCTGCTCGGATTCCATATAATGAAAAAGAATTAAGAAAGCAGGATCGCAAATATCAACGAGCCTATGTAGCGGTTTATACAGCAAAGTATAAACCGGTGTGGCAAAATGGTATTGGGTTACATGCTGGTCATACTGCTACTCGCTATTATTTAATTAGAATTCCAGATGCTTCGTTTATTAAGCAAAAATAACTAAAAACAGGTAACAGCCAAAATAATGGTTAGTTACCTGTTTTAATTATTTAGTGTTACGAATATTTCAACAAACTACCCTCGATAAAGGCAAGAATAAAGCTGGCGGTTAGGAAATCAAGGACATTACCGGAAGAGAAAGCAGCTAGCAAAATAAAGCTGCTTGAAAGAATGAGTGAGCTTACTAAGTAAGTTCGAGTAGATTGATACCGCAACCAGCGGTAGATTGCATAAATGATAATAATTAAGTACGGGCTAACAAAGAGTATCATCCCCAGCCAACCCAAGGAGTAAATTTGAGCAGAAAAGTCGCGCTCAAGATTAAAAATATTGTTCTCACGCACATAAGAAATGCCGAAGAACTTGTCACCCAAGTTATTATTAGTTTTAACAACTTGCTTAAGCATTGCTTGTTCAATATGACGATTTCCCATGCGACTTTGGCCCGGTTCATGCATAATCTGCAGCCAAAATTCGGGATCATATTGGTAAGGATAACTTTTAAAAACAAATTTAGGATTAAGAGCGTATACTTGGTAGTATTGTTTAATATAGCACTGTAAAAATTCAGTGCGCTTATTTCCTGTAGGATACTTTTTAAGTCCCTGCGTTAGTTCTTGCTTTGCTTTAGTTAAATCATGGTCGGACTGTTTTGCTAAATAAATTTCATAATGGTAGCGTTGAACAGCCGGACCTATAGTTATTAATCCAGTAGCAGATATTCCAAGCAAAATAACCACTAATAAAGCTCGCCCATCTGACTTAACGTCTTTAATTAGGTACTTATGGAAAAGAAATAATCCTAAACAAATGATTATTCCCCCAATTAAGCCAATTGCTGCAACCTTTGTCCCAATTTCCACCATTGCCAGTGCCTGAATGATATTTAAAGTGACAATGCGCCAATTAAAATTGGTGAATAGATAGTAGATCATAAGTGGTAACAGCATGAATAAGACTGCTGAAATCATATTGGTAAAATTGAAAAAACCTTTTGAAGCTAAGTGTGAGTAACCAATATTGGTATTAAAGAACCAAGCAAAAATATTGGTACTGATCGTTCCGGATTCGTAAGATCTTAATGAAATTACGAATAAATTAGATACGACAATTGTTCCGGAGAAAAGCGTTGAAATTCCTGTGATTACTTGGCGTAAATTTAACGCACTAAAGTGCAATTCTGAAGTTAAATATAAGACAATTAAGGGCAATATCATCCTAATTAAGTAAAAAATTTCACCACTAGTTGAGTAATTATAGCCACTGGGATTAATACTGGTAAAGTTTTTAACATGGAGAAGATGCAATACCGAATAAATGAATAAAGCTAACAGATAACAAAATAGCCATTTGTGGTTAATTAGCTGATTGCGTGCCTTTTTTTGACTAAAGAAAAGTACTAGTAGTATTCCAATTGTCACAAGACGAATAATAGTAGGTAAGGTAAATGGCAAAATATTGGCTAACTCTCCATGATAGAACCAATATAAATCTAAAAACGGTTGACTGAGGATGAACCAAAATAGAATGGTTTTTACTTTTTCTTTCACTTTTTTTCTCCAAGTAATAAATATTTATTAGTTAATTGTAGGCAAAAATAGCGTAAAAAAAAAGGCTTTAACGATAACTAATAGTTCGATCTGCTTTAATTACTATTTTTGCACGGTAATTAAATAGTTTTTTATTACTTATTATTAATTTGAAAATTGCTTGTTACCCCAATTATGACAACAAAAATGAGGTAATAATCAGTTGAAAATGTACTTGCTTCTATTTGAAAGACAGGTAATTTTATATTGTTTTTTTTTTTTTTTTTTATATAATCTGTACGAGCTGTAAAAATGATATATCATATCCTTAAGCACATTTAGTAATAGCTTTTAAGCCCTATTTATTACCACTTAATATGATATATTTGGTATTTATAATTAATAAATACCTATCATAATTCATTGCTTATATATGATGTTGCTAAATGTGTTATTCAAAAGTTGAATGCCCCACAATTTTAAGAAGTGTTAACTTATAGCAGTTTTTGGAAGAAATAATAAGTTTATTGCTTATTCTTATTACTGCGAGGTTAGGACAAACTAAAGAGAGCGTCATTTTTGAAGTCATCCCGTTGGATTAACTTTAATTCAGCGGGTTTTAGAGCTAATTATATTTTTAAAAATTGAACAGTAGGAATGTTTTTGCAAGGTAGCAATGCAAAAGCCACAGATGGTAGCTGAGATTCAGTGAGTCCTGACTAGGTTTACTTAAGGGTAGTTATTTTACGCTAAGAGAGACTCTATTTTTAGTTAAACTAGCGATCATAGTTTTAGTGAAAGTTTGGGTTTACCTTACATTAGGTATTAATTCATACTAAAAAAGCGCAATTTTTGTTAACAAGAAATTGCGCTTTTTTGTTTAAAACACACTAGAGAAACTATTATTTATCATTAGTTTGCTTTTCAGTAGGATTTTGCTCTGATATCTGGTCAGTTTTGGCAATTTTTTCAACTTTGACATCGCTCTCTGCAAGGTCTCGAATTTCTTTGATTTTGCGCTTAGGTGCAGTCTTTAAATTCTTAAAGTTGACGACAATCTTATGATTAAGATCACCAACTGAAGTTTTATCGACGGGATCAAAGTCAATGATCTTTAACAGGGCAGAATTTTCGTAAATTTTTTCAACCTTGCCAATAAAGGGTTGGGTGAGTTCTTCTTCAGATTTTGCACTCAGAATATCATCTATTTTTACATCTGTTTTTTTCATGATAATTTTTACTTCCTCTCTTACCCATGTTTCATTATAATAGAAAGATATTATTATAAAAGCAAATGGTTTTCAAGTAAAGGGGGCTTGGATTATGCGAAAATTAATTTTAATTGCTGGCCCGAGCGGTGCTGGTAAAACTACTATTTCGGAATATTTGACTCGCGAATTTGCTATTCCACGAGTAGTGACGCATACGACCAGACCCATGCGCCAAGAAGAAGTGCCTAATCAATCATATTATTTTGAAAGCAATGCAAGTTTTGAAAAACTACATTTTTTCGAACATATTAAGTATGGCTCTTACCAATATGGCTCTAGTAAAGAGGCTTTAGATGAAGCTTGGCAAGAACATGAATTAGTTTCACTAATTGTTGATATTAATGGCGTTAGGTCGTATCTTACGGCCTTGAAACAGCAAGTTTATTTTTTGTATGTTACTACCAGTACTAAAAAAGAATTAGCAGCACGATTAATGCAAAGAGGTGACAGTCCAGCCAAAATTAGTGAACGTCTAAGTGGCAGTGAATTAAACGAATTACCAAAAAGCCTAAAGAAACAAGCTCACATATTAGTTAATGATGATTGGACCACTACCACAAAAAAACTTGCAACATTAGTACCAAAATTATTAAAAGCCTAAGCCTAATCGTAGAGTTTTAAAATTACACTTCGACTAATTCTTAATGTTTTGTAGCTTCTTTGACATGAATGTGTAACATTTATTGAGTAGTATATAGATTGTTAGTCAAGTTAACTAGCAAATTAAACAAGAAACAATAAGAAATATTTAGTTGAGAGAAGAGATTGGTTTTGAAACACGGTCATAAATATGGGTTAATAAAGATAATTGCAGTAGTAGCATTGTTTTTAATAGGAACTACGACTGCTGGTACAGCTTTGGTGACTACATCAAATGATGTTAGTGCTAATTCTATAACTAAATCCCGTAATGCTGTTGTACGACTTGCTAAAAAGCAGGTGGGAAAAGGTTATGTATATGGTGCAACTGGTCCTTATTATTTTGATTGTTCGGGTTTAGTACAGTACGTTTATCGAAAAGCTGGTAATACCCAACTGCCAAGAACTACTTACTCTCAAGTGACACTTGGTAAGAATGTTTCTTTGAAGAAACTTAAAAAGGGCGATTTGTTATTTTGGGGGTCAGCTGCTGCTCCTTACCACGTTGGAATTTACGTAGGTGATAACCAGTTCGTTCATGCTGCAACTCCTGATCAAGGTGTATTACAGCAACCAATGAGTGCTTACTTTTATCCTTCTGCTGCAAAGAGAATAATTGAATAAAACTAATCAAAATCAACAATATTTCTAAAATACAAGAATCCAAATTTTAGTCCTTCAAGAGCAAAATTCCTGATAGGGCTTTTTTACGTATCAGTATTATTTTTGTAACATTTTTGTAACACTGCACGAGTAGAATTATAAATGTATGTAGAAGTAGATAAATATTGTTTAAATATTATTTGATTGAAAATAAACATAATATTGGGGGGAATTTAATTTTGAAAGTTAAGAGTAATTTAGTAAAATTTACCACGGCCGCCGCTCTAGCAGTTACTAGTATTGGGGTTGCTACCACTGTTAATACAAAATTGACATCTTCTGATGTTGATGCGGCAACTGAAAAAGTCAAAATTAATTATATTCCTGGATACGGTATCAATGTTTGGGATAATTACGAGAATCCAACTTTTACCGGCGAAAGAATTAAGCATGGCAAGACAGTTTCAGTGTTGAGTAGTGCAGTTGATGAGAAAGGTAGAACTTGGTATCAAATAGGCGATAATCAATGGATATTAGCTCGTTATACTGTTAAGCCTGCTCGTCATATTAAAAAAGTAGTTCAAAAAAGTCTAGCATCTTCTATCAGTTCAACACAGGCGGAGAAAGTTGTAGACTTAGCCAATGCAGAAGTTGGGAAAGCTTATGCTTGGGGAAGTAATGGTCCTGGTGCGTTTGATTGCTCAGGCTTAGTTCAATATGTTTATAACAAGGCTGCGGGTAAAGAGGTTAGTCGTTCGACTTATACTCAAGTCAAACAAGGCAAGACAGTTTCAATGCAAAATTTGAGACCTTCAGATCTTTTATTCTGGGGGTCACCTAATGCTCCTTATCATGTAGGTATTTATATTGGTAATAATCAATATATTCATGCAGCAGCACCAGGACAAGGTGTTGTCAAGGACAGTTTAAGTTCATACTTCTACCCCTCAGTTGCCAAGCGCGTGCTTGACTAGTCAAATAACTAAATAAGCAAAAAAATTGCACTTGGAGATAGTCTAGGTGCTTTTTTGTTAACATTAAGATGGCTGTAACTTGATTAAAAACTTTAAGCAGTTAAAATAAAGTTAATATTATTTCTTTTGATTACTTTAGGCTACTAATAAGGAGAATATGGATTTATGAAGCGGAATTTTTGGAAAATGGGGTTAGCAGCAGCAATAACTATAACTGGTGTAGTGACTGCTGTACCTCAAAAAATGGTGAATGCCGCAACATTAAAAGCACCGATCAAGCGTGTTCAGATTAATTATTTACCCGGAAAAAGTGTGAAAATTTGGACTAATTATGATGGTGGACAATTAATTGCCTTTCATGCAAAAGACAAAAGTAAATGGAACGTTGTTGAAGTTGCTGTAGACCGTAAGCAGCGGTTATGGTATCGCATTGGTCCTAATGAATGGATTGAAGCACGTTATACAGTCGATATAAATCAGACTAAAAGTAAATCAATTGTTGCTAAGAAAAAGAATAATAGAAATAACCGTCAAAAAGAACGTAAAAGGCAAAGAGTTGTGAATCAGGTAGCCAAGCCTAAAAATAAGGTTATTATTAGTAAGTTAAATATCAATAAAATTAAAGGGATCGAAAAAACATCAGTTAATAAACAGACTGCAACTGTTGAAGTAAATAAACGTGCCAAAGCTGTAGCTGATTTAGCAAGAAGTCAGGTTGGTAAAGGATATGCATGGGGTGGAAATGGCCCCGATAATTTTGACTGTTCAGGACTTGTCCAGTATATTTATAACAAAGTTGGTGGAATAAGCTTGCCGCGAGTAACTACTGATCAGGTTAAAGTAGGAGTAACAGTTGCAATGAATCAACTGCAACCGGGAGACTTATTGTATTGGGGATCTCCTGATGCCCCGTACCATGTTGGTATCTACATTGGCAATAATCAATATGTGAATGCAGCAAGTCCAGACCAAGGAGTGGTGCAACAAACAATTAGTTCTTATTTTTATCCTTGTATTGCTAAACGAGTGATACAATAATTTTTCTTATAATTAATAAAAAGAGGCCTTAATTTAAAGGTCTCTTTTGCTTGAATAAATATTATACTTATACGACGTATTGTGTGAATTGGTTTTGCTTTTGCGAAGACATGCGCACAGTTAGGTGAACACCATCAGATTGATAAGTTTCACTAATAATTTGCGTGTCTTCATGTAATTGAGCTAGAGTCTTACCAGCAGATAGTGGCAAGAGTAAATCAACTTTTTGATAATCAGCAAATACTCGTTTAGTAATTAACTTAGCTAAAGTAGTGATTGAAGCTGTATCAATAGCTGAATACAAAATATTATTACCTTCAATTTGGGGATAATTACGATTGGCTTTATCAGCTTTATTATAAGCTGTAATCATTGGTGTATCTTTTACCCCGATTTCAGTTAGTACGTCTTGTGTAGTTCGAATCATTTGAATCATGTTAGGATCAGCAGCGTCAACAACGTTGATTAACAAATCAGCATCTTTGACTTCCTGTAAAGTGGCTTTGAATGATTCAACTAACTTATGTGGTAACTTAGAAATAAACCCAACCGTGTCGGAAAGAATAAAGCTAAAGTTATTATTTAATTCAATGCGGCGTACACTTGTATCTAGGGTAGCAAAAAGCATATTTTTAGCAAAAACCTGTTTATCATGATTTTCTTGAGAAAATTTTTTCAAAAGTCCATTCATTGTCGTAGATTTTCCAGCGTTGGTGTAGCCGACAAGAGCTACTTTTGGAATATGGTTTTGATTGCGACGTTTAGCTTTGATTTCTTCTTGTTCCGAAATTGCTTTTAGTTCTTGCTTAATAGCAGAGATTTGCTTACCCAGTGTTCGCCGATTCAATTCCAGCTTTGATTCTCCAGCACCACGGTTGGCAAAACCACCTCCTCGTTGCTGGTCTAGGTTGTTTTGCGATGGATGTAAACGTGGCAGTTCGTACTGTAAACGTGCTAATTGGACCTGCAATTTGGCCTGTTTAGTTCGTGCACGATTAGAAAAAATTTCAAGAATTAATTCTGTGCGATCAATAACTTGTAATTTAGTTAGATTTTCTAAATTGCGGATTTGGACTGGTGAAAGTTCATCGTTTAATATAAGAATTTTAGCCTTTAATCCGCGTGCCATCTCTTTAATTTCGTTAATTTTACCAAGACCTAGGTAAGTACCAGTAACTACTTTTTCTGCGTTTTGCCGTGATTGGCCAACAACTTCCATATTATCTGCTTCGGCTAAGTTAGCAAGCTCAGTCATGTAGTAGTCAAAATTAGGGTCATTTAAATTAACGCCAGCAAGATATGCTTTGGTTTGATGAGGGGTATTATCAATCATATTGTCCTCTTTCTAACTAAAAATTTGAGCAGAAATCATGTCGCTACTATATTTAGTTTGAAAATTCTGTAAGATAACCACTTTTTTTAGATAACTATAATTGTAATACAAAATTGTTTGTTTACCAAGATAATGGGTCAAAGCTAACTTTTATGATTTAGCCAGTAAGTTATTGATTATCAAGTAAGTGGAAGAATTTTTGATAAATATAATTAAAAGCTAAAAGAACTAGCCAAAAATACTTATAGTGTTTCGACATGATTTAATGATTTGTTATAATAATATAAGTGATATTTAATTATTGATTGAGGTACTTAAATGAAAAATCGACTATTAAAAATATTATTACCTGTATTGCTATTACTAAGTAGTTGTGGTTTGATCAATCTTCTAGATAAAGACATTCTTCAACCAACAATGGTAGTTCAAGCTAAAGGGTATCACAGACAATCCCGTAATTATTTACATAAAATACATCGGTACATAGAAACAGGAACTAAAAGAATTATTGGCAACCGTAATTCAAAAATTTATCATGTACCTGGGCAACATAGTTATCGTCTAAATATGGTTAATGCGATATATTTTAACTCTGAAAAAGAAGCAATTAGGGCAGGATATAGATGCTCAAAGAGATAATAATATATTGAATTTTAAGCACACTATATATGGTGTGCTTTTTGTTTTGTAGAAAATTATTAGTTAATCGGTTGCACTAAAAATAAGTATAAATCTTGACTTAAAGCATGACTTATAAAATAGTTAAATAATTTTAAGAGAACATATTGAAATCTAAAGAAAGAAGGTAAATAAATGTTAGAAAAACTAAAAGAAAAGGTTTATAAAGCAAATATGCAATTACCGCAGTTAGGATTAGTTACATTTACTTGGGGTAATGTTTCAGGAATCGATAGAGAAAGTGGTTTATTTGTTATAAAACCATCTGGAGTTGATTACCAACAATTGAAACCTCAAGACATGGTTGTAATTAATCTGCAGGGTAGAATAATCGAAGGTGATCTAAATCCATCAAGTGATACTCCAACTCATGTTATTTTATATCGTAAATTTGGAGAAATTGGCGGCATTGCACATACACATTCTCCATGGGCCGTATCGTTTGCTGCAGCTAAAATGGATATTCCAGCAATGAATACGACTCATGCTGATACGTTTTATGATGCAATTCCAGTTTCTGATTCTCTTTCTCAAAGTGAAATTGCATCAGATTATGAAAAATATACTGGTGTTTCAATTGTCCGTACTTTTGAAGAAAGAAATCTTGATTATAAAGCGACACCTGGTGTACTTATTAGTCATCATGGACCTTTTTGTTGGGGAGAAACGCCTGAAAAGGCGGTTTATAATGCCAAAGTGCTAGAGACAGTAGCAGAAGAAGATTATCATACTATGCAATTAACACGAGCAAATTGTGAGTTACCACATTATTTGTTAAACAAGCACTATTATCGTAAGCATGGAAAAGCTGCGTATTATGGACAAAATAATCCTGTATCAAAATTACATGCAAAAAATAATAACTTTAATAGTTAATTGATTGCACTAAATTTTGTCATGTAATTGACTTAAAAATTGATTTTGTAAGTGCTTAAATTTAAAAAGAAACAATAAAGAAAGAAGTGAATTGATGGAACTTTTAAATCAATCATTAGTTTTTGCAAGAATAAATCTTAATAGCAGTGATGAAATTATTCATTATTTAGCCCAACAATTGAAAAAACAAGGGAAAGTTAAAGATACATTTGAGCAAGCCGTTAAAGACAGAGAGCAAGTTCATCCTACTGGATTACCTAGTGGTGAAATTGCCGTTGCTATTCCTCATACTGATATTCAGTATGTCAATGAAGCTGCTATTGCCTTTGCAACTTTAGCTCATCCTATAAAATTTCATAATATGGCCATTACAAATGAAACTTTGGAAGTCCAGATTGTGGTAATGCTAGCATTAAAAACATCTCATGGACAGGTAAAAATGTTACAAAAATTAATGGCGCTATTTCAAAACCAAGATTTATTAAGTAATTTAATACAACTTAAAAATAATGTTGAATTATATAAAGCTATTTCAAAGCAAATTTAAATAAAGTTTATGGGAGGAAATATTTATGAAACCTATCATTGATTTCATTATGTATATTGTTGGTTTAGGTCCAACTGTTCTAATTCCAATTATTATGTTGATATTTGGCTTATGTGTAAGAGTTCCTTTTACAAAAGCGCTACGTGGTGGCTTAATGGTGGGGATCGGATTTATTGGATTAAATGCTACTGTTTCTATTTTAACTGATGTAATGAATCCGGCCATTAAAAATATGATCCAAGTTATGCACTTAAATTTGCAAGTAATTGATGTTGGCTGGCCATCAGCATCAGCTATTGCATATGGTACAGCTGTTGGTGTAAGTATGATTCCTCTTGGAATTGCTATAAATGTTTTGATGTTATTAACAAAAACTACATCAACAATAGATGTTGATATTTGGGACTTTTGGCATTTTGCATTCAGTGGATCATTAGTATACGCTTTAACTAAAGATATTGTACTTAGCCTTTTTTTAGCTAGTGTAAATATGATTGTGATAATGGTAACTGCGGATAGAACTGCACCACTTTCTGAAAAATATTTAGGATTGCCAGGAATTTCAATTCCTCATGGATATGCCGGTTCATTTGTTCCGATTGCCATTGTATTTAACTGGATTATTGATAAAATTCCTGGAATTAACAAGATCCATATGGATGCTAAAGATTTTAATAAAAAATTTGGTTCATGGGGTGAGCCTACTCTTTTAGGATTCGCTATTGGTATTATTATTGGAATTTTGGCTTATGGCTTTATTCCAGGAATGAGTGTAGCTACTAAATTAGGTAAGATAATGTTGATGGGTGTAACCTTATCGGCAGTAATGATTATTACACCTAAAATGGCTGCGTTACTGTTACAAGGTGTTGTACCGGTATCAAATGCAATTCAAGCATTTACCCAAAAGAAGTTTTCAGGTAAAAGAAAAATTTATATTGGAATGGATACTGCCGTAGGTATAGGTAGTCCAGTTGTTTTGGCATGTGCTACTTTAATGATTCCGGTTGCTTTATTATTTGCTTTCATTTTACCAGGTAATCAATTCTTACCGACAATTGGACTTGTTGGATTCGTATTTATGTTTCCACTAATTGTATCAATTACTCATGGTGATTTCTTTAGATCATTTATTATTGGTGCGATTAATGTCGTATTAGGGTTATGGATTGGTACTAATTTGGCACCATTAATTACTAAATGTGCAATAGCAGCTCATTTTAGTATTCCTAAAGGCTCATCATTGATTTCTAGTATTGATTATGGTTCAAATCCATATCCATGGTTGATTGTTCAAGTAGCCCCATTTAAATTGGTAGCGTATATAGTAGGAATTGTTTTGATTTTAGGATTATGCTGGTGGAACAGAACAAAAATTATTGCAGAAGAAAAACAAATGGCAGTAAAAAAATAAAAAGGTTTTAAGGAGTAATTTTTATGAAAAAGATTTTAGTTGCATGTGGAGCAGGTGTTGTTACTAGTACATCGGCAATGAATAAGTTACAAGAAGAATTATCTAAGAGAGGTATTTCAGAAAACAAATATACGTTAGGTCAGTCATCAGTTGCTCAAGTAGAATCACTTGCAAATGATTATGACCTAGTTATAACGACAACTCAATATGATAATGATGCAGTTAGTACACCAGTTATTAATGGACTTCCATTATTAACCAATATTGGTATTGATCAAGTAATAAATGAAGTAATTGATAAATTAAGTCTGTGATATTTTGGGCAAATTGCTATGTTACTAAATTTGAAGGGTGATAAACGTGGTGGCAAGCAATTCTACCAGTTTGATTAGGGCTAATCGATTATTAAATTATTTAATTAAATCATCAGATTTTGTTAGCTTAAAAGAAATTATTGAAACTTTTAACATATCTCGGAGAACTGCTTTTAATTGGTTAGAAACAATCAATCAAAATTTACGTAAGCATAATTTAGATGAAATTGTTAATGTTCCTAGGTATGGTTATAAAATTACGAATCGTACAAGAAAAAAATTGATTAATGAACGTAACATAATGGTTTCAAAACAAGATTATAATTATGAAAACAATTTACATTCTATTGATCGTCAAACGGTTATTATTTTATTGTTAATACAAGATGATTATTTATCTATTAATAAATTAGCTAAGAAATTTAATTGTTCTCGTAACACCATCATTAAAGATTTTAAGACAATTAATGGAAGGTTTCCTCAATTAAAAATTGCTAGCTCTAGAATGGGTCATAAAATTACTGGTAATGAAGTGGCAATTAGATTAACAATTTATAAATTATTACTTTATCAAAATAGGTTAACTTATTCTTTTATTAAAGACTTACGTTATTCTATTTCAAAAGCTAGGCAACTAGTCATTAATACCCAACAACGAATGAAAATTAATTTTTCAGAAAATTCAATAGAACAGTTAGCCTATTTGTTGGTTTTTATAAAGTGGAGAATATTAAAAAAATTTACTATTCAAGAAGATTCAGAATATAATTGGATAGCAACCAATACGACAAATGTTTTGACAACATGTGAAGATTTATTGCGGTCACTTATTGGGGAAAAAGTTTGCAATGGTGAAATAGTTTTTTTTAGTAAAATTATACTTTGTTCACAAGCTACAGAAGTTAATTGTGTTAATAAAAATTTATATAAGGATTTAAATAATATTGCTCAGGATATTATTTTTAGATATGAACAATTAACTGAACAACAAATTTCTTATAAATTATTTACTAAGGTTTTATGTAATCATTTATATGCTACTTTTTTTAGAGTGAAATTTGACGTACCATTTTCTTCAAGTGAAGTAGATGAAATTAAACGACAATATCCAGAATTAATTAAGTTTACTACGATTGCATGTGCTCCATTAGAAAATTATTTAAGAAAAAAATTGCCAAGTGAAGAAATAGCACTGATATGTCTTTATTTAGGATCGGTTAGTCAAAAAAATTACCATGATTTAACCAATAGCGATAAATTTAGAAGAGCTTCACTAGCTGATGTATTAGTGGTTTGCTCGAGTGGTATAGGTACTTCAGCGATGCTTTATCAAGAACTCAGAAAGATGTATCCCTTAATTAAATTTTCTTTACCTCTTGAGATACGAGATTTACCTAACATATTTAAACATGATTACCAAGCAAAATTGATTATTAGCACAGCAATATTATCTAGTACAAAATATCCTATTCCTGTAGTTAATGTTAGAGCAGTTATAACTAAGCATGATCAAAGTCTAATTGAAAATATTTTGCGCCAGAAGTATCCACTTAAGGTAGAGCATAATACTAGTGTAGTAAATAGTTTAGTATCAATTATAAATGAATATGCAGATGTTAAGGATGAAAGTGGACTTAGACAAAGCATTGATCATTTTATTTTCCCTAAAAGCAAAAAAGTAAAGAAATCTAATTTACCGACATTAGGTAGTATATTACCTACTGAACGCATCATGGTTTACCATAATAATACTACCGATTTAACTTGGCAAAAAGCACTTCAGTTGGGATGTAATTTACTTGAACGAGATGGAATTATTGACCAGTATTATTTTGAAAAAATCGTACAATTGATTAATCAATATGGACCTTATATGTTAATTGCTAATGATATTTTTTTAGCTCATGCTGCGCCTAGTATTAGCAATAAAAACATTGGTTTGTCGTTGATTCTATTTGATCATTCATTAGAAATAAATACATGTAATCAATATGCTTCTGTTACTTGCTTATTTGTTCTTTCACCGGGATTAAAGCATGAACATGAAAAAGCTTTGGAGCAATTAGTTGATATTGTCCGCGACAACAATAATGTCGAACGATTACTCAAAGCCGAATCTCCTCGGGATGTGCGAAAAATATTATTATCATGCTCATGATTTTTAAAAATTAGTATTTAGTGTACTTATATGAGAAGTAAAAGCGGTCACATTATCAATGTGGCTGTTTTTTGCTACTTGGCAACTGCAAAAATAAGTGTATAATTTAATCAAATAAGGTACCTAACTAAAATTTGAATTGAGGAGATTGGTAAAAATGTCGCAAACTGTAAGTTACCAAACTAACGAAAAGGTGCAAAAAAATCGGTGGTGGATATTAGTAGCTGTTGGGCTATTTACATTTATGTCTACACTTGATGGAACAATTGTTAATATTGCATTACCAGTAATTAGTAATGATTTACGAATTCCGATGAGTCAATCGGAATGGGTTGTTTCTCTTTACTTAATTGTTGTTTGTAGTTTTATTTTATTTTTTGGAAAGTTAAGTGACCTGCAAGGAAAAATAAAAATTTTTCGTTTTGGAGCTATTTTCTTTATTGCAGGTTCATTGTTGTCTGGTATTAAAATCAATTTACCGTTCTTATTATTGGCACGGGCTATTCAAGCAGTTGGTGCGGCGATGACAATGGCCACTAATAACGGAATTATTACAGAAATTTTTCCTTCGACTGAACGAGGTAAAGCTCTAGGAACAATTGGTTCTTTTGTGGCTCTGGGTTCGATTGCAGGCCCTGGTCTTGGTGGCCTAATTTTGAGTAAACTTTCGTGGTCATACATTTTTTGGTTAAATGTTCCCGTTGGAATTATTGCTGCGATTATTGGTGCAATTTATCTTCCTAAAGATATTACATTTACTAATGCTCCTCTTGATAAGAGTGGTTCAGTTGGTTTTGCTTTAGGAATGATTACTTTATTCGGCGGAATTTTCTTAGGTCAGCAGCTTGGCTTCACAGCTTTGCCAGTTTTAGCGTTATTGATAATTGGAATTATCAGCTTTGTCTGGTTTGTTTCTGTTGAAAACCATACTGAAAACCCGCTATTGCAATTTAACTTGTTTAAAAATCCTGACTTTTCGATTAGTTTATTGTGTGCACTGTTAATTTTTATAACGAACTTTTTCTTTAATGTTGTTACTCCTTTTTATTTAGAAAATGCGCGTAGCTTGGCTCCAAGTCAAACAGGTTATATTTTAATGATTTTGCCAGTTGTTCAGCTTTTTGCGGCTCCTATTGCTGGTACGCTATCTGATAAAATTGGTCCTAAATTGATTACCTTTATTGGCTTAGTTTTATTACTAATTAGCCAAATTGGTTATACCTTGTGTAACCTTAATTCGTCAATTTGGTTATTCATTATTAGTATTGCCATCATGGGACTTGGAAGTGGTATTTTCAGTTCACCAAATAATTCGTTAGTAATGAGTTCTGTTGAACAGAAAGATTTAGGTGTTGCTGGTAGTATTAACTCGCTTTCAAGAAATTTAGGTATGGTTATCGGAATTTCCAGCGCAACAACTGTTCTTTTTGCGGCAATGAGTCATGCAAAGGGCTCTCGTGTGACCGCATATTTACCTAAACAACCAGAGATCTTTATTTATGGTATGCACGTAGTTTTTATCATTTCAACAATTATTTGCTTAGTAACTGTAATTTTGAGTGGATGGCGCCTATTCAAAAAAGATGTAAAGTAAGAATTTTTAATATGGATATTTAATAGATAAGAAAAAATTGTTCAAAAAAACATCCCAAAGATATCTTTGGGATGTTTTCTTATTAACTTGTTCCAAAAACTAATTTTATAATTCTCGGGAACACTATTATTATAATATATCAAAGTGAAATTTGCTAATAATTTTAATGTTTTTAATAGAATAATTGCTAATTTAGCTTTACTTATCTATTCTTGATAAATGTGTTTTTTATATTAATGAAGAATTTGAATTAATTTTAAGCTTGAATTGATGCCATCAAAGTGATATTTTCTAGGGAGGAGAAAGTTTGGAGAAAGTTATGCAAATAATTGAAAGTTCCGTCTTGCAAGTTGCTGTGGATGAAAAGGGAGCACAACTGGTTAATCTTGTTTCAAAGAATAACCAGTCTGATTATTTTAAAGATGGCGACACGCAAAATAGGTTGAAGATTGTCTTTGCAGAAAATGGTCAAGATGAAAAAAATTTGGCCGAACTTCTGCCATGGACGGTCGTTGATAAAGGAGATGCAAGAGTTAGTTTAACTCTAATTGATAACAGTGCAAGTTATAAAAAGTTTCCATATCATTTTGAAGTGATTGTATCCTATGTACTTGAGGAAAATCGTATCAATATTAAATGTTATTTGAAAAACAATTCTCATAAAGAGATGCCTTTTTCATTAAAATTTCTTTTGCCAATTTCTGAAGAATGGGATATTAAAGAAAATATTAATGAATTTGAGTTGAGCAAAATGGATATTAAAGTGAAATTTGCTTCTACAAATCTTACACTAGTTTTAAAAGATAAAAATTTTATTGCTACAACGAATGATGAAATATTGAATGGTAATCAAAGTACAGAATTTACGATGACATTAACTGCGAATTAATAAGTTAATGATTTTAATAAGATACAAGAAACAAGCCAGCAACGGCTTGTTTTTTTTGCTATAATATACTCATTGTAATTAAAAATTGGGTAAACGAAGAATATGGATCACAACGATAATCATCCGAAGAAAAGTCGGGTTGAAATACACGCAAAGGATTACAACAAGAAAAAGAGTCTCTTAAAATGGATATCGATCATTTTGTTTTTTGCAATTGTCGCAGTAGTAGCATACTCTGCTTATATTTATTGTCGAACCAAGAATGCAGTTGATGATACCTATGATAACAATAATCAGGTTCAGATAAAAAAGGGTGAATTTAACGGCAAGAAAAAGTTTGCGGTATTGTTAATGGGTACGGATACGGGAGCTCTTGATCGTACCGAAAAGATTGGTAACACTGATACAATCATTATTGCTGTTGTTAATCCGCAAAAAGAGCGTTATACACTAATGTCTGTACCACGTGACACGATGGCACAAATGGTTGGTACAAAAAAGTTCCAGATCGAAAAAATTAATGCAGCATATCCATTGGGTGGGGTAGCAATGTCAATGGCCAGTGTTTCTAAGTTGGTCAATATACCAATCAAGTATTATGCCTTAGTTAATATGAAAGGCATAATGCGTTTGATTCGCTATGTTGGTGGAATCAAGATACGACCAACGCTTAGTTTTGAGTATGGTGGCTATATTTTTAAAAAAGGTCAGTTAACTCATATGGGTGGCGGTGGTGCTTTGGCATACTCACGGATGCGTTATGATGATCCGCAAGGAGACTATGGCAGACAGAAGCGTCAGCGACAAGTAATTACAACGCTAATTAAAAAAGCGGTAGCACTCAACACATTAACTAAATTGGACTCAGTTTTGACTTCAATTTCTGGTAATGTAAAAACCAACTTACCATTTGATGCTTTGCAGCAGATTGCTTTTAATTATCGCAATTCAACTAAAAATGTTAAAAATGATTACCTTCATGGGCATAATGCCACAATTGAAGGTGCTTCTTATCAGGTTCAGTCGACTCAGGAATTACAACGAGTGTCTGATTATTTACGCTTAGAATTGGGATTAGAACCTGAACAGATTAAAAATAATGAAACTTATCAAAATCAGCGTAATAAAGCTCATGGTTTTGATTTTACTAATCCTGCTACTCAAGATTATAATATTTATCAAGACTATTGGGATCTGCAGGAAGAAGGTGAAAATTGATGGCCCATCTTTATGTAGCTTTAATTGGACATGTATCTGATTAGTTGTTGTTTGTGGGTAGCATTGCTCTTCAAGATTACGCTAGAGTTGGGTTTACCAATACGGTTGCCATTTGAGAGAAAATGGGAATTATAACTTGAATTAGTGGCTTATTAAAGATAGCTACTTGTTTAATTCCGATCAATTATTTATTTCAAAGGAAATTGAACTGATTTGTTCGAGTTTAGGACTAATTTTAGGATATATTTTCCTTTTGGAATCATTCTAAAGGCAGCAAGAGGGTAAGTTGTTGCTTATTGCTAGTAGTGATGTAGATATCCAAGCTGTCGTAGCAGCACTGTTGATTACTTTGCTATCGGTGATAAGAATACGAAACTTAATAATTTTCCTTTAGTGTTTAGGCTGCGGTTTAGCTTGTATTATGCAGATTAAGGAAAAGGTCATTGTGTCAGGGACTGTCACATTAATCATGGCTTCAAAGTTGAGGCGTGATTTGCAAGAATTCTTTACTGAGTAAAGGTAAAGAGTGAATGTCTTGTACATAATAAAGTATAAGACGAATTCATTAATAACATTACTTTTAGTTAGGATATGTACTGGAAATATGAATAAAAATAAAAAAACGTTAAAAGCTGCCAAGATTGTTTGTCTTCTAGTAGCAACTCTTTTCATGCTAGTACAAATGTACAGTTTGAAAGGAATTGCTTCTAGAGCACATTATTCTTTTATTCGCTTTATACCGAATATGTTGCATAATGCAACTTTAATGATTGTACCAATGGTTTTTGGTGCTGTTTATAGCAAGAAAAAGCTGAGCGTCAGTGAAAGTTTTAAATGCTGGTTACTTGCTAGTGTAACGCTGATTGTGTACTACATTATTTTCTTCTTCAAATTGCCTAGTAGCTTTAATATGTGGCGAGTATGGGGGATGTTGTTCCCGATTATTGCCAGTACTTCAGTTTTATTTGCTGGGTTATTTTTTAGTCTTTTGCTACAGCCGTATTTATATGACTTACTCGGTAAACAAACCGAAAAGCAGAAGTTACTGATACTGAGTCTGCTTACGCTTTTAGGTTTTGCTTTAAGTGCGGGTAATTTGTCATTTCAATATTCATTTTATGGTCTTTATTTAGTGCTCTTTTTTGCTTGGGGCATGTTCCTATCCAATGTTTCGATTGATGGTAAATTACTGACCTTATCTGTAATTATTGGACTACTTTCGTTTTTTATTGTTGTAATTGGAGTATCTGGCTTTGATGCCGTTTATTGGTCGCAAATTATTTCTGGAAATGGTGGCGGTGACTGGAATCGTGAATTCTTAAACAATCCATCATCCCCATTCATGTTTTTATTGGTTATTGCTGTTTTTCTTATCTTTAAAAAGATTATTGTGACTTTTAGCCCGCGGCAAATGCGCTATTTGATTCCAGTAATTATGTTTATGGATGCGCCAATCTCTCCTAAATTCATGAATGCATTTCGTTTCACAGGTTCATCAACTGTTAATAAGCTGTTGATGCTTATGATAATGTTTATAGTAGTTATTGTTTGGGATGATGTGCTTGAACGATATTTATTTAAAATTAAGCCATTTGCTCGAACCATTAATTATCTTGATCATGAATCTAATTTAGCTAAAATATGTGAACGAGCTTGGTCAATTTTTGCTAAATTTATTGTAACTAATCGTGTTAACCTTCTTACTTGGACTTGGTTCTATATATTGAGTTTTGGTTCATTTTTAATTGAATCAGATAAATTGCGTATCCAAATTAGCACTGCATCAACGATTAATGCGATCGTTTACTTGCTCGGAACAAGATTTTTCGCCATTATTTTGACAACAATCTTTCTAGATGCATTGTTTTCTATTCTATATTTTGTGACTACACGATATTGGACTTCTAATATGTTGGTCAGTCTAATTGCAATTGGTTGGGCTGTTGCTAATAAGATCAAATTAATCCTTCGTGGTGAGCCAATTTATCCGACTGAATTAAGTGAAATTGTTAATTGGCGTACTTTGTTACCAATGATTGGCAAGACAACCGTAATTGCAATCTTGATCGCAATAGTTGTTATAGTTGCACTTGATGTCTTTTTGGAATGTAAATTTTCAATCAAGAAACGAGGATCATGGAAACATCGTGGTATATGGGCATTGCTTAGTTTGCTACTGTTCATGACCCCATTTCGTTTGAATCACGATGGTGGAATGATTTACCACATTAACCGTGGTTTTGATAATAAACAGAAGTTTCGTAATCCAGAACGTGATATTCAAGTTAACGGTCCTGTATTAAACTTCTTGAATTATATTGATTTACAAATCATGGATGAACCAACGGGTTATTCTGCTTCAGCGATTAAGCAATTGGATCAAAAATATACAAAAGTAGCAGCTCAAATTAACAAGGGTAGAAAAAATGATCTGCGTGATCAGACGATCGTCTTTAATTTGAGTGAAAGTTTTGTTGATCCTAACACTTTTCCGACTATTAGATTTGAACATTCTGTGCCTAACCCAGTTAAGTTTATCGAATCAATGAAGTCTCGTTCTTCTTATGGTACGATGCTAAGTGCCGGTTATGGTGGTGGAACTGCCAATATGGAATGGGAAACATTGACTGGTCTGAACATGGGGATGTTTAAGTCAACCCTGACACCATATGTTCAGGTTGTTCCTAATTATGAATTTTATCCTACAATTGGAATGAACTTTGACTACAAATCTGCGGTTCATCCATTTATTGGAACGTACTATTCAAGACAAGAAGATTATCACAGATTTAAGTTTGACAAATTTATTTATACTGGCTCTAAATATAAGATTATTGACCAGAAAAAATTGGGTCGTAGTGGTTATAATTCAGATTTCACTACTTATGCTAACGGCTTACACCAAATTAATTCTCGTCAAGGTGGCCAATTTATCAATTTGATTTCTATTCAGAATCATATGCCATATAATAACTGGTACCCGAATAATGAATACATGGGTAAAATTTCTGGTGATTTATTCAATTCATCAGGTGTTCGTGAACAGATGGCAACTTATGTTAAAGGAACTCAATACACTGATCGGGCCGTTAAGCAGTTCGTGAATGAAATTGATAAGATTAAAAAACCGATCACGCTGGTCTTTTATGGTGATCACTATCCAAGTATTCTTTCACAAAGCTACACTGCGAAATACCCAGTTCAAATGCACTCAACGCGTTACTTTATTTACTCAAATAAATATGCACGTGAACATGGTGCAAAGATGAGATTGACACGTAAGGCAAATAATTTTGTTAGTTCTAGTGATTTCATTGCAATGATGTTACAACAGACTGATTCGAAAGTGACGCCATATCAAGCATTGTTAACGGAAGTTCACAAGAAATTACCGGCAATCACAATTAATTTTGAGGGTGATAAAGGTTTTGAATTAATTGGACGTAAGGGTCAAGTGATTGATCCGAAGTATTTGACTAAAGAGCAGAGAGAATTGCTTTCTGATTATGAAACTATCCAGTATGATATGACTGCTGGAAAAGCTTATGGTTTGCAGGTCAAGGGGTTTTATAAATAGTCTACATTGGTATTGACTTATCAATAAAAAATAAGTATTATTTTGAGTAATAGTTAAGTAACATCTCAATTCAGTGTTCAGAGAACTAGCGGTTGGTGTGAGCTAGACAGGTTGATGATAGTGAAATACAAAGTAGGGTGGTTCCAATAATGACCGTAGTTGAGACGCTGATAATAGCGTAAACGTGGGTGGTACCACGGCTAAAATAATTAATTTAGTCGTCCCTAGATTCTATTTAGAATCTAGGGACTTTTTTATTGGAGGAAAAAGATGGCAAACTTTGATATTTTGGAAGATTTGAAATGGCGTGGAGCAATCAATCAGCAAACAGACGAAGCTGGATTGGCTAAATATTTGCAAGAGCATGATGAATTAGCTCTATATTGTGGTACTGATCCAACTGGAGACTCACTTCATATTGGTCATTTGATTCCCTTTATGATTCTAAAAAGATTTCAGTTGGCTGGTTATCATCCGGTAATTGTAATCGGTGGTGGGACAGGAAATATTGGTGATCCATCAGGTCGAAAATCGGAGCGGGTTTTACTCAGTGCAGAAAAATTGCATCAAAATGAAGTGGCTTTAACTAAGCAAATGGAAAAATTGTTTGGTAGCGAGAATTTTGAAATTGTGAATAATGCTGAGTGGCTAGACAAATTAAGTCTAATTGATTTTTTGCGTGATTATGGCAAATACTTCCAAGTTAACAACATGCTGAATAAAGATGTAGTTGCCAGTCGATTAGAAAATGGTATTTCTTTCACAGAATTTTCTTATCAAATTTTACAGGCAATTGATTTTTATCATCTTAACAAAGACCATGATGTTCAAATGCAAATTGGTGGTAGTGATCAATGGGGCAATATTACGGCGGGAATTGATTTGATTCATAAATTGTTAGGGACAGAAAGGCCAGCTTTTGGGCTAACAATTCCTTTAATGCTAAAAGCCGATGGTACAAAATTTGGTAAATCAGCTGGTGGAGCTGTCTGGCTTGATCCCGAAAAAACCAGTCCGTATGAATTTTATCAATTTTGGATTAATCAAGATGATCGTGATGTTATTAAGTATTTGAAGTACTTTACTTTCTTAAGCCGAGAAGAAATTAACGATTTAGCTATTCAAGTTAAGAATGAGCCGTGGAAACGCACAGCACAAAAGACACTAGCTAAAGAAGTAACCAGATTTGTGCACGGTGATGAAGGATTGGCTGAAGCAGAAATGATTACAGCCTCATTGTTTTCTGGTGATATTAAAAACTTATCAATTAAGCAGATTGAGCAAGGGCTTAAGAATGCTCCAACTGTTGAATCAGAACCTGGAATAAAAAATATTGTTGATTTCTTGGTCGATACAGAGATTGAACCATCCAGACGGCAAGCTCGTGAAGATATTGCAAATGGTGCCATTTATATTAATGGTGATCGTGAAAAATCAGTTGATTATCAAATTGATCCTGATAGAGCTTTTGCGGGCAAATACGTAATCGTCCGTAAGGGTAAGCGAAAGTATACTTTAGTTAATATTAAAGACTAAACGTGAACCCGCCACGCTGCATTGCTGTGTGGCGGGTTTTTAGATTGGAAAAGGCAAAAAAATGCGAGCTCGTGTAGTGTTATATAATCAAAAAGTCGATAAGGTTTTGTTAATTCATCGAACTAAATATGGACGTGATTATTGGGTAGTTCCCGGTGGCGGAAGTAAAGGGCGTGAAAGTCCACAAGAAACAGCCGTGCGAGAAATACATGAAGAATTAGGAATTGAGTTAGTATCTACAAATTTAGAATATTTATTCACAAAAACAGATCAAATTGAGGAACAAGTATTTTTTTGTGAGCAAATTCCATATATTGCTGCGCCCAAAATTGGTGGTGAAGAAAAAAAACGGCAAAATTCTGATAATCTTTATTTCCCATCTTGGATTGCGGTTGATGATTTATTGAAAGTTAATTTACTACCAACAGCGATAGGAAAAGCTATTTTGACTGCAATAAAAAATAAATAACAATAAAGGGTAAAGAATATGAAATTCTTGGTGAACAACCCCATTCTAAAAGTATGTTTAAAGATTTTGACATTCAATTAAAGTTGATAGTTAGTAGCGAGGTATGCAATGAGATAAAAGTATTGAAGAATTCACAAAATTAAACTGCAGAGTGGATAAAAAAATGGATACTGATAATGTCGTAGTGCTGTGATTACAGCTCAATTAGTAAAGATATGCAGTCATACAAAAATTGTAATAAATTTTGGTATTCACCAACGTGGCGAATATTTTTTTGTTACAATTGACTTGCCGCTTTAGCTCAGCAGGTAGAGCACCCCCGTGGTAAGGAGGAGGTCCTCAGTTCAACTCTGGGAAGCGGCTTTGATTAACATCATATAAAATAGTTATCTTTAATTTATCGGATTTTGTTAAGATAAATTAAGGATGGTTTTAATATAGTGCTAATGCTAATTACTTATCGAAATATGTTAATATTAAATTTTGATGGTTTTAGAATTAACTGATCAAAGGATGATTAACTATTTATCGCATTAAACTAATTAGTTTAAGGGAAAGGAATACTTGAGTTGGATTTAAGAAAAATAATTAATTTTGTTAAAGAACAATTAAAAGACGAAAAGACTGGTCATGACTTTTATCATGGACAGCGTGTAGCACATTTAGCCAGTCAACTTTACTTGCAGGATAATCCGAATGCACATTCTGACAGTAGATTGGTGGCGATTATTCAAACAGCAGGCTATCTACACGATACGATTGATGAAAAGATTTGTGCTGCTCCAGAATCAGTTTTAACGCAAATTAAGACTCTGTTACCGCAGGTTGGTTTTACAGATTTGGAGATTAAGGATATCTTATTTACGATGCAACATATGTCTTTTTCTAAGAACATTGAGCACCATTACCAATTACCATTATCTGGCGCCTATGTGCAAGATGCTGACCGCATTGAAAGTTTAGGAGCAATAGGAATTGCACGGGCTTTTACATATGGCGGCGCACATGGAAATTTAATTTATGATCCACAAATTAAACCTCAAAAATTGTTCAGTCATGATCAATATCGCCAGCATCAAGAAACAACAATTAATCATTTTTATGAAAAATTATTCCAGTTGGAAAAAACAATGAATACAGAGGGGGGAAGAAAAGAAGCTCACCAGCGAACAGAATTTATGCGTAATTTTGTCAAAGAATTTATGGCAGAATGGAATATTTAACGAGTGGGTTAAAACGAGGTATTAATTAAAAGATTTGGCTTTTGCGAAAATTAAATGTAAAAAAATTATTTTTCAAATTTTGGTGTATACAAAATTTTGCTCTACCTAGGTGGACTTGCAATTAGAGCAAAAATAAAAACATTGTCACATCAACACTTTATCTTGTGGCATAATTTTGACATAACCACTAAATGTTGATATTTTATTAAGTGGAAGAAATATTAGGAGGATTATTTATGAAGTCTAAGATTAAAAAAGTTTTTACTGTCACTACAATGATAGCTGCGGCTGCGATAGCATTTACTGCATGTTCTGGTAAAAAGCAGGGGGGAAGCGGAAATTCAGGTAATAGTGCGAAACACTCGATAGCTCTGATTACCGATACTGCAGGTGTTAATGATAATTCATTCAATCAGTCTGCATGGCGTGGATTTAAGAAATATGGTTCAGAACACAACTTAAATCGAGGTCGTAACGGGTATCAATATTTCCAATCAAGTAGTGCTGCTGATTTTGAACCTAACTTTGATCAAGCTAGTAAAGCAGGATATCAAACAATATTTGGTGTAGGTTATAGCTTAAAAGATGCTGTTAGTGCCGCTGCTAAAAAGGATTCAAAAAGAAACTTTGTTATTATTGACGATGTGATTAAGGGGCAAAAGAATGTTGCTTCAGCTAATTTTAAGAGTGAACAAGCTTCATATTTAGCAGGTGTTGTTGCTGCCACAGAAACTAAGACGAATACCGTTGGTTTTATTGGTGGTACGCATAGTGATATTATTGATCTTTTTGATGCCGGATTTACTCGTGGAGTTAAAGATCAGGCTAAGAAATTACATAAGAAGATTACTTTGTTGAATCAATATGTTGGTGATTTTACTAGTGCTGATAAGGAAAAAGCCATTGCACAATCAATGTATGCTAAAAAAGCTGACATTATTTTTCACGCTTCCGGTTTGGCCGGTAATGGTCTTTTCCAAGAAGCTAAGGCCCTCAATCAAAACCGTCCTGATGGTAAAAAAGTTTGGGCTATTGGTGTAGATGTTGATCAATCACATTTGGGTAATTACAAGAATAAAGATGGTAAAAAAGAAAATTGTGTTTTAACTTCTGTTATTACTGGTGTAGACGTAGCTACATATGATATTGCTAACCGTGCTTACGAAGGTAAGTTTCCCGGAGGTCAACAGCTGGTTTATGGTTTGAAGACTAACGGAGTTTCAATTAAGCGTGGTCAGATAAGTGATACGGCATGGAAATATTCGCGTGAAGCACGTCAACAAATTATAGACAACGAAATTAAAGTGCCAATTCATCCAAGTAAATAATTTTTATAGGACCGTATGTTGGGCATGTCTACAAAATTATGTGACTGGCGTGTTATGTAGTTTAAAAAAATCCTATTTTTGATTTAGTAAGAAGAACCAACTGTTAGCTAATAAAAATAATTGAGTGTTTAAAAAACTCTTTGTGTGTGACAAAGAGTTTTTTATAAAAGGAAAACAAATAATGGAAAACACGGCTAATGTAATCGAAATGCGTCATATTGTTAAGGAATTTGACGGCTTAAGAGCCAATGATGATATCAATCTTACACTTAAAAAAGGTGAAATTTTGGCTCTTCTTGGTGAAAATGGTGCAGGTAAATCAACCCTTATGAGTATTTTGTCAGGACTATTAACCCCTACTTCTGGAAAAGTATTGGTTCGTGGACAGCAAGTTAAAATCAAGAATCCGACAGTAGCTAAGGACTTGGGGATAGGAATGGTTCATCAACATTTTATGCTAATGGATTCTTTTACCGTTTTAGAGAATATTATTTTAGGCCATGAAACAACTAAAGGACCAAAACTTGATTTTAGGAAAGCCTTTCAACAAATTCAAGAGCTATCACAACGCTATAATTTAAATGTTGACCCTAATAAAAAAATTAGTGAAATAACGGTAGCACAACAACAACGAGTTGAAATTCTCAAAGTACTATATCGAGGCGCAGATATTATGATCTTTGATGAACCCACTGCTGTATTAACGCCACAAGAAATTACTGAGTTTATTCAAATCTTGAAAGAGTTATCTAAAGAAGGTAAGGCAATCATTTTAATTACTCATAAGTTGGAAGAAATCAAACGAGTAGCTGATAGGGTAACTGTAATTCGTTCTGGCAAGAGTGTTGGTACATTTGATGTTGCTGGTGTTACTGATAATCGATTAGCAGAATTAATGGTAGGGCGTCATGTTAATATGCGTCTTGATAAACCACTTGCTACAGTGGGTAAAACTATCTTGCAGGTTAATAATTTGCAAGTTAAAAATAATCAAGACATTATGGCATTAAAAGACTTATCTTTTAATTTGCATGCTGGAGAAATTCTTGGTGTTGCAGGAATTGATGGTAATGGTCAAGACGAATTGGTTCGAGCATTAACTGGCTTACAGCACGTTAATGCTGGCCATATATTGATTAATGGACAGGAAATGACCAATCGAAAAGTACGTGAAATCACTGAAGCGGGTGTTTCATGTATTCCAGCAGATCGTCAAAAGTATGGCTTAATTATGCCTTTTTCAATCTCGGATAATTTAGCTTTGCAATCATATTATCAAGCACCTTTTTCTAATCATCACGTCTTGCACCATGATGTAATTAATTCGCATGCTAATCAGTTGATTAAGCAATTTGATATTCGTACCACTAGCAGCAGTGTGCCTGTAAGTGACTTATCTGGTGGTAATCAACAAAAAGTAATTATTGCGCGGGAATTGAGTCGAAATAGTGACTTGATTATTGCGTTTCAACCAACACGTGGTCTTGATGTTGGTGCAATTGAATATATTCACCGACAGCTCTTACAAGAGCGAGCTAAAGGTAAAGCTATTTTGCTGATTTCGTATGAATTAGATGAAATTATGCAATTATCGGATCGAATTATTGTTTTGCATGATGGTAATATTTCTGGTGAAGTAATGCCAAAAACAACCAGTGATGAAGAGCTGGGGCTATTAATGACTGGTGTTAAGAAAGAAGGAAGCTCTGTTGCTTAAAGTAACCCCTAGAATCAAAAAGTTTTTAGTGCTCACAATTTCAATTTTAGCTGGATTTTTAGTTGGTGCGGTAATTATGCTTATCTGGAGTTATAATCCATTTGAAGCGTATAGTTCAATGTTTTCAAGTGCGTTGGGCAATATGAATGGTAT